>DATGXY010000305.1:0-56791 GCA_035298525.1 Holophaga sp.
GGCTCTGCGCTGAATCGTGTGGGTAACCCGAGTTTAAAACCCCGGCATTCCGAGCGCCGGCTCCCGGCATCTTGACCGGCTCACCCACGCCAGGAGCGCGCCTCCGCTTCGCTGCATCACGCCCCTGGCAACGTGGGTGCCCGTGGGTGGCCTGGGTGGCACGCAGGCTCTCCTGACCGCATGGATGCGGCGTGGCGCTTGCGATCGCGCCATCGGCCCCGTTACGGGGGGGCCGATGGGCGACGACGACGGCAGGTGCTTTGGCAGGGCAGGCTGAACCTGCATCTACCTTGTCTTGCGTCGGGAGGGGGAACCTCCGGGCTCGGGCTCTGGCAGGCGGGGCTCCGGCCCCTTCGGGGCCTCGGATCAGCAGAGCACGGGGCTTGGGCGGAACCTTACCTCGCGGAGGGACTTCGGGGCGGCCTGGGTCTGTGCAGGCCACAACTCCGCGACGTTGAACTTGAGCTTGCCGGCGATGAGATAGGCGATGGTGATGAGGCTGCGGACCTTCCGGTAGCCTCTCGCCTTGGCCTTGGCCGCTTTGACGAGGGAGTTCAGGCCCTCCAGGAATCCATTGGAAAGCCCACTCCGGAACCAGCGGAGGACGCCCTCTGTGTGCGCCTGGAGTGTCTGGGCGACCTTGACCATGGGCTCGATCCCCGAGGCCAGCACCATGGCGATCCACTCCTGGAGGAACAACCTGGCTGCGCCCGGATTGGCCTGCTCGTAGAAGTCCTGGAGCGTGACCCGCATCCTGTAGGCTTCGGCGGTCTTCAGGTTGGCGTTCCGGAGGGCCTCCAGCATTTCCGCCTGCCGTGCCGTGAGATTGGAGGGATTCTTCAGCCAGACATAGCGCGTCTTCTTCAGCTCCGGGTACTCCTTGACCTCCTGACGCCGCACTTCGTCCACGGCTTCGCCAATCAGCTTCATGACGTGGAACCGGTCAAAGGTGAGCTTGGCCTCCGGGAAATGGTCGCCCAGGCCCTTGATGAAAGCCGGGGACATGTCGATGCTGGCCTCCGTGATCCTGGCGGGATCGCCTCCATGGGCCACCAGGTCCGCCTTGAACGCCTTGAGGGTTTCCTGGTCCCGGCCTTCCACGCCGAACAGGAGCTTCTTGGCCTCCATGTCCACCACCAGGGTGATGTACCTCTGGCCTCGTTTGGCCCCGGTCTCGTCGACCCCGATCCGGCTCACTTCGGACATGTCCACTCGGGTCCGGGCATCCTCCACATGGAAGTGGACCAGCCGCCAGATCCGGGTGTCGTGCTCCCCGACCAGCCTGGCCGCCTCGCGCACGGTCATCGACCGGACCAGCACCATCAGCAGGGCCTCGAACATCAGGGTGAACCCGGATCCCGGCCGCGCCCATGGTACCTGCACCTGCTTGACCCCGTCCTTGTCGCACTTGCAGCGCGGGACACGGGCCGTCAGGTAGCAGGCGTACTGGAAGAAGTTCATGTGTCGCCAGGTCTTCTCCTCGGTGTCGTGGACCTTGCAGGGCTGGCCGCAGACCGGACACGGGAAGTCCGCCCCTCGCTGGAAGTCGATGAGGATGTCCAGCCGGTGGGCCTCCTCGTCGAACTTGAGGTCCACGACCTCCCAGGGGGCCTGCAGACCCAGAGCCATGGTGAAGAGCGCTTTCGTATCCATGGACCCATCTTCCCAGGCCCATCTCGTTCCTGGAAACCCAGTCAGGCCGGTTGGGCTCGGAGGGCCCATTCCTCCTCAAGGCCATGCAGGGTCTCTGGCCGGCCTATTCCGCCGTTTACCCACACGAAACAGCGACGGACCTGAAAAAGCTGGTCCAGGAACTGGAGCCCGGGCACGAAAAAGGTCCAGTGGGAAGGTTCATTGCATCAGCCAAGGCTCTGGACCAGGCCTTGTTCGACTGGCGAAGGGTTCATCTGGGCGTCGCCCGGAATTATCTGGCCGACCTCGATGGATCTGGTGGAACGCCTGGCTTCGCCTATCTGAAGGCCCACTATTCGAATCGGATCTTCTCGCAGGAACCACCCAACCAGCACGAGAAATCGCTCACCCCATCGGGGAGCTTGGGTGCGGTGAAGCCGATCTTCGGAATAGCCAACTGAATAGAGGAAGAAAATGTTTGTCATTTCAGCAGACGCAGCGTCCGCCTTCCCCAGGCTTCACGTGGGAATGGCTGCCATAGAAAAAATCCGGCCAAAGGAATTCCGGAAACGAATCCAGGAAGAAGGGAAATCGGTCAGGGACCTGATTGTGAACAGGTGGGCGCAGATCCAAGAAAACCTACAGGGGTATGTCCCATTTTTTGAAGAATGGGGATACATCCTCCCCCTGGACAGGCAGGTCAAGACGATTCGCGCGAAGGGTCTCCCTCCAGTCCCTTCCCTCATTCAGGCCTTGCTTTTCTGCGAGGCGACCCATGGGGTGCTGATGGGAGTCCAGGATATGGATCTGATCCACGAGAGAGTAATCTTCGGCACTGCAGTTCAAGGCACCACTCTGGAAGGGCACTCGGGACTTCTATCGTGCAAGCCTGGAGAACCCGTTCTTATTGACAGCCAGAACGTCCTGGCCTCCTACTTCCAGGGCCCTGACCGCCGCACCGCCATCCACAGCGGCACCCGCTCCGTCGCATTCTTCGCCTTCGGAGCTCCCGCCATGCCTCCCGGAATCCCGAGGTCAGCCCTGGATTCCGTCCTCGGATTCTTTGAAGGTGCATCCGGGCGCATCCTCGGCCCCCTCTTTCCCGGAGACACCAGTGCCATCTCGCTTTGATCCGGCCTGCCTCTGGCATAAGAATCCCATTGAAGCTGTGTTTCCACGGTCATCAGGAAGCATCAAACCGCAACAGTCGTTCCCAGGAACCTCCTTCCATCCATGCCTATGAACTTCGGGAGACGCCCCGCGAGGAATTCGACAGTGCCGTCAAGCCCACGGCGCAACCCTCCTCCTGAAACATCGAGGGCCCCATTACTATTAAGGCGCCGGACACGGAAGCCCTGATCCTGCACAACTCCGAATACGGTCCATCTGCAGGAATCTTCGGCGAGTGAACTGTGGCGGATGCTCCTGTCAGACCTGACCTTGACATCCCTCTGAATCCAGTCACAATCGATCTTATGATATCGATATCACAAGAATGATATCGGTGCCGTAAGGAGGCGTCCATGCCATCCCACGAATCCTGTCCGGGTCCCCACCCGGGCGCGGCGGGAGCCGCGTCCGCCGACGCCCCGGGGGCGGTCCTCACCGTCTGCCTCGGCAGTTCCTGTTTCGCCCGGGGCAACGACGAGCACCTCCCCCGCATCCAGGCGTGGCTCCGGGAGCGTGGGCTGGAGGAGCGGGTCCGGCTGCGGGGGAGCCGCTGCGAGGGCATGTGCCAGCACGGCCCCAACCTGAAGGTGGACGGGGAACTCATCCACGGCGTGGCCCCCGGGACCCTGGAGGCCGTCCTGGAGGCGGCCCTGTGAAGGCCGGGCCCGTCCATTCCGAGGCGGCCCACTGCCAGGACTGCTACAAGTGCCTGCGCCAGTGCCCGGTCAAGGCCATCCGCGTGGCCAAGGGGCACGCGGCCATCGACCCGGAGCGCTGCATCGCCTGCGGGGCCTGCGTGGAGGCCTGCCCCGCGGGCGCCAAGCGGGTGCGGGAGGACCTGCCCCTGGTGCGGGGCCTCGTCGCCGGGGGCGCGAAGGCGGTGGCATCCCTGGCCCCCTCCTGGATCTCCGAATTCCCGGGGCTGGCCCCGGCGCGCATGGCCGCGGCCCTCCGCCGCCTCGGCTTCGCGGGGGCCGGCGAGACCGCCCTGGGGGCGCAGGAGGTGAGCGCCCGCATCGCCCGGGACCTGGACCGGGAGACCGGCAGGCTCTGGCTCTCCACCGCCTGCCCCGTGGCCGTCAGCCTCGTGCGCGGCACCCGTCCCGACCTGGCGGCCCATTTCACCCCCGTGGCCTCCCCGGCCCAGGCCCACGCCGCCAGCCTCCAGCGGACCTTCGGCCCCTGCGCCCGGGTCGTCTTCATCGGCCCCTGCATCGGCAAGAAGCTGGAGGCCGCGGACCATCCGGGCCTCCTGGAGGCGGCCCTCACCTTCGAGGACCTGCGCGCCTGGATGGAGGAGGAGGGGGTGGACCCGGAGGCCCTGGAGCCCGGCCCCGGCGATGCCTTCGCCGGGGGCCCCGCGGCCGAGGGCGCCCTCTATCCCGTGGAGGGGGGCATGGCCCGGGCCACCCGCCTGAACATGGCCACCCGGGGCACCCGCTTCCTCACCCTGGCCGGCGTCTCCGCCATCCGGGAGGCCCTGGACGGCCTGGCCCTCCCCGCGGAGGGCAACCTCTTCCTGGAGCTCCTGGCCTGCGAAGGGGGCTGCGTCCGGGGACCCAAGGCCACCCGGCGCTCCCCCGTGGACGCCTGGATGCGCATCCAGGACGCGGCCCGCACCGAGCCCGGCGCCTACCCCCGGACCTGGGGCCCCGGCCTGGAGCGGGCCTACCCTCCCCGTCCCCAGGCGCCCCCCGCCTTCCGGGAGGAGCAGCTGGAGACCGCCCTCCGGCAGATCGGCAAGGGCAGCCCCGGGGACGAGCTGAACTGCGGGGCCTGCGGGTACGACACCTGCCGGGCCCTGGCCGGGGCCATCCTGGCCGGGGACGCGGAGGGGCTCATGTGCGTCTCCAACCTGAGGCGCCTGGCCGAGAAGAAGGCCAACGCCCTCCTGCGCACCCTGCCCCTGGGCGTCGTCATCGTGGACAAGGACCTGGCCATCATCGAGTGCAACGAGGAGTTCGCCCGCATCACGGGCGAGGACGCCCTCACCGCCTACGAGGCCATCCCCGGCCTCGCCGGGGCCCGCCTCGAGAAGTTCGTGCCCTTCGGTGACCGGTTCCGCCAGGTCCTGGCCGGCGGGGAGGAGATCATCCGCCAGAACCTGACCTGCGGCGGGAAGGTCCTCAGCGGCACGATCTTCGAGGTGGAGCCCGGCCAGGTGGCGGGCGCCCTCCTCCTGGACGTCACCGGGGACGAGGAGCGGCGCCGGCAGGTCATCGGCAAGGCAGAGCTCGTCATCCAGAACCTGCTGGGCAACGTCCAGGAGATCGCCATGAGCCTGGGCCGGAACGCTGCCCGTTCCGAGGGCCTCCTCAATTCGATCATCGCCGAGTTCTCCGGCCAGGAGCGCCCGTGAACCCCGCCCCCGGCGCCCTCTTCGTGGAGGTGGACCACCACGCCCTCGCCTGCGACCGGGAGCGCCTGGCCGGGGACGTCTTCCTCAGCCGCAAGATCGAGGAGGGCCGCGTCGTCTCCGTCCTGGCCGACGGCCTCAGCTCGGGCCCCGAGGCCGCCGTCCTCGGCTCCGTCACCGCCGCCATGGCCCTGGAATACGTGGCCTGGAACATCGACACGGAAAGGGCCGCCACCATCCTCATGGACTCCCTGCCCGTGGACGCGGTGCGCCGGGTCAGCTACTCCACCTTCACCATCGTGGACGCGCGGGTGGACGGCCGAACCCGGGTCTTCGAGCACGGGAACCCGCCCTTCCTCCTCCTGCGGGAAGGCGGCGCCGTGGAGGTGGAGCGGCGGTGCCACACCCACCCCCGCTGGGGGAACCGCCGCCTCCACGTGAGCGAGTTCGACGGGCGCACCGGGGACAGAATCGTGCTCTGCTCCGACGGGGTGACCCAGTCCGGCATGGGGAGCGAGGCCCACCCCCTGGGCTGGGGGGAGGGCCCCATGCGGGACTTCCTCCTGGGCAAGGTGCGCCGGAACCCGGCCATCGGCGCCAGCCGCCTGGGCGAGCTCCTGGTGGACCGGGCCCTGTGGAACGACGGGGGCGCCGCGGGGGACGACATCACCTGCGGCGTCATCCAGTTCCGCCACCCCCGCACCCTCCTCGTCCTCACCGGCCCCCCCTACGACGCCGCCCGGGACCGGGAGTTCGCCGAGCTGGCCCGGACCCCGGGGGCCCGGAAGGTGGTCTCCGGCGGCACCACCTCCACCATCGTGGGCCGGGAACTGGGGCTGGAGGCGGAAATGGACCTGGGCCAGTACGACCGGGAGGTCCCCGTCCCCTCCACCATGCCCGGCATCGACCTGGTCACCGAGGGCTGCCTCACCCTGGGCAAGGTGGCCGAGTACCTGGAGGCCGGCGCCGCCCCCCGGCGCAACGCCGCCAGCCGCATGATGGACCTCCTCCTGGAGAGCGACGTCATCCGCTTCCAGGTGGGCACCCGCGTCAACGAGGCCCACCAGGACCCGGCCCTCCCCGTGGAGCTGGACATCCGCCGCAACGTCGTCAAGCGCATCGCCGCCCTCCTCGAGCAGCGCCACCTGAAGACCACCTCCATCTCGTACTTCTGAACCGGCGCCGGGGGGCGCCTTCAGAAACTGAACCGGAACCCCACCCCCGTGAGACCGTTGGAGGCGAAGTACCCGGGGATGGCCATGCCACCCGCGGCCTCGTTCCCCATGTGGCCCCCGTAAACGTCGAAGCGCTTCGTGATCCGGTAGTCCACCAGGAGGGATGCGAACCTGGAGGTGCCGGACTTGGCCGAGGCCGTGGCGGTGCCCCCCGAGTAGTCGTTCTGCCGCACGTGGTAGTACCCGGCCTGCACCGCCAGCTTCGGGGTCACGTCCCAGGCCCCGCCCAGCCAGACCACGTCCACCTGCTTGGCGCCCGTGGCATAGCGGGTGACGTTCACGGGCCTGGCGATGGGCACCCCGAAAAGGCTGGTGAGGGCCTGGTCCTCGACCGGGTGGCTGGGGTTGGTGTACGTGAGGTGCTGGTACCCCGCCTTGAGGGTGACGGGGCCCACGCCGGCCTTGAAGGTGGCCATCCACGCCTCCGTGTCGAAGGCCGTGGCGACGACCGTGCCCAGGGGCTGGGTGGTGCCGTTGGGACTGCCCAGGGAGAAGGCGTCCTTGCAGCCCTGGTAGCTGAACTGCACGCCCAGGGCGCCCCGCTCCCACCCGGCCTGGGCCTGGACCCCGCTCTGGGCCCCCATCGCCCCGGCCACGTTGCCGAACTTGTAGAGGGCCCCGGAGGAGAAGGCCCCCACCTTGATCTTGTACTTCAGGCTGTTGTCCACCCGGGAGTTCTCCGTGGCGCCGCCGCCGCCGTAGGTCCCCGAGAAGCCCAGGGGCGAGAACAGCTGGGCGGCGCCCAGGGGATCGTAGGCCACGGCCAGTTCCATCATCAGGCTGATGTTGCGCCCGAAGGTGAGGGTGCCGTAACGGTCCGAGCTGACGCCCCCGTAGCAGGCCCGGCTGAAGAGCTGGTTGTTGACGGCGGAATCCCCCGCCCAGTTGGGGCCCGCGGGCGTGTTGGTGGCCAGGCCCAGGGCCGAGTTGCCCACCACCCCCGTGGTGCCCACGAGGCAGGCCTCCAGGTGCGCGATGGCCTTCCAGCCGCCGCCCAGATCCGCCGAGGCGCGGATGCCCCACCGGGACTGGGAGACGCCGCCGGCGAACATGCCCAGCACCTTCTTGCGGCCCGTGAGCGCCGCCGGGGCCGTGGAGGGCGGCAGGGTGGCGTCCCAGTTGAGGCTGTGGGGCATGTAGCCCACGCCGGCGTCCAGGAGGCCGTACAGGGTGGCGGAAAAGGCGTCCGTTTGCACGGACAGGGGGCTGGCCGGGGCCTGGGCGAGAACGGGGAGGCCGGCGCAGAGGAGCAGGGTGGACAGGGGCTTCATGGAGACTCCGGGGGAGGGGATATCAGGCCTTGGGGGCGGGGGACAGGAAGCAGGGGACGAGGGAGGCCAGGATCGCGGCCAGCAGCCCGGCGCCGATGCTGTACCGGGCCGCCAGGTGGACGTTGCCCGTGCCTTGCAGGACCGCGCCGAAGATGGCCAGGTGGACGGCGATCCCGAAGGCGCCCCCCAGGGAACTGCCCATCTTGAAGATCCCGCCGGCCAGGGCCGCCTTGTCCGCGGGCGCCTCGCCGATGGCCAGCATGGTGGCCGGGGTCATGAACAGGCCCAGGCCCACCCCCAGGAAGGCGAGGCCGATGAAGACCCAAGCGAAGTAGACCGGGTTGCTCTGCACGCCCGTGCAGCTGAGGGGCACGATGAGGCCGATGAGGCTGAGGCCGCCCAGGATCATGGGCAGGCGGGGGCCCAGGAGCTTGGCCAGCTTTTCCCCCACCCGCAGGAGCAGGAGCACGGCCAGGGCGTAACCCAGGGTGAGGAGGCTGGCCCGCATGGCCGACAAACCCCGGCCCTTCTGCAGGTAGATCATGATCACCACCAGCACGCCCAGGAGGGAGTTCACGAAGAGATTGGCGATCACGGCCCCGGTGAAGCCACGGCTGCGGAACAGGGAGAGATCGGCGATGGGGGCGGGGTGGCGCCGCTCCTGGGGCACGAAGACCCCCAGCATCAGGGCGAAGAGCCCCAGGCAGCCCAGGGTCGCGGGGCTCGTCCAGCCCCAGGCCTTGCCCTTGCTGATGGCCAGGTTGAGGGCCAGCAGGCCGAGGATGAGGGCGGAGAAGCCGATCACGTCGAAGGGGCGCCGGCCCGTGGCGGCGGCCTTGCGTTCGGGGGCATCCCGGAGCAGGAGGAAGGCGGCCAGGATGCATGGAACGGCCAGGAGGAAAGCCCACCGCCAGCCCGCGTGAGTGGCCAGGACCCCCCCGAAGAGGCTGGAGAAGCTGGCGCACCCGGCGGTGGACAGGGACCAGTAGGTGATGGCCCGGGGGCGTTCCGCCTCGCTGTAGTAGACCTTCACCAGGCCCAGGGTCGCGGGCATGACGATGGCCGCCGAAAGCCCCAGGAAGAACCGCCCCGCCACCAGGGGCCCGATGCTGGGGGCCAGGCCGCAGAGCAACGCCCCCACCAGGCCCACCGCCAGGCCGATCCGGGTGAGGCGCACCCGCCCGAATTGATCGGCCAGGCCGCCCATGGGCATGATGCAGATCCCCGCGGTCAGGCCCGCCAGGCTGACCGCAAGGGCCAGGTTGGGATCCGCCACCCCCAGGGCGAGGCGCAGATCCCGGGCGATGCTGGGCACCAGGGGATTCATGGAGAGGGCGAAGAGCCAATAGACGGACACGGCGATGCACATCCCGAACAGCACGCTGGGCGGGCAGGCGTACCCGGCCTCGTTGCCCCCGGCCGGGGTGGCGGCAGCTTGCGGCAGGTGGGTCATGGATCACTCCTGGGTTCGTTCAGGTGGATGCCGAGGCGCACGTTGCCGGGGGAGGGGTTGATGCCCTGCTCCCTCGGGGCTTCCGTTCGCCCATGTTTGTCCGCTTCGATGCTGAAGTATGGTTTTCGGCCCTGGCCTCCAGAAGGCATAATTTTGAATAGAATGACCACCAAAAGCGTTCACCCCGGGAGCCGCCCATGAAGATCCACCAGTTGGAGGCCTTCCTCGCCGCCGTGGAAACGGGCAGCATCCGGGCCGCGGCCCGGCGCATGTCCCTGTCCCAGTCCGCCCTTACCAAGGCGCTCAAGGAACTGGAGACGGACCTGGACACGGCCCTGATCCACCGCAGCGTGCGGGGGATCCGGCTCACGGAGGACGGCACCCGCCTCCTGGCCCGGGCCGAGCTGATCCTCAAGCAGGCCAGCCTCGCCCGCACCGAAATCCAGCAGGCCAAGGGCGCGGACGAAGGCACCGTGGCCGTGGGCGTCACCCCCCTGGTGGCCCTCACCGTGCTGCCCCACGCCGTGGCCGCCTTCAGGCGCACGTTCAAGCACGTGAAGCTGCACGTGGTGGAAGGCCTGGAGGGCATCGCCCTGCCCGGGGTGCGCCAGGGCCACCTGGACTTCAGCGTCATGGTGATCGCCGGGGAAGGGGCCGGGGAGGACCTGGCCTTCGAGCGCTGGTTCCGGGCCGCCAACGCCGTGGTCCTGCGGCAGGGGCATCCCTGCGCCGGAGCCCGCCGCCTGGGGGAGCTCCAGGACCAGGAATGGCTGGCCACCAGCTTCGGCACCCATGGCCTGGGCACCCGGCTTCTGGGCTACTTCAAGCAGGCCGGCCTGGGCGCACCCGAGCGCATCCTCAAGTGCGAATCCGTGCTTTCGGCCCTGAGCATCGTCCGGAATTCCGATGTGCTCACCTTCATGCCCACGGGCCTGCTGGACTGCCCCGAGACCCAGGGGATCCGGGCGGCGGCCCTGCAGGAGGTCCCCCCGCCCAGCGATATCGGGCTCATCACCCGGGTGGACGTGCCCCTCACCCCGGTGGCCAAGGCCTTCGCCGAGACCCTGAGGAGGCAGGTCGTGCGCTGGTGCGGGTCCTCCGCCGGCCGCAAGGGGTGCGCCAAGCTGTACCTATGAACACTTTTGGTGTTCACCATTGAATAAATAATGCCTTCTGGTGATCTCCAGGCGGACCGATCCTGGGTCTGTCCAAACGCGGGAGGTCTCCCCCATGAACGCCTTCGTCGGTCCCCTGACGCCCCGGATCGAGCGGGTCCTCCCCGCCCTGGAGCAGCTCTACAAGGATCTCCACAGCCATCCCGAACTCGCCCACCAGGAGTCGCGAACCGCGGCCCTCCTGGCCACGCGCCTGTCCGAGGCGGGTTACCAGGTGACGGAAAAGGTGGGCGGCACCGGGGTCGTCGGCCTCCTGGCGAACGGCCCGGGGCCCACCCTCATGCTCCGCGCCGACATGGACGCCCTGCCCATCCTGGAGCGCACCGGTGTCCCCTACGCCAGCACCTGCGAGGCCCGGGACGCCAAGGGCGAGAACGTGCCCGTGTCCCACGCCTGCGGCCATGACATGCACATGACCTGGGCCCTGGGAGCCGCCCTGGTCCTGGCCGAGGCCAAGGAGGCCTGGCGGGGCACGGTGATGGTGGTCTTCCAGCCCGCGGAGGAAACGGGCACCGGGTCCCAGGCCATGCTGGACGACGGAATGGTGGCCCGCTTCCCCCGCCCGGACGTGATCCTCGGGCAGCACCTGCTCCAGTACCGGGCGGGCACCGTGGCCACCAAGGCCGGCCAGATGCTCACCGCCGGCGACAGCTTCCGGGTGCGCTTCTTCGGGGCCGGCGGCCACGGCGGCATGCCCCAGAACGCCATCGACCCGGTGGTCATGGCCTCGGCCGCCGTCCTCCGCCTCCAGACCGTGGTGGCGCGGGAGGTGCCCCCCCAGACCCAGGCCGTGGTCACCGTGGGCGAATTCCACGCGGGCCACGCCGAGAACATCATCCCCGCCGAGGCCGTGCTCAAGCTGAACATCCGCACCACGGACCCGGCGGTGCGGGAGCATTTGCTGGCCGCCGTCCGCCGCGTGTGCGAGGCGGAGGCCCGGGCCTCCAATGCCCCCCGGGAGCCCGAGTTCGAGCCCATCAACAACTTCCCCCTCACCGTCAACGACGCAGAGGCCACCCGCCGCGTGACCGAGGCCTTCCGGGCCCAGTTCGGCGAACGGCTGACGGAGGCCATCCCCGTGGGCGCCAGCGAGGACTTCGGGCGCTTCGGCCAGGCCTGGGGGGCCCCCTACTGCTATTGGTTCGTGGGGGGCACCGCCCCCGCCGCCTGGGACGAGGCCCGGGACCGGGGCACCCTGGCCACCCTGCCCGGCCCCCACTCCCCGTACTGGGCCCCGGCCCTGGATCCCACCCTGAGAACCGGCATCGAGACCCTCCTGGCCGCGGCCGGCAGCTGGCTAGCCGCCTGATCCCCTGAAAGGCAACCCATGACCTCCGCATCCCGCACCGCCCAGGATCCCGGCACCGAACGGCTCCTCTGGGGCATCGTCCTCGGCGTCGTCACCTTCTGGCTCTTCGCCGGCACCACGGGCACCATCGCCCCCGCCATCCTCCGGGACCTCAACGGCCCCCTGCCCCCCGGGGCCAAGGCCTGGCCCCATCCGGCCCTGGATCCGGTGTTCATGAACCTGGCCGTCTCCGTGACGGCCCTCTTCTCGGGCATCTTCATCGTGCTCTTCGGAGGCCTCGCGGACCGCATCGGCCGGGTGAAGGTGGCCCTCGTGGGCAACGGCCTGGGCATGCTGGGCTCCCTCCTCATCGTGTGCGCCTCGGGGTCCCTGGCCCTGCCCCTCATGCTCTCGGGCCGGGCCATCCAGGGCCTTTCCGCCGCCTGCATCATGCCGGCCACCATGGCCCTGGTGAAGACCTGCTGGGAGGGCAAGGCCCGCCAGCGGGCCGTGTCCATGTGGTCCATCGGATCCTGGGGCGGCTCCGGCCTGGCCTCCATCTTCGGAGGCTACATGGCCACCCTGGTGGGCTGGCGCTCCATCTTCCTCATCTCCATCGCCATCTCGGCCGTGTCGTACCTCCTCATCCGCGCCACCCCCGAAAGCAGGGTCCAGGGCGGCGCGAAGAGCCACCGCTTCGACGGCAAGGGCGTCTTCACCTTCCTGGTGGCCATGGTCTCCCTGATGGTGGTCCTCATCTTCGGCAGCCGCCTGGGCTGGACCCGGCCCGCCACACTTGGCCTGGCGGCCCTCGGCGTCCTGGGCCTCGGGGCCTTCGTTCACGTGGAGCGCAAGGCCATCCACGCCTTCGTCGACTTCCGGCTCTTCCGGAACATGACCTTCACCGGCGCCACCCTCTCCAACTTCCTCCTGAACGGCACCATCGGCCTGCTCATCGTGAGCCAGCAGCTGCTCCAGGTGGGCGGGAGCCTCAAGGCCTCCGAGGCCGGGCTCCTCACCCTGGGCTACGCCCTCACCATCGTCGCCTTCATCCGCCTGGGCGAGAAGCTCCTGCAGCGCTTCGGTCCCCGGCGGCCCATGATCTGGGGCTCCCTCATCGTGGCCGCCTCCTGCGTCCTGCTCCTGCCGACCCACCTGATGCTGGCCCAGTACCGCGTCCTCGCCGCCGTCGCCTACGCCCTGTTCGGCCTGGGCCTGGCCTTCTACGCCACCCCCAGCACCGACGCCGCGCTGGCGAACCTCCCCCCCGACCAGGCCGGTTCCGGCGCCGGCATCTACAAGATGGCCTCCAGCCTGGGCGGCGCCATCGGGGCCGCCGTCTCCCTGGCGATCTTCACCGCCTTCAGCGGCTCCAGGCCGGGCGCGGGCTTCATGGGCGGCCTCCTGGAGATGCACGGCCGCCAGGACAACACCGCCGTGCGGGCCGCAGCCACCGTGGCGCTGCTCTTCAACCTCGTCATGGTGATCGTGGCCATCGCCTCCATCATGCTCACCGTGCCCCGGCAGGGCCGGGTCCGGGAGGGGTGCGATCAGGTTTGACCAGCCCGACCTCCCCCCATTCGGGATCCCTTTCCAATGGCTTCGCGGATCGGTGCTTCGATCCACCACGCGTGGCCGTCCTGGTGAACGCCACCCCCCTGCACACCCGGAACGCGAAGGACTGGAGCCTTCCCCCGGATCCCCTGGCCCGCTGGATGGCCGGGGTTGGTCCGGTCAGCCTGGGGGACGGGAAGCCCTCTGCTGGAAGTCATGCATCGCGCTCCACACCTCCATGTAGGCATCGTGGCGGGCAGGCTCCTTCACGGACCCCTTGAAGTTCCCATAGGTGATGGCGCGCACGGCCTCGGCCACGGCGCGCGCCACCGTCCCGCGATCGATGCGGGCCCGGAAGCGGTAGTCGTTGTGAGGCGTCCGTTCGACTTCGGCTTCCGGGAAGACGCGCTCGAGGTCGCCCTCGCGGCGGGCGCGCACCAGGAGGGTGCTGCCGTCGCCTCCCTTGTCCACGATCGACAGGAAGGCGTTGTTCAGGAAGATCCACATGGCCGGCTCCAGGCTCAGGCTTCGTTGAGGCGGGAGAGCACTTTCAGGAGGGCTCCCAGGATGGGGGCATCGTTGGGATGGTGGAGGAGGGCCTTCAGGTGGGACAGGGGCGCCAGATGCACGGCCTGGCTTTCCCATCCCATGGCCGCCGGCGTTCCACCGATCCGGCGCGCCAGGTAGTAGCGGGTGCGGGAGGTGCTCCGCTGCACGTCCACCAGATGGGCGAAAAGCTCCACCTGGAGCCCCGCCTCCTCGTAGACCTCCTTGATGGCGGTGGCGCGCAGGCTCATGCCTTCCGCCTTCCCCTTGGGGAAGGTGGCCTTGTAGCCCCCGAACGCATTGCTGGGGGCCACCGCCCAGATCCGGTGGTCGGACTCCATGACCACCGCTCCGGCGGCGGGTTTCATGCCCCTCGGGTCGAAGGCTGGTTCCTTGAAGGTGAGGATATCGGCGAGCCGCTGCCAGCCCGGATCATCGATCGGTGCATCGTTCCAGGGTGCGAAAGGCACACCGTTCAGGTTCCCGGGCAGGGAACCCTCGGGAACCACGGTCGCGAGGGTCGTTGGATCCAGCCACGTAGCGAGCGGCGTGGGCACGTGGGGGGTGGAGATCCGGACGGGCTTCTGGTGAGGGTCGAGCTTGGGATGGAGGGTCATGGGAAGGACCTTTCACGGGGCGGATCGAGGTCATGGGGCTGCCTGGCCCCCCTTGCGGGATCCGTTTCCGCATGGGTGAAGGGGTATCGGCGGGCTGGGCCATGAAGGGCACTCCCGCGCTTTCGGCGGGCCCCGGGCGGGGCCGGGGGGGGTGTTCAGCAGGTCCGTGCGGAACCAGCAGGGTCGTCCCATCCCAGACTAGGGATGTGAAGGCGTCAGTGGCTGTCCATTCCGATGCCCCCCCACCCACGCGGACCCCAGGGTGAGGAACGCACCTCCCCCCATGGCCAGGGTAGTCGCCCTTGCCCGGGCGGCGATCACGGAGAGCAAGGAGGGGCGCGGGGATTCCGCGTGAGGATTGGGACGGGAATGGCGAACGGCAACTACCGCACGTTCGTTCAGCCCCTTATCGAAACCAGGCCTCTGGACGCCCAGGCAAAGGCCCGCACCCATGAGGATCCAAGTCGTGCATTTGCTTTGGCAGGCCTAACGGGATTCGAACCCGTGTTGCCGCCGTGAAAGAGCGAAGTTCCAGCCGCAACAGCATAAGCATGTCTATTTAGATAATTTAAATTCAAACTCAATCACCAGCCGGTCGATCGCTGGGTGCGGGGGGAACCTGATGTCCAAGATTCATGGACATCCTAAAAAATTGGACAGCGACCTTGACGAACAAGCGGAACGCATCATCCTTAGAACTACGCATGTTCACGAATCATGGACAAAGCAAAATATTGGACACTTATGCCTCCCCTACACCCTCCAGCCTGGACCCCCACCCTTGAAGCCGCTCAGGCGAAAGTCCCCGGCGCGCTGGGCATCGCCCTGAAGCCAATACCCATTCCGGGAAGGGACGCGTGGGGGGTTCAGGTCCAGTGGCAGGAAGGAATCGCCGATCTCCAGGTCGTTGAAAAGCGGATCCACCGGGCGGAGGAGTTGGGAATCCTGAGAACCCAAGTGGAGCAAACGGCCAGGACCGTGCTGGTGACGCCCTACCTCACCGCGCACCTGGCCCGGAGGTGCGTGGACTTGGGCCTCCAATTCATCGACGGCGCGGGGAACATCCGGCTGGATCTGCCCGGCCTGCACGTGTGCATCCTGGGCAATGGAGCTCCGGAAAACCTTGACCGCCTTGCCGGGAAGAACACCTTCAAGGGGTTCAACCGCAAAGGCCTCCAGGTCGTGTTCGGTCTCCTGGCGGATGAGGCGTTGCTCAATGCCCCCTATCGGCACCTTGCCAAAGCCACAGGCGTGGCGGTCGGAACAATCGGAGACGTCATCAAGGACCTGGAGGAGGCGGGACTCCTGCTCATCCAGGGGAAAAAACGGAAGCTCCTGCAAAGGGAACGCCTGCTGGAGGGATGGATCGCCAACTACCCCTACAAGCTGAGGCCCAGCCTCCATCCCGGACGCTACCTTGGCCAGCAGCCCAACTGGTGGAAGCAGGCGACCCTTGATCCAATGCAGGCCCAATGGAGCATGGAGGTCGCCGCGAACCGTTTGACGGGCCATCTGCAGCCGGCTCAGATCACGCTCTATGCGGGGATCCCTCCCGGAAGGCTGGCCACCCAGCTGCGGCTTCGCCCGGATCCGGCCGGGAACGTGGAGATCCTTGAACGGTTCTGGGACTTCCCGAACCCCACGGACTATCCTGCCGACCTCGTGCCGCCCACCCTGGTCTATGCAGACCTGCTCGCAAGCGGCGATCCCCGCAATGCCGACCTCGCCCGGATGATCCATGAAGCCCATCTCGCTCCCTGAAGGCCGCCGCCTGGACGCTGTGCTGGTGCGGATCCTGGCCGAAGTCGACGCGGCGGCCAAGGCCCTTGGCGCACCCTACCTCCTGACCGGCGCCATGGCCCGGGAAATCCTGCTGGCCTTCGCGCACGGCCTCCCCCATGGCCGCGTCACCAACGATGTGGACTTCGGCATCCAGGTCGCCGACTGGGACGCGTTCGAAGCCTTCAAGCAGGCTTTGCTGGATGGCGCGGGATTCAGGGCCGACCCGGTGATCCCGCACCGCATCTACACGCGGGAGGGAGCGTTCGGCCTTCAGGTGCCCGTGGACCTGGTCCCGTTCGGTCCTCTCGAATCACCCCAGGGCGTCATCAAATGGCCGCCGGGACGGGATGTGGTCATGGACGTCCGGGGTTTCCGGGTCGGGCTCGACCATATCCAACCCATCGAAGTGGAACCCGGATTCACGATCCCGATCCCGGCCGTCGAGGCCATGATCCTCATGAAGGTTCTGGCGTGGAAGGACCGGGGAGCGGCGACCCGCGGGCGCGATGCGGTCGATCTGGTGGAGCTGCTGGAGCACGGGGAGGATCTCATCGGCCTCGATGTGCTCTACGAGGCCCATCTCGATGCGGTGGAGAGGAATGGCGGAGACCCACGATTGGCGGGCGCCGAGATCCTGGGGAGACGAGCCTGGAAATGCGCGCCCCGTGACCTTGCCCTCGAGGTCCTGGGAATCCTCCAGGAAGGCCTCGCGGCAGACCTGGTCATCCAGGTCCTGTCCGGAACCGGGGGCATGGGCGGTTCCAGGCGTGCCGATGCCATCACGGCCTTGCTCCAAGCCTGCGCAAAGGGGATGAGCGGGCCCGGCCACGACGCGGAGGCCTGACCCTTCAATCCCGGGGCGAAGCGTAGGTGCCGACAGACGGGTGGCACCATCAAGCCTGAGCTTTTCCATCAGGTCCGGCACGAGACCGCCGGGACGGCGCCAGGGGGCCTGAGTCGCCCCTGGCGAAGACATTAGAATGTCGTCATGGCGATTCTCCACGGCGCATGGACAGAGAACGGAACCCTCGACCTTTGGATCGAATTGCCGGGTCATGCATGGAAAACAGCACCCGAGGCTCGCGGGGGAACAGCACCTCGACACCATCCTGGTGCTGCTAAAGCAGCTGATTTCGCTCACCGCTTCCAGGACCTGCCCTGGCTGGACAGGACCAAGGGCATGGTCAGGGAAGCCGACCTATGGCTTCCTGCGGCAGGGCGCGTTCCCGGACATTCCCTGGTCCCGGTTCCGGGGACCTCCAGCCTGGAGGCGTGGCGGGTTCCCGTGCTGGGCTTCGAGGGCCATGACGTTGTCGACCTGCTCGCATCCATGCCCGCGGAAACCGTCCCCGCCCTGCAGGCCGGCCCCAGCCTGCAGGCCTGGTCCTCCCTCATGGCCCTGGCCCTGGACCTGCTTCGGCGCGGGCGGGTGCTTCCCGAGTTCACCATCGACGGGAAGGACCTCCTCACGCGTTGGCGCCCCCTCCCCGATGAGGGGGACCGGAATTTCCTCCGGCGTCTCTCGGAAGCCCTGCCCGGGCTCTGCAGATCCGGGTACCGGCGGGGCGGTTCCGACAAGGCGCCGCCAAATGCGGTCATCCTCGCGGAAACACTGGAGGCCTTCACCGATCTCGCCCTGCGCCGCCTCCTGAGCGATTATGTCTTCAAGGGCGCAACCAGGGGCGCGGAGGCGGCATGGCTGGCCAGCCTCGTGGAGGGTGATGGACGCGCCAAAGGTGCGGCGAAGATCGCAGCGGCACGCCTTCCAGCACTGGAGCGGTGGACGGCCCCGGTCCTGGCGGCCCAGGTCCAGCCCTTCCGGGCCTGCTTCAGGCTCGCGGAAAGGCCCGCCGGGCGCGTGGATGAAGCGCCCTGGCGCCTGGAGTTCCTCCTCCAGGCCGAGGACGATCCGAGCCTCCTCGTGCCGGCCGCCCAGGTCTGGGCCGGGGGGAAGGCCTTGAAAGGCGTCCTGGGGCAGAGGCTCGCCAGGCCTGACGACTTCCTCCTGGGTGAGCTGGGCCGGGCCCTCCGCGTCTTCCCGGCCCTCGCCCCGGCCCTCCGGACCGCGCGGCCCGAGGCCTTGCCCATGGATTCCCCGGCCGCCATGGCGTTCCTCCAGGATTCGGCCCCCATCCTGGAAGCCTCGGGCTTCCGGGTCCAGATGCCCAACTGGTGGCGCGATCCCGCGCGGGTCTCCGTGAAGCTCACGGCCCGGCCCAAGGAGAAGCAGGTCTCCAGCGGCCTGCTGGGGCTGGATTCCCTGTGCGAGTTCGAATGGAAGGTCGCCCTGGGCGACCAGGAACTGACCCTGAAGGAACTGCTGGCCCTGGCCAAGCTCAAGGAGCCCCTGGTCCAGGTCCGCGGACAATGGGTGGTCCTGGACCCCGGGCAGATCGAGGCGGCCCTGGACCAGTTCCGCAAGCGTGGCATGGCCGGCGAGATGAGCGCCCGGGAGCTGCTGCGCCTGGGCCTGGGCCTCGAGAAGGGGCCCCAGGGCCTGGAGGTGCGAAGCATCGAGGCCCAAGGTTGGCTTGCGGACCTCATGGGCGCCTGGGACGACCAAAAGCTGAAGGCGGTCAAGGCCCCCCGGGGGCTCAAGGGAGAGCTCCGCCCCTACCAGGCCCGGGGTCTCGGCTGGCTTTCCTTCCTGGGCGAGCTGGGCCTCGGCGGATGCCTTGCGGACGACATGGGCCTGGGCAAGACCATCCAGACCCTGGCGTGGCTCCTGAAACGGCGGACATCCCCCAAAGGTTCCGCCCTCCCCCCGGCCCTGCTGGTCTGCCCCGTGTCGCTGGTCGGAAACTGGCAACGGGAGGCGGCGCGTTTCGCGCCCACGCTCCAGGTGAGGGTCCACCACGGCGCGGGCCGGAAGAAGGCGGGGGATGGAGGGTTCCAGGGCGCCGATCTGGTCCTCACGACCTACCAGCTCCTGGCCCTGGACCAGGGCCTCCTGAAGGACCATCCCTGGGACGCCTTGATCCTGGACGAGGCCCAGCATGTGAAGAACCCCCAGGCCCAGGCCCGCAAGGCCGCCGCGGGGATCCGGGCCCCCCACCGCTTCGCCCTGTCCGGAACGCCGGTGGAGAACCGCCTGTCGGAGCTCTGGTCGATCCTGGACCTCCTGAATCCGGGCCTCCTGGGCACCGCAGGCGCGTTCAGGTCCGCCTTCGCCCTCCCCATCGAGCGCTACCGCGACCCCGCGAAGGCCGAGCAGCTCAAGCGCTTCACGGCGCCCTTCATCCTCCGCCGGCTGAAGACCGACACCCGCATCATCCAGGACCTGCCCGAGAAGATCGAGATGAAGGTCCCCTGCCCCCTGACCAAGGAGCAGGCCAGCCTCTACCAGGCCACGGTGCAGGACATGGTGGCCCAGGTGGAGGCCGCCGACGGCATCCAGCGCAAGGGGCTCATCCTCTCCACGCTCATGAAGCTCAAGCAGATCTGCAACCACCCCGCCCAGTTCCTCCAGGACGGCTCCGCGATCGAGGGACGCTCCGGCAAGCTGGACGCCCTGGAGGAGTTGCTGGAGGAGATCCTGGAGGCGGGCGAACGCGCCCTGGTCTTCACCCAGTTCCGGGAGATGGGGGACCTGCTCGCCAAACGCCTGGAGCGCCGCTTCGGGGATCCGCCCCTCTTCCTGCATGGAGGCACGTCCAAGAGCCGGCGGGACGCCATGGTGGCGGCCTTCCAGGCCGGGAGCGCCCCCGGCGTCTTCCTCCTGAGCCTGAAGGCCGGCGGCGTCGGCCTGACCCTCACCGCGGCAAGCCACGTCATCCACTTCGACCGCTGGTGGAACCCCGCCGTGGAGAATCAGGCCACGGACCGCGCCTTCCGCATCGGCCAGACCCGCAACGTCCAGGTGCGCAAGTTCATCTGCTCGGGAACCCTGGAGGAGAAGATCGACGCACTCATCGAATCCAAGCGGGAACTGGTCGACGCCGTCGTGGGCGCAGGCGAAAGCTGGCTGACGGAACTGGACGCCCGAAGTTTCCGTGAACTGGTGGCCCTGGGACGGGAGGCCCTCGATCAGGACCCGGAGCCGGGCCGGCCCCGGCGGAACGCGCGAAAGGCGGTGTCGGCATGAAGCCGTGGTACTACGACGCGCCGCCCTCTCCCCGCCGGGAGGCGAAGGGCGGCATCAAGGCCAAATCCCAGCGGGGCGGCATCGGCGAGACCTGGTGGTCCAGGCGCTTCGTCTCCGTGCTGGAGAGCTTCGACATGGGCGCCCGCCTCACCCGTGGCCGCGCCTACGCGCGCAGCGGCCAGGTGATGGACCTCAAGGTCCGGTCCGGCCAGGTGACGGCCAAGGTCCAAGGCTCCCGGGCGACGCCCTACAAGGTGACGATCCGGATCCCGGCCTTCTCCGAGGCCGAATGGATCTCCGTCCAGGAGGCCATGGCAGGGCAGGCCATCTTCCTGGCCCAGCTCCTGGCCGGCGACATGCCCCACGGCATCGAGGAGGCCTTCGGGGCGGCGCGCCTCTCCCTCTTTCCCAAAGGAACCCGCGAACTGGAGACGGATTGCTCCTGCCCCGACTGGGCCAACCCCTGCAAGCACATCGCGGCCACCTACTACATCCTGGCCGAGGCCTTCGACCGGGACCCCTGGCTCATCTTCCAATGGCGGGGAAGGTCCCGGGAGCAGCTCCAGGAGAGGCTCGCCGGCTACCGGCAGGCTGAAGCGCCGGCAAGCCCGGAATCCATCCCGGGTCGGCCCGTGGAAGATCTGTCTGTTCATGGGTTCTGGGCCCGGGGGGAGGTCCCCAGGCCCGTGCCTTCGACCGACTCCCGCTGGGATGTGCTCCTCCGGCAGCTGGGGCCAGCCCAGGTCCCGCTCGGGGGGCGGGGATTCGAGGCGGTCCTGGCGGAGATCCTGGAGACGGCGGCCCGGGAAGCCCATTCCCTGGTCCTATCCTGAGGAGGCGTCATGATTCTAGATCCCGGCAGCGCGCATGCGTTCATGGATGGTTACCGGCAGGTCCTCCTGATGGTTCATTCACTGAAGGGCCTGAGGCGAAGCGGGACGCCGGAAGACAGGATGGTCGCGGCCCGTCCCCACCTGGCGCGCGAGGCAGAACTCCTGGACGACTCCCTGGATTGCCTGGAACGCCGGAGGGGTATCCGGCTCCCGGCGCGGGTGGCCGACGCCATCCGGACGCTGGACCTGGAACCTTGGGTCTACCTCCGTGACGCCGGGGACCATTCGATCTTCCTGCTCCCGGAAAGGGTCGTCGGTTTCGGCGTCGTCGGTCTCACCCAGCCGGTGCGGGAACTCACCGGCAGACCAGGGTGTGTGGTGGAGGCCGGGGTGGTGGCCTTCGAGGGCCGGTTCGTCTTCGACGGACTGCCTGGCATGATCCGCGCGTTCGACCCCGGGGCCCGCGATGGTTTCGAAGGTATCTATTCGAACGTTTGCTCGATCGGCGCCTTCCATGTCATCCCGAAGGGGGGGTTCGCTGCGCACCCCCATCCCCTCGCCCAACAAGGCAGGCACGTATGACCAGCATCTACCTCACTGTGCCCTGCGCGGAGAAGGATGACGCCAAGCGTCTGGGCGCCCGCTGGGATCCCCAGCGGAAGGCCTGGTACGTGCCGTCGGGCAAGGACTCCACCCCCTTCTCCCGCTGGCTGGGCAGCCCAGGGAAGGATGCTGGAGAAAACCCGGAAACGATGGCCCCCGCCTGGCTTGTGACGGCCCGCCGACTGCAGAGGGCCCTCCAGGTCCTGTTGATCGAGCTTGATTGCTGGAAGTGCGGCCAGCCTGCTTATGCCGTCGTGCAGGAACTCCAATTGCACGAAGGGGAGGAAGAGGACCTCCCCGATGGACTCCTCGATGGCGGTGGGATTTCCAGCGGACCCAAGGGAACCCTTGTCCTCCTGGATGGAGGCTCCGTCGCCCACCCATGCGTGGCTGAACAACTGGCCGGATTCGTGGAGCGGAACCCGGCCTTCAAGGGCAGGATCGCCACGTTCAAGGCCCGTTTCTCCAGAACGGTGGGAAGGGCCTATCCATCCCAAGGGTGCCCCAACTGCGATGCCCTATGGGGAGACTTCCCCCTGTCCGACCTCACGTGCGACTTCCTGGAAGACATCCATGAGGAGCGCTATGGCGAAGGCGGCGTCCTGAAGGCCTTCGAATGGAGGCCTGGGCCCGGATGACGCATCCTTCCCATCTGGGCCGTGCAGATGCCCCAGGGGGGCGATTCATGCTAGCCTCCGGAATGCCCATCCATCCCGACTTCAAGCGCGCGACGAACAAGGTTTTGGAAGAATATTGCCGGAAGAAGACCTCGGCGACAGGGGGACGGATCGAAGTGAAGTTCAGCTGGCGAGGTGCCTCGGTCACCCTGGCGGAACGCAAGCCCTGGGTGCTTGAGCCCAGCGGCTGGATCGAGATCGCCGTCGCCCAGTTCCGGTATTCCAGTCCCGATGCCGAGTGGACGTTGTACTGGGCCGACCGGAACTCCCGGTGGCATCCCTATGACGACCTCTCAAGCGCTCCGGATCTTGGAACGTTGCTGGCCGAGGTCGACGAGGATCCGACGGGCATCTTCTGGGGCTGAGCCCGCCCTCCTCCTTGATGGGATGATGGGGCTAACGACCGTACGGAGGAACCGGTATGATCAGAGGGCCCGCGAAAATCTCCCCCATCGACCTGGGTGAGCTAAGGCTGGCGCGTGCCCTGGGCCTTGTCGCGAAAGACCACCTGGGACGCCTGGAGGCGTTCCAAAGGGACGGCGTCGAATCCGAGGAGTCCCCCGAGGACACGGACCGAATGGTCCGCACGATGACCGAACTCCTCCGGCGCAGTCTGCCCGGTCCCCGTGGAGGCCGGTGGGAACTCGGAGAAATGGACCTTATTGGCATTGGTGGGTCCTTCTACCTGAAGGAGAGCCGGACCCAGGCGCGGGCCCACTTCATGATCCGCCTGGGAACATTTACCTTGAGCCTCAGCCTTGACCGCGCTGAATACCTCGGAAGGGCCAGGGATGCGTTCTGGCTGAACCTCGCATCCTTGACAAGGACCGGAGAACTCACCTTCGAGCCCAGCGCCATACCTGAACCGCTATGGGATGCCAAGGCCGCGGTGGGCGGAAGACCCAACCATGCCGTGGTCGACCTCATGCGCTTCTGGAACTTGCACCTCACGGAACGCGACCCCTTCATGGACTTCGGGTCGCTCGAGGTCGCCTGGTCCCTGGATATCCCGGCAGAACCCCTGTCGCGGTCGATCAAGGAGACCCTTGAGGTCTTCTACCGCCTCTCCTACGAACTCCACAGATTGGAACGACAGGGAAAGCGTGGAAGGGCCAGGAAATAGCCGTCCCGTCCCCCCTGGATCGGCCATCTCAATTTCATCTACCGTTATCTCCCCTGGCCGCCATTCCTTCGCAACCCGACGCCTCCGAGGCGTTGGCGCATGCTTCTTCACCCTGGGATCCTGAGCCTCACCCAGCCACAAGGCCCCTCAACGGAGGAAACAAACTGAGCCAGCCCCGAAAAGGGAGGAGCCGGACCAGGGGTCCGGCTCCAACTTCTTTCCTTGCTTTGGTAGGGCTAACGGGATTCGAACCCGTGTTGCCGCCGTGAAAGGGCGGCGTCCTGACCCCTAGACGATAGCCCCACGGGGTGAAGAACTGGAAAAACGAGGATGTCAAAGTGGTGAGCCCTGCCGGACTCGAACCGGCGACAATCTCCTTAAAAGGGAGGTGCTCTAACCAGCTGAGCTAAGGGCCCATGCCGCTGCCGGCGAACGATTAGTTTGCCTTCAGGATGGGCAAAGGTCAAGGGTTGCTTCGCGCGGGCGGGGGCCGCAAGCTGGCCCGAGGAGGTTCCCATGGAGGAGGCCAGGGGCTGGCGGGTGACGGTGGCCGCGGTGGTGGAGCGGGAGGGCCGCTTCCTGGTGGTGGAGGAGACGGATGGGGTCCATCCGGAGCGGGTGTTCAATCAGCCAGCCGGACACGTGGACCCGGGGGAGACCCTCCGGGAGGCGGTGATCCGGGAGACCTGGGAGGAGACGGGCCTGGACCTCACCCTGGAGGCCTTCCTGGGCGTCTACCAGATCCAGGCCCGGAACGGCAGGGACTACATGCGCTTCGCCTTCTCCGGCTCCGTGCCCGAGGCGGCCGAGGCCCGGCCCCGGGACGGGGAGATCCTGGCCTGCCACTGGCTCACCCGGGAGGAGATCGCCCTCCGACCCCGGTCGTCGGCGGTGCTGTCCGTCATCGACGACTACCTGGCCGGCACCCGCCACCCCCTGGCGGTGGTGGAGCGGGTGCTGAGGGACAGGGATTGAGGGTCAGGGCTCCGTGAACTGGATGTAGTTTTCCGTTCCGGTGCCAGACAGTTCGGACGAGCAGTCGGCTAGGAGTTTCAACTTGCCCGCCGCCGTGAAGCCCAGGTGGATCCCCTGGAAGGAGGTACCGCCCAGGGCGATGGTCTTCAGGGACCCCTGGTCGAGGACGAAGAGGGTCATGAACTCATCGCTCATGGCCATGAAGGCCAGGCGGTCACCCGCGGGGCTGGTCACGAAGGGCCCGTACCCATGGAATTCCCTGGGGCTCGAGAGGGCGGCGGGCTGGGACCACGTGCCAGCGGATCGCCGGAGGTACACCACTTCATCCTGCATTCCGGCGCCAACGTTGGCACAGGAATAGACCACGTGGACGTCGCCGTCCGGCGTGGACGCGATGGCGGGCAGGTCGGCGTCGGCCGTCGGAGACCGCCCCGCTGGAAGCGCCTCGGCCGTCCACAGGCCATCGCCACCCCTGCGGACCAGGTACAGATTCCCGCCCTTGCCAAGGAGGAGGAGGGGGAGGCCGGAGGCGTCGGGCGCGAGGTTGTATGCCTGGTTGAAAGAGCCATCGGAAAGGGACGCCGTGGGGTCCTCGACCTTCCAGGTGCCGGACCCATCCTTGAAGGCGACCCCCCAGGGGCTGATGCCCCCGGTGAAGCCCCGCCACAGGACGACGGGCTGCCCCTGGGCATCCAGGTAGAACCGCTGGTCATAGCCACTGGGGACGGGCCGCGCGATCTCCTCCGTCTGCCAATCGGTCCCGTCGTGCCATGCATGCAGGAGCACATAGGTGCTGCCCCCCGCCGTGACGGGACGCGTGTAGACGAAGTGGGGCCGTCCCTGGGCGTCCATGCACAGTTGGGGTCGGTAGACCGAGGTCAGGTTCGGGAATTCCTGGGTGGTCCAGGCGCCCCCCACCGGCCTCTGGACGTAGAAGGTGTAGGAGGCGGTGCCGGCCAGCCACCATGCCCCGTCCAGGCCGGGCGCGGCGGCCGTGGCCTGCGAAGGCAGGTTGACGATGGCGGGCTGGAGCCGGAGATCGGAAAGGGTGGCCGGAAGGGTGGCGACCCGCGCGTAGGCGCTCCGGGTCCCGCCCGAGAAGCCGGCGACCTGGGCCTCCACGACGTAGGTGTACGCCCCCGGGGGCAGGCCCGGATCGTCGTAGGAGGTGGCGGAGCCCGGGAGGGTGGCGATGTCGTGGAAGGACAGGCCGCTCCCGATCCCAGTGGAGCGCTTCACCACGAGGGAGGAGGCCGTGAGGCTCGCGTTGGTCCACGCAAGGCGCACCCCTTCCGTGCCTGCCGTGGCGGTGAGGCCCTCGGGCGCCCTCAGGTAGGTCATGACATAGTCGCTGGTGCGGGGGTAGCTGCGGGCCTGCCCCTTGGCGTAGGTCACCCTGTACTTCACGAAAGCGGCCTCGGCGGCATCCTTGTCCTCGTGGGACGTGGCGCTGGCGGGCACGCCCGGGATGGTCGTCCAGGTGTAGGTCATCCCGTTGCCATCCCGGCAAACACCCCGCTCGAGGAGGAGGGAGTCGGCCACGGAACTGCTGTTGGTCCAGGTGACCTTGAGGCCCACGGGCGCATTCTCGATGGTGATGGGCCCGGCCTGGCGCACCGGCATGACCAGCGAAGTGACGTTGCTGGTGGCGTATTTGGGCGAGACCAGGCCCCTGAAGGCCTTGAGACGCACGTTGAAAGGCTGGAGTTCGGGGCCCGCGGCCGGATCGATGGTCACCGGGAAGCTGTACATGGCCGCAGGCAGGTACCCGTTCCCCATCAGATTCACATAGGGGCCCGTCCCGAACTGGCCTTCGAGGTAGTAGCCGTCGAAGGTGTCGATGGACTGGACCACCGTCCAGGTGAATTGGGCGGACGTGGGGCCGTCGGTCATCCAGACGCCCTCGAGATCCGTGGGAGCCTTGAGGGGGATCTCCCCGCCGCCACCCCCTCCACAACCCAGGAGGGATGCCAGGATGGCCAGGGCAAGTGCAGGGAGCCTGAAGCGTTTGAAGGAATGCATGGGGGCTCCTGGTCGAATCACTGTTCGTCGTACTGGAAGTAGTCGATGTTCCCGCTCTCGGAACTGTAGTAGGAGGTGCTCTGGAGCAGGTGGATGCGGCCCTGGGCGTCGAAGGCCACGAAGGGCCTGAAGGAGAGGTTCGGCCCGAGGACCACGGTGCTCCACGCGCCCTGGGCATAGACCAGAAGCATGCTGCCCGTGGCGGAAGGGTAGGCGACGACGATGCGGTCTCCGGAGGGGCTCACCGAGGTGATGCCGGCGTTGTAGCTGGCGGCCTGCGCAAAGATCTGCGAGGGCTGGCTCCAGCCCCCGGAGGTGCGCCGGCTCCAAGCCACCTCGTAGGTGCTGTCGTAGGGGTAGTGCTGGCGGTAGTTGAGGACGTGGAGATCGCCATCCGAGGTGGTCACGATTTCCATGCCCGAGCTGGAGGAGTAGCCCGGCTCCGAAGGCAGGTTCTCGGTAGCCCAGGCGGAGGGCCCGGTGCGCCTGGCCACGGCGGACCCGTAATAGCCGCAAACGAGGACGACGGGGGCGCCGGAGACATCCAGGGTCATGCTCAGGGTGCTGTAGCTGATCGAATCCAGGGCCAGGGCCGGGGACTCCACGAGCCAGGTGCCCGAGGCCTTGAGGGCGATGCGGATGCTCGATGGGGTGCTGTACGAGGTCTGCCAGAGGACGATGGGGTTGCCGGATGCATCAAGGCGGGCGATGCCGGCGCCATTGACAACGGACCGGGCGATCTCCTCGGCCTGCCATGTGGTGCCGTCATGCCAGGCATGGACCAGGGCCTGTTCGGAGGCGCCCTGGGTGACGTAACGGGAGTAGACGAGGTGAGGGTGCCCCGAACCATCGACCATCAGGCCCGGCTGGCACACGAGATGGGCGTTGGGGAAGGTCTGAGTGATCCACGCGCCGCCCGAAGGCATGCTGACGGAGCCCCCGCCATAACCAGGGAAACTCCCGAGGATCCAGGAACCGCCGAAGGGGAGGGCCGCCATGCTGGCCGCGGGCATGGAGAGGAGGGAAGGCGTCAATTTAAGGGAGGAGGAGGTCACGGGCAGGGTGGCGACCTTCACGGCGCTGCTCTGGGCACCGCCGTAAGAACCCGCCTTCCGGGCCTCGATCCGGTAGGTGTAATAACCCGTCGGCAGTTGGAGGTCGTCGTACGAGGTGGCGCCGGGGCCCAGGACGGCGACGTCCGTGAAGGAGGGATAGGTGCCGACCGAGTTGGCCCGGGTGACGACGACCGCGGTGGCCGTGGCGCTGCGGTTGGTCCAGGTGAGATGGGTCTTTTCCACACCCGCGGTGACGACGAGATTGGCGGGCGGTTTGAGGGCCGTCGACTGGATGGAGCTGACGTTGGAGGCGGCGGCGCCGCCCTTCGAGTAGGTCACCCGGTAGCTCACGTAGGCCGATTCGGGCACGTCCGCGTCCAGGTATTCGGTGACGCCGAAGGAAACGGAGGGGATCCGGGTCCAGGTCGTGCCGGTCCCGCTGTAGTCGGCGGCTATCCCCCGCTCGAGGACGAGGGTGTCGGCCACGAGGCTGGCGTTGGTCCAGGACACCTTGAATCCGGCATCAGCGCCGATCACGTTGATGTAGCCGGGGCTGCGGATCTGGGAGGTGACCGTGGCCGTGTTGCTGTAGGTGGACATGGCCTGGCCGGACACGGCGTACAGCCTGAAGCTGATGGGCGTCAGTTCGGCCACGGCCGAGGAGTCGACCCAGAGCAGCCCACCGGTGTACTGCGGGGAGATCAGGCCGTCGGTGTTCACCCGGGTGAAGCTCGCGTTCCCCAACCGTTCTTCCAGGACATAGCCGTCGATGGCCTGGGGCGGCGCGGTCCAGGAAAGCATGACGTAGGACGGGGACGCGGCATCCCAGTTGGCCTGGAGCCCGGTGGGACCGCTGAAGGGCTGGGAGCTACCGCCCCCTCCGCCTCCGCATCCCGCGATGAGGGCCAGGATCGTGATGACCAGCGCGTGGAGGAACGGAAGGCGCGGCAAGGAAATGGGAGCTCCGGGAAGCGGAAAACCGGACGGACCAGGGATCGGTCCGGTTCCGGTCGTCATGACTATATGGCAAGGGGATGTCAAAGATTACCACTCGCCAAGTTAGAAAAAAAGGCCCCGGGCCGGGGGCCCGGGGCCTTTCCTTCCATGCCCGCGATTTACTTGCCGCGGATCTCCTTCACCAGTTCCTTGGCGTCGTAGACCTTGTCCATGGCCTCCAGGATGGCGCGGGCGTCCACGGAGATTCCGCGGTTGACCTTGCCGTCGTAGAAGAAGTGGCCGGGGAGGCTCTCGATGTTGCCGTCGAAGATGAGGCCCACCAGTTCGCCCTTGGTGTCGATGACGGGGCTGCCGGAGTTGCCGCCGATGATGTCCACGGCGTGGGCGAAGACGAAGGGGGTGTCCATGTCCAGCATGGAGCGCTTCTCGATCCAGCGCTTGGGCAGGGCCCAGGCGCCGTTCTCGGCTTCGGGGCCCCAGCCCGCGGCGCGGTCGTACATGCCGCCGAAGGTGGTGAAGGGCTGGATGAGGGTGCCGTTGGCGGGGTAGCCCGCGACGGGGCCGTACGAGAGGCGCAGGGTCAGGGTGGCGTCGGGGTAGACGGTCTTGCCGTAGGCCTTGAAGCGGGCCTTGGCGATGCGGGAGCCGTGCTCGGCCAGGACGGCGGAGATGGCCTCGGCCTTCTTGCGGTACTCGCGGTTGGGGGCGTCGATGAGGCGGGCCAGCTTGATCATGGGATCGGTGCTGGCGTCCACGGCGGCCTTGCCGCCCTCGATGAGGGCCTTGCGCACGGCGGGATCCATGAGCTTCGAACCCTCGACCGCGGCCTTGGCGGCGGCCTCGGGGGTGCGGCCGCCCAGGACGGCCTTGATGTAGGCGGGAGCCTTGCCGCTGGAGGCCTCCTGGAGGCCGAAGGCGAACTGGTGGATCTCCAGGCCGGGGAAGAAGGCGCGCTCGGTGAGGAGGCGGCGCTTCACGTTCTCGAGGTTGGCGTCCCGGTACTCCTCAAGGCGCTTGTCGGAGGGGAGGCCGGCCTCGTCCGCGAGGCGGACCAGGGTCAGGGCCTGGCCCAGGAGGCTGCTGCCCAGCATGCCGCCGGTGCGGGCGTTGGCGAACTGGCTCTCCTCGAAGAGGGCCTTCTGGGCCTCAAGGGCCTTCTCGATGGCCTTCCAGCTGTCCTTGGCGTCGGAGGCGGGATCGGCGGCCACCTTGGCCTTCAGCTCCTCCTCGGCCTTGCGGATGCGGGCCATGGCCTCCTTGTTGCGGAGGCCGGAGACATAGCCGGTGGAGGCCTTGATGCCGTTCTCCAGGCCGAAGATCAGGCTGTTCACCTGGCGGCGGTTCTCCGGGGAGAGCTTGCCGTAGGCGACGAGGGAATCCCGCATGCGCTCGCTGGCCTTCACCCGGCGGGGGATGGCGAACTCGCCGGCGTTGATCATCTGGGCGTAGGTGGCGAGGCGCTCGGTGGAGCCGGGGTGGCCCACCACGAAGGTCAGTTCGCCGGCCTTGATGCCCTTGGAGGTCCAGGTGAGGTGGTGGGCGGGATGGTAGGGCTTGCCGTCCTCGTAGACCCGGAAGAGGGTGAAGTCCAGGTTGTGCCGGGGGTAGGTGAAGTTGTCGGGATCGCCGCCGAAGAAGGCCACGCCCATCTCGGGGGCCATGACCAGGCGCACGTCGGTGTGCTTCTTGTAGGCGTAGATCCAGATCTCGCCGCCCTGGTACAGCCGCACCACGTCGGGGCTGAGGCCGGTCTTCTCCCGGACCTCCTTCTGGATGCGGGCCAGCTCCTCGGCCCGGGCCTTCTGGGCCGCGGCCTCGGAGAGACCGGCCTTGACGGCCTTGGCCACGCGCTCGGTCACGTTCTCCATGGACACCAGGGTGCGCAGCTCCAGGCCGGGGACCTTGAGCTCCTGGTCGCGGGTGGCGGCGAGGAAGCCATCCTTGATGAAGTCCTTCTTCAGGCGGTCCGAGAGGGCCTGGACCGAGCCGCGGCCCACGTGGTGGTTCGTGAGCACGAGGCCGTCGGCGCTGATGAAGGAGCCGCTGCCGCCTCCGAAGTGGATGGCGGAGAGGCGCACGTGGTCAAGCCAGGCCTGGTCGGGGGCGAAGCCGTAGGCCGCCTTCATCTTCTGGAGGGGCAGGTTGTCGAACGTCCACATGCCCTCGTCGGCGCGGAGGGCGGATCCCGCGGCCAGGGCCGCGGCGAGGGCGAGGAGGGGAAGGCGGTTCTTCATGGGGGCTCCTGCTACTTGGAAGTGATTTCAAGAACGAGGCGGGAGGCGCCGTACACCTTGTCGATGGCGGCGAGGATGCCGGAGGCGTCCACCGAGAGGGAGCGGTTCACCTTGGGGTCGAAGAAGAAGCGGCCCGCGTTCGACTCGATGTTGCCGTCGAAGACGAGGCCGATGAGCCGGCCCTGGCGGTCGATGACGGGGGAGCCCGAGTTGCCGCCGATGATGTCGTTGGAGGAGATGAAGTTGAAATGGGTCCTCAGGTCGAGGCTGCCCCTGGCGTCCACCCAGCGCTTGGGCAGTTCCCAGGAGTGGTCCTCGGCCTCGGGGCCCCAGGCGTCGGCGCGGTCGTAGAGGCCCGCGAAGGTGGTGAAGGGGGGCGCCAGGGTGCCGGCGGAGGGGTAGGTCTCCACGGCGCCGTAGCTGAGGCGGAGGGTGAAGGTGGCGTCGGGGTAGACGGAGCGGCCCCGCACCTTGAACCGGGCCTGCGCGATGCGGGCCCCATGCTCGGCGATGACGGCCTGGATCTCCTCGCGCTCGGCGCGCATGGGGGCCTGGAGGGCGGCCAGGGACCTGGCCAGGACGAGCATGGGGTCGCGGCTGTCCTTCAGGGCCTTGGGATCGTCCAGGAGGGAGGCCCGGAAGGCCGCGTCCTTGAGGCGGGTGCCGGACAGCAGCAGGGACGCAGCCTCGGCCGGGGCCTTGCCCCCGAGGAGGGCGGCGGTGAGGGGATGGGAGGGCCCCAGGTCCTGGAGGGAGGCGTTGAAGCCGGATTCCAGGAAGGCCTGCTCGAGGACCGCGTCGCCGGGGACCATGCCCTTGAGCCGGGCCTTGCGACGGGTGATGTCGGCTTCGGTGCGGTACTCGGAGGCGCGCTTGTCGGCGGGGAGGGCGGTCTCGGCTTCGAGGCGGGCCAGGCCCAGGGCGAACTCCAGCATCCGGCTGCGGAGGCTGCCCAGGATGGCGTCCTCCTTCGCGAAGCGCGCGCGGCGGGCGGTGGCGGCGGCCACCTTGTCCCAACTGGAGCCGGCCAGGGCCTTCAGGGCGGGGTCCTTGTCCACCGCGGCGCGCAGTTCGGTCTCGGCCCGGGCCACTTCGGCCATGGACTCGCGGTCGCGCAGGCCCACCAGCTCGTTGACGGTCACCTTGTAGCCGTTCTCGACGCCCATGAGCATGGCGGAGACCTGGCGGGCGGGTTCCGCGCCCCGGGTGGCGTAGGCGTGCAGCACCTTGCGCGTGCGGTCCAGGGTCCGGACCCCCAGGGGCCCGAAGACGTCCCGGGTGGCCTCCATCTGGGCCAGGGTCTCCAGGCGGGAGGTGCGGCCGGGGTGGCCCACGATGAAGGTCATGTCCCCGTAGGCCGGGCCCTTGGGGGCCCAGGCGAGGTGGTGCTGGGGCTTGTAGGGCTTGCCGTCCTCGTAGACGCGGAAGAGGCTGAAGTCCAGGCAGAACCGCGGCCAGGAGAAGTTGTCCCACTCCTTGCCGAAGGCGGCGATGCCGTACTCGGGGGCGAGGACGAGGCGCACGTCCTTGTGGACCTTGTAGGCGTAGATCCAGGTCTCGCCGCCCTGGTAGAGGACCACCGGCTCGCACTGGAGGCCGGTGCGCTCCCGGGCGGCCTTGAGGAGGCCGGCCAGGGCCTCCTGGCGGGCCTTGGCGGCGGCGGCCTCGCCGGCCCCCTCCGGGGCGGCCTTGGCCAGGGCCTCGGTGACGTTCTCCATGGAGATGAGGGTGTTCAGCTCCAGGCCGGGGACCTTGATCTCCTGTTCCCGGGTGGCGGCCACGAAGCCGTTGCCCACGTAGTCGTGGGTGGAGTCCGAGACCCGCTCGATCCAGTTGTGGCCCACGTGGTGGTTGGTGAGCACGAGGCCGTCGGCGCTCACGAAGGAGCCGCTGCCCCCGGGGAAGCGCACCGCGCTGAGGCGCACGTGGTCCAGCCAGGCCTGGTCGGGAGCGAAACCGTACTTCTGCTTCATCTTGGCCACGGGCAGGTTGTCGAAGGTCCACATGCCCTCGTCGGCGCGGAGGGCGGGCGCCGCGATGAGGAGGGCCAGGAGGGGGGTCAGGGTTTTGCGCATGGTTTGCTCCAGGTAGCCGTTCATTTGCCGGTGATTTCCTTCACCAGGTGCTGGGCGTCGTAGACCTTGCCGAGGGCCTCGAGGATGGCCCGGCCGTCCACGGAGACGCCGCGGTTGACCTTCCCGTCGTAGTAGTAGCGGCCCGCGAGGCTCTCGATGTTGCCGTCGAAGATGAGCCCCGCCAGCTCCCCCTTGCGGTTCAGCACCGGGCTGCCGGAATTGCCCCCGATGATGTCCACGCTGTGGGCGAAGTTGTAGGGCGTATCCAGGGCCAGGCGGTCCTTGCGCTCCCACCAGCGGCTGGGCAGGGACCAGGCCCCCCCCTCCGCCTCGGGACCCCAGGCCAGGGCCCGGTCGAAAAGGCCGTGCAGGGTGGTGAAGGGCTGGATGTGGGTGCCGTTGGCCGGGTAGCTGGAGACGGGGCCGTAGCTCAGGCGCAGGGTGAAGGTGGCGTCCGGGTAGACCTCCTTCCCGAAGATCCGGAAGCGGGCCCCGGCGATGCGGCCCCCGTGCTCGGCGACCACCGAATTGACCTGGTCCTCCATGCGCTGGCGCAGGAGGCGGTTCGGGGCTTCCAGCCTGCGGGCCAGGAGGATCATGGGATCCTGGGAGGCCAGCACCGCCTGGCGCCCGCCCTCCAGGAGGGCCTTGCGGACCGCGGGATCGGCCAGGCGCGAGCCGGCGACGGCGAGCCCGGCCACCGCGGCGGGGGTCTTCCCGCCCAGCATGGCCTTGACGAAGGGGTGCCCGGCGCCGAGGCCGGCCAGGGCCTCCTGCAGCCCGTGGGTGAAGAGGGCCGTCTCCAGCTCGGGGTAGTAGGGCCGGTCCACCAGGAGGCGGCGCCGGGTGGCCTCCACGTTGGCGTCGGTGAATTCGGAAAGGCGCTTGGCGGTGGGCAGCGCGGCCTGCTCGGGGAGGCGCACCAGGGTCAGGGCGTGGCCCAGGAGGGTGCTGTTGCAGGTGCCCACGAAGGCCAGTTCCCGCGCGAGGGGCTTCTGGACGGCCATGGCCCGGGCGATGGCGGCCCAGCTTCCGCCGGCCCTGGCCTTGAGGGCGGGATCGGCGTCCACCTTGGCCTTCAGTTCCCGCTCCTCCCTGCCCAGCCGGGCCATGGCCGCGGGGTCCTGGAGGCCGGCGAGGTAGCCTTTCATGGCCTTGAGGGAATTCTCCACGTTGAGGATCTGGGCGCCCACCTGGCGGAAGTGCTCGGGGGAGCGCTTCCCGTAGGCGACGAGGGCCCCCCGCAGGGCTTCCAGGGTCCGGATCCGCTCGGGCCAGGCCACGTCGCGGGAGGCCAGCATCTGGGCCTGGGTCTCGAGGCGGGCCGTGGAGCCGGGGTGGCCGGTGACGAAGGTGAGGTCCCCGGCCTTGAGTCCCTCCGCGGCCCACGCCAGGTGCGCCTTCGGATGGTAGGGACGGCCGTCCTCGTAGACCCGGAACAGGGCGAAGTCCAGGCCGAACCTCGGGTAGGTGAAGTTGTCGGCGTCGCCCCCGAACTTGGCCATCCGCACCTCGGGCGCCATCACCAGGCGCACGTCGGTGTGCTTCTTGTACGTGTAGATCCAGTACTCGCCCCCCTGGTAGAGCCTGACCACCTCGGCCCGGAGCCCGGTGCGGTCCTGGATCTCCTTCTGGATCCGCCCCAGTTCGGCCTGGCGGGCCTCCTGGGCGGCCTTGTCGGGCAGGCCCTTGGCCACGGCCCGGGCCACCCGGGCCGTCACGTCCTCCATGGCCACGAGGGTGAGCAGTTCCAGGCCGGGGACCTTGATCTCCTCCTCCCGGGTGGCGGCGACGAAGCCGTTGCGCACCAGGTCGCGGCCCTGGCCCGACACGGCCTGGATGTGGTCGCGGCCCACGTGGTGGTTGGTGAGCACCAGGCCGTCGGCGCTGATGAAGGACCCGCTGCCGCCGGGGAAGCGCAGGCTGCTCAGCCGGGCATGGTCCAGCCAGGCCGGGTCCGGGGCGAACCCGTATTTCTCCTTCATCTTGGCGATGGGCAAGTTATCGAAGGTCCACATGCCCTCCTCGGCCCGCAGGCCCGGCATGGCGACCAGGGACAGGGCTAGGCCGAGGACGGATGGCTTCATGGAGGCTCCGAAGATGCCTCAGTTTACGAGGGACCCGCCCGGGGAACAATGGCAAAGGTCACAGGGCCCGCAAGGCCGATCAGGCGATGGGCACCGTGAGGGTCATGGTCGTTCCCCTGCCCTCTCCCTCGCTGTGCAGGGCGATGGTTCCGTTCATCATTTCCATGAGGTGCTTGCAGATGACGAGGCCCAGGCCGGTGCCGCCGTACTCCCGGCTGTGGCCCCCGTCGGCCTGGACGAATTTCTGGAAGAGGCGGGCCTGGGCCTCCCGGGTCACGCCGATGCCCGTATCCGCCACGATGATGGCCACCTCGCCGAAGCCCCGCTCCACGATGACCTGGACGGAGCCCTCCTTGGTGAACTTGAGGGCGTTGGACAGGAGGTTGAGGAGCACCTGCCGGAGCCGGCCGGCGTCGGCCACCACCTCCGGCACCGCTTCCACCCCCGTGGGCCAGGCCAGGGCCACCCCGGGCCGGCGGGGATAGCCCTGGACGATGGCCTTGACCTCCTCCACCAGGCCCGCGAGGCTCGTGGGCTCGAGGCGGATCTGCATGCGGCCGCTCTCGATCTTGGCCAGGTCCAGGATGTCGTTGAGGAGGTCCAAGAGGTGCTTGCCGGAGGCGTAGCTGTCCGACAGCATGTGCCGCATCTCGTCCTCGTCCTCGTAGAGGCCGTCCAGGACGAGGCGGGTGAAGCCCAGGATGCCGGTGAGCGGGGTCCTCAGCTCATGGCTGGTGAGGGCGAGGAACTCGCTGCGGAACCGGTCCGCCTCCCTCAGGGCGGCGTTGGCCGACTCCAGCTCCGTGGCCTGGCGCCGCAGGGTGTCCCGCTGGGCCCCCAGGTCCCGGAAGAGCCAGGCGTTGTAGATGCTGGCGGCCACCTGGCGCTGGAGGATGGTGACGGAGTTCTGGTCCTCCTCCATGTGCCTTCCCGCCTCCAGCCCGATGACCGCGAAGCCCATGAGCAGGAGCTGGCTCTCGAAGGGGACGTAGTACAGGGCCGTGTCCTCCTGCGTGCGCAGGGGATCCAGGAGGCCCTGGTGGATGCCGTCGTCCAGCCACTGGTCCTGGAACAGGACCATGGGCGCCCCGGGGAAGGGGTTGGGGGCGGGCAGCTTCAGGGCGGCGCCCACGGACCTGGGGATCCCGTGGGCGCACCGGGGCTCGTAGAAGGCCCCCGTGTCCTCGAGGATCCAGACCACGCAGGTGCGGGCCCCGAACTCCTGCACGAGCACGTCCTGCACGACGCCCGCGATCTGGGGGGCCTTGGGGGTCGCGGCCAGGATCTCGGCCACGTGCTGGAGGACGCTCATCTGGTGCGAGCGGTGGGCGAGGCGCCCCTTGAGATCCGCAAGTTCCTGGGTGAGGGCCGAGATCTGCCGCTGGCCCTGGAGCAGTTCCACCAGGAGCTCGGTGTTCTGCCCCTGGCCCTGGGGCGCCCCCGCGCCGCCCGGCGCCGGGGAACGTCCGGCGGCTGGGCCCGGTTTGAAGGGATTGGAAGGGGCGTTGCTCATCCGATATCAGGATGCCCGTCCAGGAGCCCAATGCAAGATGTCTTGTGAACAAGCGCCGGCCTGCCCCAGACTGGGAACTTCCTGGCACCTTGCGGCATGAAACCGGCCCACCTCAAACCCCCCGCGACCGAGCGCCTCATCTTCTGGAGCGTCGCCTTCATCCTCCTGAGCCAGATGGCCTGGTGGATCAGCCTCCAGATCCGTGAGTCGCGCAACCTCCAGAACGCCCGCATCGCCACCATGCGCGCGGGGCGCGCGGAGGCCTGGCAGATGGACAGCGCCGAGATCCTCCGGATCGTCTTCCAGCGCGACCCCGCCACGAGCCGGCCCGGCATGGTGGAGGCCCGGCTCCCCCAGTTCCCCCCCATCCAGGTGCGCAAGGCCGCCATCGAGAAGAAGTTCCCCTACGTGGCCGTGGTGCCCTCCCCGGTGGAGCAGGACGACCCCATCCTCCTGGACCAGTCCGGCTACCTCACCCTGAGGACCGACATCCTGGAGGCCATGGAGCGGGAGCGGACCCTGGCCCTGTGGCGGGCCGCGGGCGAGGCCGCGGTGATGGTGCTGGCCGTGCTCCTGGGCCTGAGCTACATCTACCGGAAGCTCAACTCCGAGATGGAGCTCAAGCTCCGCCAGCGGAACTTCATCGCCTCGGTCACCCACGAGCTGAAGACCCCCATCGCGAGCCTGCGGGTGTGGATCGAGACCCTCTTCGCCCGGGACCTGGGCCCCGACCGGAAGGCCAGGATCCAGAAGCTGATGGACGGGGACCTGCTGCGCCTCACGGAGCTGGTGGGCAACCTCCTGGACGTGGCCCGGGCCGACGCCGGCAGCCTGGAGCTCAAGTTCGAGCGCATCGAGCTGGCCCCCTGGCTCCGGGAGGTGGCCGAGGGCATGGACCACCGCCTGGGTCCGGGATCCCTGGGCCTGGACCTGCAGCTGGGCATCGACATCTGGGCCGACCTGGACCCGCGGGCCCTCGCCCAGGTGGTGGAGAACCTGCTCTCCAACGCCCACAAGTACGCCCCCGAGCCCCGGTCCACCACCGTCACCCTTGACTCCGACGGCGAGATGGCCATCATCAGCGTTTCGGACCGCGGAAACGGGATCCACCCGCGGGAGCTTCCCCGCCTGTTCCAGCGCTTTTACCGGGTGGGCGACGAGATGACCCGCCAGGTGGCCGGCACCGGCCTAGGGCTCTTTCTTTCCTGGGAAATCGTGACATTGCACAAAGGCACAATAAAAGTTTCAAGCCCCGGCCTGGGCCAGGGGGCCACGTTCACCATTCGCATTCCCCTCGCGCCAAGGTAGGTTGGTCTGATGAACCTGCCGAATGAAAGCGATCTCATCCAGCGGTCCCAGGCGGGGGACGGCGAGGCCTTCAGCGAGCTGGTGCGGCCTTACCTCGGATTGTTCTTTGCCGGCATCCACCGCATCCTCCAGGACACCCTCGACGCCCAGGACGCCCTGCAGGAGGCGCTGATAAGCATCCATACGGAACTGGGCCGGTTCCAGGGCAAGAGCAAGTTCTCCACCTGGGCGTACCGCATCTGCATCAATGAAGCGCTAATGCTGAGGCGCTCCCGCATCCGCCGTCGCGAAGACGCGATCGAAGATTTTCTGCCACGTTTCTCCCCCGACGGGCATCTCATGAACACGGACAGGATGCGGGACTGGAGCCAGGAAGCCATGGCCCTCGTCTCGGTTGAAAGGGACCAGATGCGGGCCAAGATCCGGGAGGGCCTCAACCGCCTCTCCGATGATCAGCGGGCCGTGTTCATCTTGAGGGATCTGGAAGGCATGAACACAGACGAAGTCGCACACAAGCTGGGCATCAGCCGGGGTCTCGTGCGCCAGCGCCTCCACCGGGCGCGGCTGGGCCTGAGGGGATTCCTGGACGCCTTCATGGTCGGGAGGCGGGGATGATGAAGTTCATCACGTGCGAGAGGGCGGTGTCCCTGTTCTCGGACTACCTGGACGGCGAGCTCGGCTCGGGCCAGGTCCTCCTCCTGCGCCTCCACCTGCCCCTGTGCCCGGGGTGCCGGGCCGTGCTGGCCACGATGCGGGTCCTTCCCGCCCTGGCGGCCCAGGCCGACCAGGAGTCCCCGGAAGCCGCCCTGGCCGCCCTGGAGGGCGCCCTGGCCCGCATCCGGGAAGGGGGCCCCCGGCGGCGTCCCTGGGCCCCCACCCCCGTGCCCGAGGAGGCCCGGAGCCTGCTGGGTTCCGGCGCGGACCTGCCCCTCTCCATCCTCGCCGCGGCCCACCAGGCCCTGGTCGCCGGCCCCGATCCGGCGGCGGGCCCCTATCCCCTGCCCAAGGGCATCCTGGACCAGTTGCCCCCCGCCGACCAGTGGCGGTGGACGGAGGGCGAGGCCGGGCGCCGCAGGGCGGAGCTGCTGGCGGTGCCCGGCGGACCCCGCCTCGTCCTGGCCTACGCCCCCGGCGGGACGCCCAGCACGGCCCACCGCCACCTGGGCTCCGAAAGCGTCCTCGTGCTGGCCGGCACCCTCCTGGACGGGGGCCGGGCCCTGGCCCCGGGCGCCTGGGTGCACCACGGCGCCGGTTCCGTGCACGCCCCCGAGGCGGGGGAGGCCTGCTGGTGCCTGATCCGCGAGGAGGGCGAGGTGGAGGCCGCGAAGCTGGAAGGCTGAGCCTAGGAACCTGACCAATTAATAGAAGGCTCCTAGAAGGCCCCCAGGTCCCGCAACCGGCCTCCGGCCAGGTCCGCCGAGGTCAGCACGGCCCGGTCCGTGACCAGGGAGGTCACCAGGGAGGCCGGGGTCACGTCGAAGGAGGGGTTGAAGGCCGGGGTCGCCTCCCGGGCCCAGGCCCGGCCCCCCTGCCCCCGCACCTCGGCGGGGTCCCGCAGCTCGATGGGGATGCCGGCCCCGTCGGGGCAGGCCAGGTCCACCGTGGACCAGGGCGCCACGGGGTGGAAGGGGACGCCGTGGAAGCGGCACTGAACGGCCAGGCCGTACGTGCCCACCTTGTTGGCGAAGTCCCCGTTGGCGGCGACCCGGTCAGCCCCCAGGAGGACGCGGTCCACCTTCCGGTCCCGCAGGAGGAGGGCGGCCATGGAGTCCGTGATGAGGGTGTGGGGGATGCCGGCGCGCTCCAGTTCCCAGGCGGTGAGCCGCGCGCCCTGGAGGAGGGGCCGGGTCTCGTCCACGTAGACGTGGCTGATCCGTCCGGCCTCCCAGGCCCGGCGGATGACGCCCAGGGCGGTGCCCACCCCGGCCGTGGCCAGGGCGCCGGAATTGCAGTGGGTCAGCACCCGCTCGCCCCGGCCCAGGAGGGGGACGCCTTGGCGGGCGATGGCCTCGCACAGTTCCACGTCCTCCCGGAAGATGGCCTCGGCCTCCCCCGGCAGGGAGGCCGCGTCCCGGTCCAGGGCCGCCGTCATGCGGTCCATGGCCCACATGAGGTTGACGGCCGTGGGACGCGCGGCCCGCAGGCGGGAGGCGGCGGCCCGCACCTCGCCGGCGGGGGCGCCGGACTCGGCGTACGTGGCCAGGGAAAGGGCCGCGGCCACGCCGATGAGGGGGGCGCCCCGCACCGCCAGGCGCCGGATGTGGCCCACCATGGCGTCGGGGTCGCCCCCTTCGGCCCAGGCCTCCTCCATGGGCAGGAGGGTCTGGTCCAGGATCCAGAGGCGGGTTCCGTCGTGGCGCAGCGCCAGGGATTCCAGGGGCTTCAAAGCAGTCTCCTTCCGATGCGGGCCCGCGCCTCGCGCAGGGCCTGGACCTCCTCTGGCGGCAGGGGGACGGGTCCCCCCAGCAGGAGCGCGGCCATGAGGATCTGGCACACGTGCTCCACCCGCTCCAGGCCCCGGTAGGCCTCCTCCAGGTCCTCCCCCCAGGCCAGGGCGCCGTGGCGGGAAAGGATCATCAGGCGCCGCTCCGGCAGGAAGGGCAGGAGCACGTCGCCCATGGCCCCGGTGCCGGGCCGGGCGTAGGGGACCAGGGGGACCTCCCCGCAGGCGAGGACGACCTCCGGCAGGACGCCCCTAGGGAGGGCGGTCCAGTCCGGCCGGGCCAGGCTCAGGGCGATGGCGGTGGGGGGATGGGCGTGGACCACGGCCCGGGCCTCGGGGCAGGCCCGGTACACGGCCAGGTGCATGAGGCGCTCGGTGCTGGGGCGGCCCCGGAGCACGGCGCCGCCGGGGTCCAGGAGGGCCAGGTCGCCGATGGCCATGCGGTTCTTGGCGACCCCCGAGGGGGTGATGGCGATGGTGCCGTCCTCCAGGCGCACGCTGACGTTGCCGTCGGCGCCGGCCAGGAGGTTGCGCCCGTGGAGGCGCCGGCAGACGTCGCAGACCTCCCCGAGGAGGGACTCCATCACTTGGCCTGCTTCAGCACCACCCGCTCGGGGGCGGAGAGGGTGAACGCCACGGGCTTGGCAGCGGGGATGCGGATGACGGTGTCGGCGGTGCCGGCGGCCAGGGCCGTGCCCGCGGCGGCGCCGATGGCCGCCCCGCCCAGGGCGTGGTCGGCGTCGTGGCCCTTCCCGGAGAGGATGCCCACCAGGGCGCCCAGGGCGGCGGTGCCCCCGATGAGCTTGGCGTTGCGCTCGCCCCGGGCGCCGCCCGCGACGACATAGGTGCCGGCCTCCACATCATTGACCCCCACGGTGGTGAGGCGGATCCCGAGGCCGCCCTGGCCGCTCTGGAGCCGGCCCGCGGCCAGGCTCTGGGCCACGACGCCCTTCACCGGAGTGCCCTTGGGCCAGACGATGCGGCCGTTGACGTCCACGTCCGCGGCGAGGGTCCCCTCCCAGGGATCCCCGGCCTGGACCTGGTCCGTGGCCAGGTCCCCGGCCAGGGCCACCTGCAGGCGGGTGCCGGCGGGCACCTCCACGAGGACGGTCTGGGCGGCCTCGGCCTTGGGGGCGGCGGCCAGGGTCTCGGCCTCCTGGTGGCGCTTGGCGGCGGCGGTCTTGGCCTGGGCGAGGCGGCGGTCCAGCACCTTGAGTTGGGACTGGGCCACGTGCATGGCGGCGTCGGGGTCCCCTTCGCCGCCGGCCTTGCCCGCCTTCAGGTCGGCCAGCTCCTTTTCCAGCTGGGCCACCCGGGCGTCGGCGGCCTTGGCGGCCTCCTGGGCCTCCTTGGCGGCGGGGGTGGTGCGGTCGCAACCGGCGGCGAGGGCCAGGAGGAGGGCGGCGGCGAGGGGAAGAATGGTCGTCTTGGGCATGGCGCGTCTCCGGGTGAGGTCAGAAAATGAAGTATAGTTGAGCCGGGGCCGCTTCCGGGCCTCCCTCAAGGGATTTCAACACTTGACCCTCGACCTCTCCCCCCGCAGCGCATCGGTCCTGAAGACGCTCATCGAGACCTACCTCGTGGAGGGGGAACCTGTGGGCTCGCGGATCCTGTCCAAGCGGATCCCGGGGTCCTTTTCCAGCGCCACCATCCGCAACGTCCTGGCGGACCTGGAGGACGAGGCCCTCCTGGACCAGCCCCACACGTCCGCGGGCCGGGTACCCACCCAGAAGGCCTACCGGTACTACGTGGATCATTGGATCCGCCCCATCCAGCCCGACCCGGTGGAGGCGGCCCGGCTCCGGTCCGCCCTGGGCGCCGTGGAGGGGCAGGAAGGCGACGCCCTCTGGCTGCGGAACGCCGCCCGGGCCCTCTCCGAGGCCATGCGGGGCATCTGCGTGGCCCTGCCCCTGCACCTGAGCCGCAGCCGCCTCGTGCGCCTCGAGTTCGTGCCCCTGGGCGGCGGCAACCCGCCCGATCGCCTGGTCGCCCTTTGGGTGGGCTCCGGCGGCGAGGTGGAGCACCAGCTCCTGGACAACCCCCTGGGCCTGCCCGCGACCACCCTCACGGAACTGGGGAACTTCGCCACCGCCCACTTCCAGGGGCTCACCCTGCCCGAGATGAAGACCCGGCTCATCGCCGACCTGGAGAACCCCGCCCGGGGGGAGGCGCCCCTGGCGGCCCCCCTCAGCGACCTGGCCTCCCGCATGGTGACGAACCCCGAGGGCTCCCTGGTGGTGGCCGGCCTGGGCGAACTGGGCCGCTTCCCCGAGTTCCTGGACCCCGGGCGCTACCGGAGCCTGGTGGAGACCTTCGAGCAGCACGAGCGCCTGGCCCACCTGCTCAACGCCTTCGCCGAGGCCGCCACCCAGGAGGTCCAGCTGCTCCTGGGCTCGGAAAACCCCTTCCTCCAGGACCTCCCCCTGGCCACCGCCCTGCGCACCGTCACCACCCGGGGCGGCCCCCAGGTGGCCTTCGCCGTCATGGGCCCCCTGCGCCTGGATTACCGGAAGGTGGCGGGAGGCTTGGCTGGCTGGTCTTCGGCCATCCAGCGGGGGAATCCGGACCCGGTTTGATCCACAGCACTAAAACCTTCATACTCGAGTTGCCCATGCCAGAACAAAAGCCCACGACACCCCAGGATCCGGCGCTGGAAGCCCCGGCCTCCGAGAATGAACTCACTATGGACTTGAACCTGGACGAGTTCGGGGACGGCAACGATCTGCAGGCACTGGCGGATGAAACGGCCGACGAAATGGATGATTTGGCCACCCAGAGCCGGAACGCCCGGGCCTCCGGCGACCTGGAAGCGGAAGTGGTCCGCCTCCGGGCCCGGGTGGAGGCCCTGGAACGGGCCGATGCCGAGCACAAGGACAAGCACCACCGCCTCCTGGCGGACTTCGCCAATCACCGGAACCGGGTGGGGCGGGAGACCCAGCTGGCCGTGACCCTCGCGGAGCGCAAGCTCCTGATGGAGATCCTGCCCGTCGCCGACAGCTTCGAGCGGTGCGTGGCGGCCACCTACGCCAGCGTGGAGGACTTCCACAACGGCGTCGTCCTCATCCACCGGCAGATGGTCGAGGCCCTGCGCAAGGCCGGGGTGGAGGCCGTGGAGCTCAAGGTGGGCGACCCCTTCGACGCCCAGCACGCGGAGGCCCTCACCACCACGATGCAGCCGGACCTGCCCGACGGCAGCGTCGCGGCCATCTACGAGCGCGGCTACACCCACCGGGACCAGCTGCTCCGGCCCGCCCGGGTCGTCGTGAACAACAACCCCGACGCGGAAGCCCCCGGCAGCCCGTCCTGATCCGCCCACGAATCCCACACCTGCGGGAGCACAACCCATGGCTGGCAAGCTCATCGGCATCGACCTGGGAACCACCAACAGCTGCGCGTGCGTGATGGAGGGCGGCGAGCGCCGCGTCATCCCCAACCGCGAAGGAAGCCGGACCACCCCCTCGGTGGTGGCCTTCACGGACAAGGGCGACGTCCTCGTCGGGCACATCGCCAAGCGCCAGGCGGTGACGAATCCCCAGCGCACCCTGTTCGCCGTCAAGCGCCTCATCGGCCAGAAGTTCGACGCCCAGAACGTCCAGGAGGCCGTCCCCAGGCTCCCCTTCCCCGTGGTGAAGTCCCCCAACGGCGACGCGTGGCTGGGCGTGGGCGACCGGGGCTACGCGCCCCCCGAGATCTCCGCCATCATCCTCAAGAGCCTCAAGGCCTCGGCCGAGGCCTTCCTCCACGAGGAGGTCACGGACGCCATCATCACGGTGCCCGCCTATTTCGACGACGCCCAGCGCCAGGCCACCAAGGACGCCGGCCGCATCGCGGGCCTCAACGTGCAGCGCATCATCAACGAGCCCACAGCCGCGGCCCTGGCCTACGGCCTGGACAAGAAGCACCTGCGCCAGACCCTGGCCATCTACGACTTCGGCGGCGGCACCTTCGACTTCACCGTGATGGAGATGAACGACGGGGTCTTCGAGGTGCTGGCCACCGCCGGCGACACCTTCCTGGGGGGCGAGGACTTCGACCAGGTCATCCTCATGTGGCTCGCGGAGCGCTTCCAGGACCAGACCGGCATCGACCTCACCAAGGACCGCATGGCCCTCCAGCGCCTCAAGGAGGCTTCCGAGAAGGCCAAGTGCGAACTCTCCACCCTGGACCGCGTCGAGGTCCGCCTGCCCTTCATCGCCCAGGGCCCCAGCGGGCCCCAGCACCTGGAAAGCACCCTCAGCCGCGAGGACCTGGAGGCCATGGTCCATCCCCTCGTGGCCCGCAGCATGGTGCCCGTGCAGGACGCCCTGAACCAGGCCGGGAAGAGGCCCTCGGACATCGACGAGGTGATCCTCGTGGGCGGCCAGACCCGCATGCCCCTCGTGCAGCAGGTGGTGCGCGACTTCTTCGGGCGGGAGCCCAACCGCGACATCAACCCCGACGAGGTGGTGGCCGCGGGCGCCTCCATCCAGGGCGCCGTCCTCACCGGCGAGGTGACCGACCTGGTCCTCCTGGACGTGACCCCCCTCTCCCTGGGCATCGAGACCCAGGGTGGCGGCTTCGTGAAGATCATCCAGCGCAACACCACCATCCCCACCCGGGACAGCCGCATCTTCACCACGGTCACCGACAACCAGGCCCGGGTCGAGGTGCACGTCCTCCAGGGCGAGCGGGAGCTGGCCAGCTTCAACAAGAGCCTGGGCCGCTTCGACCTCATCAACCTGCCCCCCCTGCCCAAGGGCGTTCCCCAGATCGAGGTGGCCTTCGAGCTCGATTCCAACGGCATCGTGAAGGTCTCGGCCAAGGACCTCCTGACCGGCCTGGAGCAGAGCATGAGCATGCGCCCCTCCAGCGGCCTCTCCGAGCTGGAGATCCAGGCCCTGCTCCGGGAGGCCCAGAGCAACAAGGAGGCCGACGCCCGCAGGCGGGACGAGCTCAAGTACATCGCTTCCGCCGAGGGGCTCCTCTTCAGCTGCGACCGCAGCTTCGCCGAGTGCGGAAAGTTCCTCTCCCTGGAGGACCAGTCCGAGGTCCGCGACATCCTCAACCAGGTGCGCATGGCCGTGGCCAACAAGGACATCCAGGCCGTCAAGGCCTCCGAGCTCCAGCTCCTGGAGGTGCAGAAGCTGCTCACCAACGCCGTCCTGGCCGCGAGCGAGCACATGATGAGCAGCCTGGACGAGGCCGGGGACCCGGAATGACGGGCGGGGTGGTAATCTAGCGGCATGAAGCGCGACTACTATGAGGTCCTGGGGGTCGGCAAGGAAGCCACCCTCGACGAGATCAAGAAGGCCTATCGGCGCCTGGCCATGCAGTACCACCCGGACCAGAACCCCGGGAACAAGGAGGCCGAGGAGAAGTTCAAGGAGGCCGCCGAGGCCTACGCCATCCTTTCCGACGCCGACAAGCGCAAGCGCTACGACCAGTTCGGGTTCCAGGGCACCCAAAGCTCCGGGGGCCCCGGCTTCCAGTTCGACCCGAGCCAGTTTGCGGGCTTCGAGGACATCCTGGGCTCCTTCTTCGGGGGCGGGATCTTCGCCGATCTCTTCGGAGGCGGCGGCCGCCGCCGGTCCCCCGGAGGCGGGGAGCGGGGCTCGGACCTGCAGTACAACCTGCGCATCTCCTTCCAGGAATCCCTCTTCGGGGTGGAGTCCAAGGAGATCGAGATCCCCCGCCAGGACGCTTGCGGCGATTGCCGCGGCTCCGGCTGCGCCCCCGGCACCAGCGCCCAGGTGTGCCCCAACTGCCGGGGCAACGGCCAGGTGGCCGTGCGCCAGGGCTTCCTCCAGATGGCCGTCACCTGCCCCCGCTGCGAGGGCCGGGGCCAGATCATCCCCAGCCCCTGCCCCGGATGCCGGGGCGCGGGCCGCGTGAACCGGCGCACCAAGGTGCGCTTCCGCATCCCCGCCGGGGTGGACCGGGGCCAGCGCCTGCGCCTGCAGGGCGAGGGCGAGGCCGGCACCATGGGCGGCCCCGCCGGCGACCTGTTCATCGCCTTCGATGTGGCGGACGACCCCGACTACGAGCGGGACGGCCTGGACCTGCACCGGCGCCTGGAGGTGCCCTGGGCCCTCCTCGTCCTGGGCGGCGAGCTGCCCGTGGAGACCCCCTACGGCAGGGAGAGCGTGCGCATCCAGCGGGCCACCCCCTCCGACAAGGTCGTGAAGATCCCCAACGCGGGGGTCCCCCGCATCCGGGCCGCGGGCCGCGGCGACCTCTACCTCCACCTGAAGGTGGCCGTGCCGACGAAGCTCTCCAGCCAGGAGGAGGCCATCGTGCGCCAGCTCCTGGACGGGGCGGTGGAAGCCGGCGAGGCCTCCGAGGAGGAGGGGTTCCTGGCCAAGGTCTTCGGTTCGGACAAGGGAAAGAAAAAGAAGAAGAAGCGCTGATATCGCGCGGAAAGGAGCTTCCATGCGCAAAGGCCTCCTGTTCCTCCTCCCGGCCCTCCTCGGTGCGGCCCAGCCCGCCGTGAAGGACGTGACCCTCACCACCCCCGACGGCTTCGCCCTGAAGGGCACCCTCGCCATGCCCGCCGCCAAGGGCCCCCGGCCCGTGGTCATCCTGGCCCACCAGTTCCGGGCCGACCGCTCCGGCTGGAAGGTCCTCGCCGACGAACTGAACGCCCGGGGCATCGCCACCTTCTCCCTGGACCTGCGCGGCCACGGCCAGAGCACGGCCAAGGGCGGCTCCACCGTGGCCGTCACGGCCGACTTCAAGGAATCCAGCCAGCTGCTGGGCTTCGCCGAGATCCCCGCCGATCTGCACCTGGCGGCCATCTGGGTGCGCAAGCAGCCCGGCATCGACGGCCGCCGGCTTGCCCTGGCCGGTAGTTCCATCGGCGGCTACTCCGTGCTGGCCGGCGCCCCGGCCATCCACCCCGTCGCCGTCCTGGCCCTGAGCCCCGCGGGCGGTTGGGGGGAGAAGCCCGCGGAACGCCTCGCCGCCGCCGCCGCCAAGGCCCGGTCCGCCGTGTACGTGTGGGCCTCCGAGGACGACAAGGACGCCTTCGCCAACGCCACGGCGCTGAAGCCGGTCTTCGGGGTGTACGCCCGCATCGTGCCGGGCCGGGAGCACGGCTTCGATTACCTGCCGGGCAACCATGAGCTGATGGCCGGCTGGCTCGCCGAGATGCTCCTGCCCCGCCCCCGGGCCGCCGCCCCCGCCAAGGACACCGCCGTCCCCCAGCCCGCGGAAAAAGCCAAGTAGGTTCCTCACCGGTCATTGACGGCGGGCGTATCCCTGGATCGGATCCGCCCGGAGGCCATCCTCGTCGACACCCTGTATTTCAAGGGTTCCTGAGCCCCGGCGTTCAGGAAGGAGGCCACCTCCCCCGCCAGGGTGGCGATCGACCTGCCCCGCTTCAAGGCCTCCGGGCCCGGGGAGCCGCTGTTCATCGGGCGGATGCTAGCTGATCTCGTACTGGGCCATCTTCCGGTAGAGGAGGGGCCGGGAGATGCCCAGGAGCTTGGCGGCCTGGGCCTTGTTGTTGTTGGTCCGGGCCAGGGCGAAGCCGATGGCGCGGCGCTCGGCCTTCTCCACGATGCGGTCCAGGGTGCAATCGTCCTGGTCCTGGATGCGGCCCTCCCGGGAGCCCACGCCCGCCAGGATCATGCGCACCTGGTCCTCGCTGATCTGGTTGTCCCGGACGATGGCGAAGGTGCGCTCCAGCACGTTGCGCAGTTCCCGGATGTTGCCGGGCCAGGAGTACTCGGAGAGGAGGCGCTTGGCCCCCTCGGTGAGGACCTTGGCGGCGACGCCGTGGGACTTCTGCAGGTCGGCCCAGAAGAGGGTGCCCAGGGCGGGGATGTCCGCGGGGCGCTCCCGCAGGGGCGGGATGACGATGGGGATGACGTTGAGACGGAAGTACAGGTCCCGCCTGAACTTCTTCTGCTCCACCAGGGCCCACAGATCCTGGTTGGTGGCGGCGATGACCCGGATGTCGACGGGGACGGTCCCCTCCCCGCCGACCTTGTCGATCTCCCGCTCCTGGAGCACCCGCAGGAGCTTGGCCTGGGCGTCCAGGGGCATGTCCCCGATCTCGTCCAGGAAGATGGTGCCGGTGTGGGCCTGCTCGAACTTGCCCGCCCTGCCCCCCTTCTTGGCGCCGGTGAAGGCGCCCTCGGCGTACCCGAAGAGCTCGGATTCGATGAGGGTCTCGGTGATGGCCGAGCAGTTGACGCGCACGAAGGGCCGGTCGTGGCGCGGGCTCAGGTTGTGGATGGCCTGGGCATAGACCTCCTTCCCCACGCCGCTTTCGCCCAGCAGGAGGATGGTGGAGCCGGTGGGGGCGCCCATGAGGGCGCGCTCCTTGGCAAGGACGCTGGAATCGCTCACGGCGACGATATCGTCGAAGGTGAACCGGGTGTCCCGGTGCTGCTTGCCCTGGGCCTTGCGCAGGGCCTCCAGTTCCATCTGGAGGCGCTTCACCTTGTCGGCCAGGCGCTGGATCTCGCGGAAGTCCTGGAAGACGATCTTGCCCACCGCGCCCAGGCACTTGCCTTCCTTGAAGATGGGGATGCGGCTGACCACGTAGTCGTGGCCGCTGATGGTCTGGAACTCGTCCACCTCGGGCACGCCGGTGCGCGCCACGATGTGCATGCGGGTGTTCTCGATGACCTCGGTGACGGGGTGGCCTTCGGATTCCTCCCGGGTCAGCTTGTGGATCTGCAGGAAGCTCTCGTTCACGAGGGTGATCACGCCCCGGGTGTCCACCACCTGGAGCCCCTCCACCGAGATGTCCAGCACCCGCTTGAGCAGGTCCACCTCCTCCAGGGCCGCCCGGTGCCCGCGCCCCAGCTGTTCCGTGAGCTCGAACAGGACGAGGGCCCCGACGGCGTCGGAGCCCGGCCGGGTGAGGAGGACCATGAAGCAGCGCTGCTGGTTCTGCACGAACCAGAAGGAGATGGGCGGCCCGTCCCCGCCCTTGCGCTGGGGGTGGCCCGGCAGGAGGTCCCGGATGCGCAGGGGCCGGCCGTCGAAGGCCTCCGGGAAGGCGGCCCGGAGACGGGCATTGGAGAAGAGGATGCGCTCGTCCGGGTCCACCAGGGCCGCCATGGGCTTGTCCGGACTGGAAAGGAGGGCGTGCAGCAGTTCCCGCCAAAGCCGGCCCTCGGTGAGGGGCGGCGGGAGGGGGCTGGGGTCCCGGGGATCCCGCAGGTGCAGGCCCACCGGCTCCTGGGGGGCCTCCACCGGCCCCTTGCGCCCCAGGTAGTCCACCAGATCGAAGGTGCCCGCGCAAATGCCGTCCGGGCCGGCCACCGGAAGGGTGGCGCGGCCCGTGGACAGCATGGCTTCAACGACTTGCCCGACCGGTACGTTGCCCGGCACGAGGGGCGGGGCTTCCCCTGAGGGGGGGAGGTTCAGCATATGAACCATTATTCCGGTCCCCTCGGGCCGTTTCAAGGCGCACCGCGCGGCGGGCATCGTCAGACCTTGCCCTTGAAGGTGAAGGTCACTTCGAAGCGCAGGAAGTAGCCGGGATCCTTGCCGGCGTAGAAATTCCCCGGGGCCATGCGCTCGTAGAGGGCGTGGCCCTTGAGGCTGTCGTTGAGCTTCACGTCGGCCCGCACCTGCCAGAGGTCGCCCCGGTCCTTGCCCGTGCCGAAGAAGGCGGTGGCGGCGGCGGGGGCCTGGAAGGCGGAGAGCTTGTAGTAGGTGGCCCGGAGATCCAGGAACTTCGCGGGGCTCAGGCGGACCTCGGCCTCCCACATGCCGGTGTTCGTCCAGTAGCCCACGCCCTTCTCCGGGGGCTGGGAATAGATGTAGAGCTCGCTCCACTTGGGCCACCGGGAAAAGACGGGGTTCCAGCCGCCGATGCGGTCGGAGGCGGGGTCCGTGCCGGAGAGGGCGATGTAGCCCAGGGAGACGCGGGGCTTCCAGGGGGCGTCGAAGGCCTTCTTCACGTGGGCGTAGCCGCCCCAGGCCCGGATGTCCTTGCTGGCCAGGCTCCGCGCGGGGTTGGCGGACTGGGTGCCGAATTGCCAGGCGCCTTCGGCGTTGGCGGTCCATCCGCCCGGGAAGGTGCGCTCCACGCGCCCGCCCAGGGTGGCGAAATGGCGGTCGGGCTGGAAGGAGGCGCTGGAGGGGGCCCGGTAATCGTTGGTCTCGGTCTTGTAGACGGCGTAGGCGTCCACGGCCAGGTCCTTGGCCTCGCGGCCCGTGTAGTACACGGCCAGGGCCTGCTCGTCCCACTCGGTGAGGCGCTGGACGAGGCTCCAGCTGGCGGGATCGTTCACCCGGGGGAGGTACTTGTCCTGGCGGGGATCGGACACGGCGATCAGTTCAAGCCGGGAGGCCGTGCCCACCTTCACGGACAGGTCCAGGGCGTTCATGTAGGCGCACCGGGAGCCGTCCAGGGCGCTGCCGTCCATGAAGATGAAGCCCTCGCCCCGCATGATGTCCTGGCGGCCCACCTTCACGGACCAGCCGGGGGCGAAGCGCCAGGTGGCGTTCAGGCTCTCGAAGAAGATCTGCCGGCCGTTGTAGGCCACGTCGGGGCGCACGACCTTGCGGTTCTCGCTGGCGAGGCCGGCGGCGAACTCCCAGTCCTGGCCGAGGTTCAGCTGGCCCCAGACCCGGGTGCGCATGCGGTAGTGCAGGTGCCCGTCGTTGAGGGCGTCCGAATAATCGGTGATGTTGTTCCAGGCCTCGGAGCGGACCCGCTCCTCGAAGCCGTACTGGAAGCCCGTGGCCTGGGCCGCGGCCGTGGGCGCCCCGAGGGTCGCCAGGGCGAGGCCCGCCGCCAGGGGCGTCAGGAGGTGCCTGAATGGGGATTTCATGTCTTCTCCAGGAGGTGCGATATCAGAAGGGGGTCTCCCAGCCCGTGTAGCAGGTGATGCCCTCCTCGCGGATCCAGCGGGCGTGGGGGGCCAGCTCCTCCCGGGAGAGGCCCGGGAGTTCGGCGAAGGCGTATTCCTCCCCGACCTGGCGCCACTTGGATTCGCTGAGGCGGTGGAAGGGCAGGAGGTTGATCACTTCCAGCCCGCAGTCGCGCACGAACCGGGCCGTTTCCCTCAGGTTGTCCTCCCCGTCGTTCCAGCCGGGAATGACGGGGATCCGGATCACCACGAAGCAGTCCAGGTCCGAGGCGCCCAGGGCCTTCACGTTGCGGAGGATCTGGGCGTTGTCGGCGCGGGTACGGGCCCTGTGGGCCTCGGGATCCATGTGCTTGATGTCGATGAAGATGAAGTCCAGGAGGGCGGCCGCCTCCATGAAGTAGTCGGTGGGCAGGCACGCCGTGGTCTCGGCGCAGGTGTGGATGTGGGCCTCGCGGCAGCGCTTCAGGAGCGGCAGGATGAAGTCCCTCTGGAGCAGGGGCTCGCCCCCCGAGAAGGTGACGCCCCCGCCGCGGCCCCAGAACTGGCGATCGCGGCGGAAGATGTTCATCAGCTGGTCGAGGGTGTACCGCTTGCCGCTGAGGACGTTGCCCTCGTGGTAGCAGGCCCCGACGCAGTCGTAGGATTCGCAGCCGGCGCAGAGCCTGCGGTCGATGGTCTCCAGGCCGTCGGTCCCCAGGGAGATGGCTCCCCGGGGACAGGCCTGGGCGCAGGCGCCGCAGTGGTGGCAGCGCTGGTCCCGGTGCATCACGACGGGCCGGCGGTGGAGGCCCTCGGGATTGCAGCACCATTCGCAGGAGAGGGGGCAGCCGTTGAGGAACACGGTGGTGCGGGTTCCGGGCCCGTCATGGACCGAGTGGGCCTGGATGTCGAAGATGAGCCCCGTGGGCTGTTCCGTGGAAGGGTGCGCAGGTTCCATTTCTCTTTCCGATCACTTCTTGTATTCGGCCTTCAGGGGCAGGGAGCTCGCGAGGAGGATGCTGACCGCGAAGGATGCGAGGGCGAACCAGATGGAGTACGTGTACTTGCCCGAGATGTCCTTGAGCAGGCCGCCCACGTATGAGCCCAGGAAGGGCCCGATGCCCATGACGATCATGGTGGCCAGGCCCCAGATCTTGCCCAGGGTCTTCCGGCCGTAGATGGCGCCGGTGTAGCCCACCACGCCGCCGGGGACGATCGCCCAGTAGACCGCGAAGATCACGCAGGCCACGTAGGCGAAGGTGTCGGAGGTGGGGCTCGCCAGGAGCAGGAGGCAGGCCACGACGCCGGTGGCGGGGCCGATGAGCAGCATGATCTTGCGGCCCTTGGCCTCGACGCCCACGGCCTGCACGACCTTGTCGGCCACCTTGCCCATGATGGGCATGGAGAAGATGCCCACCAGCCCGATGAGGGCGTAGATGTTGGTGGCCTTCTTCAGGGTGTAGCCCACGTCGGCGGTCCAGTAGCTGACCACCTGGGTCCAGATGAGGAACTCGCCCATCATGCTGGTGAGGAAGGTGAGGATGGCGCCCCAGATCGCGTACTTGGCGAAGGCCTCGCCCGTGCCCCACTCGATCTCGGCGGGGGCGGCGGCGGTGCCGGGGGCGGCGGGCATGGCCCCGAAGGGCTTCATGCCGTAGCGCTCGGGGGACTGCTTGGCCACGATGACGGCGACCACGAGGGCGAAGAACACGATCACGCCCAGGATGGTCATCTGGGTGCGCCACGCGTGGTCAAGGCCCTGGAGGGCGGCCTGCACGTCGGGAAGGGCCAGGACGGAGGGGTCCTTGAGCTTCCCGGCGATGGCGGCGGCCAGGTCCTTGGGGGCCAGGGCGGCGGCGTTGGCGATCAGGGGCTTGATGGCCCCGTCCAGCCTGGCCTGGCTGGCGCTGAGGGTGGGCTTCACCACCTGGGCCAGCACGAACTGGGCCATGGGGCCGCCGGCGAAGGCGAAGCCCCACATCGTCGCGTAGGTCTTGCCGATGTACCACTTGCGCACGGAGACCGTGGAGGTGACCCACAGCATGCCGGTGGCGATGCCGCCCAGCAGGCCGAAGGTGAAGAGGTAGGTGAGGTGGGTGTCGATGCGGGCCGTGAGCACGAAGCCGAGGGCGCCGAAGACGGCGGCGACGGTGTAGACGGGCTTGGTGCCCCACTTGTCGAGCATGAGGCCGCTGAAGTAGGCGGCTACGGCGTAGAAGACCATCATCAGGCTGTAGCCGAGGGTCACCTGGGCGGAGGTCCAGCCCAGGGTCACGGCCATGGGGCCCTTGAGGATGGCGAAGGTGGCGCGGTAGCCGAAGAGGCAGAACACGGCCAGCCACGAGGCGAACACCACGGACCAACCGTAGGTCCTGGCTTTTGCGTCTTCCATGGGGTACTCCCGAACATGACGAAACAGGTATCGGATTTCTTCCCATCCACAGGCCTTCCCGGCTCCCGCGGCGGATGCCCGGGACGCCAGGAAGGCCGGGGTGGGCGTTTCAGGCCCGAGGCTTCACAGCGCGGCGTAGCGGTCGCAGGTCACGGCCGCCATCTCAGGGTATGCGAAGAACTTCGGCTCGTGCGCGGAGGCGTTGCACTGGCCCATGTGGCTCACGCCGGGGGTGCAGGCGAATTCCTTGCAGTTCAGGCACTTGGGGAGCCTGGCGAAGTCGGCGCACTGCTCGGTGTCGGCCAGGACGATGTCCTTGGTCAGGTGGCAGATGCCCTTGGTGACGTCGACGGGGGCGAAGTTGGCGCAGTCGCGGTGGTTGAGCTTGGTCGTCATGGTCAGATCCCTTCGTATTCGGTGCGGGCGATGAGTTCATCCTGGACGGGCTTGCCGATCTCGACCCAGTACTGGGTGAAGCCGGCCACGCGCACCATCAGGTCACGGTAGTTCTGGGGGTTGGCCTGGGCGTCCTTGAGGACCTTGGTGTCCACCACGTTGAACTGGATGTGGAACCCGCCCTTGCGCATGTAGGCCTGGATGAGGTCGAGGAGCTTGCGGCTGCCCGAGGCGCCCTGGATGGCGCTGGGGTGGATCTTGACGTTCAGCTGCGAGTTCTGGCTCATCGTGTGGTCCCAGATGGCGGCCGAGTTCAGCAGCGCGTAGACGCCGTTCCGGTCGGTGCCGGGGAAGGCGGAGAGGGACGCGTCGGCGAAGGTCGTGCCGGCCAGGCGGCCGTCGGGGGTGGCGATGGTGGCCGAGCCCATGGCCCCGTGGGTGGACACGGAGATCTGGCAGGCGTACATCGGGTGGCCGTAGAGGGACTCGTAGTTCCGGCAGTCGGGGCAGAAGAAGTTCTCCCAGTCCAGGAGGATCTCGTCCGCGAAGTTGTCGTCGTTGCCGTACTTGGGGGCCTGCAGGCACATGAAGTGGAGCTTGTCCCACATGCCGGGGCCGTCCTCGCGCTTCTCCTGGTCGGAGAGGCTGAAGGAGTTGACCTCCTTGGCGGTCTTGAAGCCGAAGTTGTCCTTGATGGCCTTCTTCAGGTCCTCGAGGCTCACGGCCTTGTCCACGAACACCAGCTTCTTGATGGCGGCCAGGGAGTTCACGGCGGTGATGGTGCCGGCCGATTCCACGTTGAAGGTGGCGTTGTAGCGGTAGCCCAGCTCGTCGATCAGGTGGCCGCGGTCGAGGCAGTCGGGCTTCAGCATGCTGTTGAGGACCGCCATGTTGTTCTTGCGCCAGATGTCGTGCTGGACGTTGTTGGTCAGGGCCAGGATGTCCACGGCCTTCTGCCAGTACTTCTTGAACTGGTCCCACAGCTCGTCGAAGGTAGTGAAGGTGCGGTCGTGGGCCGGGAAGACCTGCTCACCGGTGCGCTGGTCCACGCCGTTCCAGAGCACGTGCTCCAGGATCTTGGGCATGGAAAGGAAGTGCACGCCGACGGAGGTGGGCTGGCCGGCGCCGCCGGGAATGAAGTATTCCTTCCCGTTCAAGTGCAGGGGCTTCCAGGCGCAGGCGGAGGACTCGAGGCAGCCGCCGATGGCCCAGGCGCGGGCCTCTTCGGGGGTCATGCCCTCGGGGCCGTACTGGTTCATCATGAAGGTCAGGGCGTTCTGGTTGTTCATGAAGGCCGGGTAGCCGACGCCGGTCTTGATGCACTCCATGGCCAGGAGGAGGAAGTCCTCGGGCAGCTTCTCGTCGTAGAGCAGGGCGAGGGTGGGCTGGGGCATCTGGTTGGTCATGCCGCTTTCCAGCAGCAGGTACTCCAGGCGGTTCGCCGCGGACTTGCCGTCCTTGGTGAGGCCGCCGATGCTGACGGTGTTGAAGGTGTTGCCGGAGAGCACGCCGCCCACGACGCCCGCGGAGGCGAAGCAGTCGATGGAGGAGATGCTGAGGCGGTAGCACTCCAGGAGCTCCATGACCTCGTCCTCGGAGATGCGGCCCGAGGCGATGTCCTGCTCGAAGTAGGGGTAGAGCACCTGGCCGATGCGGCCGGGGGACATGCCGGAGATGGCGTCCTCGTTCACCACGCCCAGGTGGATGGTGAGGATCATCTGGATGGCGTCGCGGAAATCGCGGGGCTTGTTGGCGCTGAGCCACTCGAGGCGCTCGGCGATCTGGGCGTACTCGCGCTTCTGGACCGCGTCCTTCTCGATGGCTTCCAGGCGCCGGGCCTCCTTGGCGTAGTTGGAGATCCAGGCCTTGAGGCCTTCCAGCATGAGGATGACGGCTTCGTAGTTGAAGAGGCGGTTGGTGCCCTTGAGGCCATCGCCGTCGGCGCGGCCGGCGACCTTGTCCTTCATCTCCCGGGCGATCTCAAGCAGGCCGTCGATGCCGTACTCGAGGGGGTAGTAGTAGTTGATCACTTCCCGGCCCTGGGGCAGGGTGTAGCCGGAATCGAACATGCAGACGATGTTCCGCATGAGGGCTTCCTTGATCTCGTAATCGGGGACCATCTGCTCGTACTTGTGGCCGAGGTCGTCCACGGACTTGCCCACCCAGGCCTTGGCCAGCTTGAGGAGGCCGGGGACCTCTTCCTGCCGCATGCCGAACTTCCCGGCGATGGAGACCACCTTGCCGAAGCTCTTGGTGACGTTGCCGCCGCCCGAACCGAACTTGGAGTGCTCGTCGGCCGAGGCCGAGCCGCGCTTGAGGGCGTCCTGGTAGAGCTCGTCCTCCTTGGCCATGTAGTAGCCCTCGGAGAGCCACGGCATGGGGAAGGAGCCCCGGAAGAACGGGGCCTTGTGCATGACCAGGAGTTCGCCGGGGTAGATCACGGGGGTCAGGTGGCTGAAGGCGGCCTTCAGGGCCATGGCCCGGCGGACCACGGGGATCTCGGTGTCATGGAGCGCGTACTCGCGGGTGTACCAGTACGGGAACTCGTTGTTGGCCGAGGAGAGGGTCTGCATGAAGATGTCCTTGAGCTTCTTCACGCGGGCGTGGGGCTCACGGTTGATCTCCCGGTCGGTCATCTGGGCCGGGGAGTGGCCGCCGGACTCGAAGTCCATGGGAATGCCGGCTTCGACCAGCACCTCTTTCAGTTTCTTGGGCATGCGGAACTCCTTGGGGATGGATGGGGGGGGTGGCCGGCGCGTCCGCCGGGGTTGCGCAAGGGGAACGCTCCAGCGATAGCAAGGCCGATGCCAACGCTTCGACACGAACTTAAACCAATTAAATTCAAGCATTTAACACCAACGCCATCGCCCCTGGGCCGAAAGCGGGCCGGGAAGTGTAACGGAATGGCAACAACAATGCCTTCAGACCCCAAACGGCAGCCCATTTCAGACCCCGATCATTCTTTTGCAGGTAACCCTTTTTCAATTATTTAATGATGATTCACCCTATCACCAAGGGCGGAACGTATCATTTGCTGACGCGGATGTCAGCAATTATTACACCTGAATTTGGCCCCTTAGGGCGTTGAATAGGGGTCGCCCCCCCGAGGTCCGCATGGCCGGTCCCCTCCCCCCATCCCCCG
>DATGXY010000306.1:0-6408 GCA_035298525.1 Holophaga sp.
ATGTAGCCGGCGGTCTCCTTGTTGTTGCGGGCGGAGCCGGTGAAGACCACGTCCACGCCTTCGGGCAGGAGCTTGTCCTTCTTCATCCTGGCCAGGCGCTCGTTGGCGTCGGCCACCACCTCGTTGAGGGTGCGGCCCTCCTTGTTGGCGGTGATGAGGATCTGGGTCTGGAGGGCCCGGCGCTGCAGCTTGCTGGGGGCGGTGGTCTCCTCGAAGCGGGCCACGTTGCTCAGCTTCACCTGCAGGTTGTTGCCGGCCTTGTCCTTCTTGGTGGAGCCCACGGTCATGACCTCCAGCTGGTCGGCCCGGCCCCGGTCCAGGTCGGAGAGGCGCACGGTGACGTCGTACTGCTCGCCGGAGGCGGGGTCCTCGTACTTGGCCACGTCGGTGCCGTCCACCAGGGGCCGCACGAGGCTGGCCACGGCGTAGGGGGAGACGCCCAGGTCGGAGGCCTGGCGGCGGTCCACGGCCAGGCGCAGCTCGGGCTTGCCCTTGTCGCGGCTGCTGGTGACGTCCACGATGCCGTCGATGCCCTTGAGCATCTCGAGCACGATGGGCTCGGCCTTATCCATGGCCCGGCGATCGGGGCTCATGACGGCCAGGGCGATGGGCTTGCTGTCGCCGAAGTCGGAGACGGCGCTGATATCGGTCTCCACGCCGGGCAGGACGCGCAGGCGGTCCCGCAGTTCCCGGCGGATGAACTTCATGTCCCGGCGGTGGCCCTCGCTGAGCTTCACGTAGAGGGTGCCCTCGGTGATGGTGCCGTTGAGGCCGGTGCCGATGGTGGTGTACACGTGCTCCACCTCGTGGCTGGGCTGGCCGGCGGGGGTCGTGCGCACGATCTGCTCGATCTGCTCGGCCTTGGCCTTGGCGGCGGCGAGGCTGGAGCCGGCCTCCACCTTGAAGCCCACCTGGAAGTCGCCCCGGTCGTAGTCGGGCATGAAGTCGCCGCCCAGGAGGCCCGAAAGCCCCATGGCCAGGACGAAGCTGCCCAGGCCCGCGGTGATGACGATGCCGCGGTGGCTCATGGCCCACTGGATGGCCTTCTTGTAGCCCGCCTCCCAGCCGTCCAGCTTGTCGTTGAACCAGTCGACGCTCTTCATGATGAAGCGGCGGTGGCCGTGGTGGGACTCCTGGTAGCCCTTCTCGTGCTCGGGATCGGGCCACACGGCGCTGAGCATGGGGTCCAGGGTGAAGCTCACGAAGAGCGACACGGCCACGGCGAAGGCCACGGTGATGCCGAAGCTGAAGAAGAACCGGCCCACGATGCCGCCCATGAAGGCAACGGGCACGAACACGGCCAGGATGGAGAGGGTGGTGGCGATGACGGCGGGGCCGATCTCGGCCGTGCCCTCCCGGGCGGCGGTGACGTGGTCCTTGCCCATCTCGGCGTGGCGGGTGATGTTCTCGCGCACCACGATGGCGTCGTCGATGAGGATGCCGATGGCCAGGGAGATGGCCATGAGGGTCATGGTGTTCAGGGTGAAGTCCAGCCCCTTCATGATGGTGAAGGTGCTGATGACGGACACGGGCAGGGTGAGGCTGGTGATGATGGTGGAGCGCCAGCTCTTCAGGAAGTAGAAGACGATGAGGACGGTGAGGAGGCCGCCCAATACGATGGAGACGACCACGTCGTCCACCGAGTCGACGATGAACTTGGAGTTGTCCTTCGCCTTGACGGTGGTGACGCCCAGCTTCTCGAGCTCGGGCTTAAGTTCGGCCACGGCCTTGTCCACGCGCTGGACCATGGCCACGGTGTTGCCGCCGATCTGCTTCTGGATCTCCAGGGCCACGGCGTCGGTGCCGTCGAGGCGGGCGAGGCTTCGCCGCTCCTTGACGCCGTCCACGACGCGGGCGACCTCCTGGAGCTCCACGGGGCGGCCCTGGCGGTTCCCGACGACCACGTGGTTGAAGTCCTCCACCTTCCTCGCCTTGGCGTCGACGCGCACGGAGATCTCGCGGGTGGGGGTGAGCAGGTTGCCGCTGGGCACGGCCATGGTGTCCTGGCCCAGGGCGCCCATGACCTGGCCCAGGGTCAGGCCGAGGGCCTCCAGGCGCTGGGGATCCACGTTCACGAGGATGTTCCGGGTGGAGCCGCCCACGACCTCGGCCTTGCCCACGCCGGGGATGTTCTCGACCCGGCGCTTGAGGAACTCGTCGGCGATGCGGGTGAGCTCCCGGGGGGTCATGTCCTTGCGGGATTCCAGGGGCTTGACCACCAGGCTCAGCACGGGGAGCTGGGCGGGGTCGAACTTCTGGATGATGGGCTCCTTGATGGTGTCGGGCAGGTTGCGGCGGATCTGGCCCACCTTGGAGCGCACGTCGTCCAGGGCCTTGTCCAGGTCGCGCTCGATCTCGAACTCGATGGTGACGGTGCCCAGGCTGTCCTGGCTGGTGGAGCTGATCTCGCGCACCTTCTCGACGGGGTTGACGGCCTCCTCGATCTTCTTGACGACATCCTGCTCGACGGCGTCGGGGCTGGCGCCGGGGTAGACGACGCTTACGGTGACGACGGGGATGTCGACCTTGGGGAAGCTGTCCAGGCCCAGGCCCTTGATGGAGAAGAGGCCCAGCACCACCAGCGCCAGCATGACGCAGGTGGTGAGGACGGGGCGCTTGATGGAGAGGTCGGAAAGGAACATGGCTCAGTTCCCCTTGGCCGCGGGGGCGGCCTGGATGCGGGTGCCCTCGGCGACGAGGTCCCGGCCCTGGGCGACGACCTGGACGCCGGCATTGATCCCGTCCACGGAGCGCCAGCCGCCCTGGTCCTGGCCCACGGTGATGCGCCGGCGCCGGGCCACGCCGTTCTCGTTCACGTAGACGTCCGCGTCCCGGCCCACGGTGGTGAGGATGGAGCTGGGGAGGGCGGGGCGCTGGTACTCGCCGTCGGCGAGGATCTCGCCCTCGGCGAAGAGCCCGCTCTTGAGGCGGCCGTCGGAATTGGGCACCTCCAGGCGCACGCGCAGGGTGCGGCCGTCCTGCATGACCGAGCCGCTCACCTGGGTGAGGGTGGCCTGGAAGGGGGCCTCGAAGCCGGGCACCCGGAAGGTGGCCTTCATGCCCGTCTTGATGAGGGCCACGGTCTCGCTGGGCAGGTCGGCGACGATCTCCAGCTTGCGGTTATCCACGACGGTGAAGGCGGTCTGGCCGGGGTTCAGCATCTCCCCGGGCTGGATGACCCGCTGGGCCACCTCGCCCGCGAAGGGGGAGGTGATGCGGGACTTCTTCAGGCGGCTCTTGGCCAGGCCCAGGTTGCTCTCGGCGGCCCGGACCACGGCGGTGGCGGCGTTGAACTGGGTCTCGGCGAGCTGGGCGGACTGCTTGGTCACGCTCCGCTTCTCCAGGAGGCTCTGGGCGCGGTCGTTGTCCCGCTTGGCCTGCTCCATCTGCGCCTGGGCCTGGGCCAGCTGGGCCTCGGCGGCCTGGACGGCCAACAGGAGATCATCCTCGTCCTGGGCGGAGAGGAGGGAGCCGGCGGCGACCCGGTCCCCTTCCTGCACGGCGACCCGGGTGACCCGGCCGGCGACCTCGGCCTTCAGCTCGGCCCGGTTCACGGCCAGGAGGGTGCCGGTGAAGGGGATGGTGCCCCGGAAGGCGTGGTTTTCCACAGGGGCCAGGGTGACGGTGACCACGCCCTCCTGCTTCTGGGCGCGCTGCTTGGCCAGCTCCCGGTTGCGCTGGACCCGGTGGAAGCCGATGGCGCCGGCCACGAGGGCGAGGGCCAGGGCGGAGTAGAGAAAGGTCTTTGAGTTGTTCATGACTTGTCCTCGGTCCAGGGAATCAAAGGGGGGCAAGGCCGCCGGCGCGGCGCACATCGAAGAGGGCCGTCCACACGCCCAGCTGGGCGCGGCGGCGCTGGCTTTCCATCTGGCGCTCGGCGCGCTCGGCCTGCAGAAGGTCCAGGGAGGTGATGAGACCCTGATCGTAGGATTCCCGGCTGTTGCGCAGGGCCTCCCGGGCGGCGTCGTAGGCCTTGCGGGCGGCCTCCTGGAAGGCCAGGGCCTTGGTCATTTCGCGCTCGGCCGTGCTCTTTTCCACGGCGATGGCCCGCTCCTTGTCGATGCGGCTCTGGGTCACCTGCTCCAGCTGGGCCCGGTTCTGGGCCCGCTTGCCGGATGAGCGCAGGCCGTCGAAGACGGGGAAGCGCATGGTGACGTTCACCTTCCAGGTGTCGTACGGCTCCTTGAACAGGTTATTGGTCTTGCCGGCCTGGTAGCCGTACGAGGCGTTGAAGTCGAACTTGGGCCTCAGATCGGCCTTGATGATCTTGTCATTGGCCCGGTACATGGCCTCCTGCTGCTTGAACTGGGCGATCTCGCTGCGCTCCCCGGAAGCGGCGGGCAGCTGGGTATCCGGGGAGCCGGGGTCCGTCAGGCGCAGGGGGGTGTGGGGGTCCAGACCCAGGGCGCCATTGAGGAGCTCAATCGCCCGCTTGGCGTTGGCCTCGGCGTTGAGGTTCTCGGGCACCACGGCCAGGTACTCGCTTTCGGCCCGCAGCCGGTCCAGCTCGGTGGCGGACTGCACCTCCAGCTTGGCTTTCACATCGCTGAGGAACTGCTCGGCGGTGCGCAGGCGCGTCTGCACCACCTCCAGCTCCGCCTGGGCGGCCAGGGCGCCGATGTAGGCCTTGGCCACGCCGTGGAGGGTATCCAGCTCGGCGGTGGTGTACCCGAGGCTGGCCTCCTTCTCGCCCATCTTGGCGATCTCGATGGCCGTGCCCAGCTTGCCGAAGTAGAAGAGGGGCTGGGAGAGGGTGGCTTGCGTGGTGTACATGTTCGTGGGGGCGGCCATCTTCGTGATATCGAAGGGCTGGCCGGTGATGGCCTCCACCACGGGACCGAAGGACTGGCCCAGGTTGCTGCTGAGGATGCTGGCGTCCCGGATGCGGGTGAAGTCCCCCGCCAGGGTGAGCTGGGGCAGGGCGTCGGCCCGGGTGGTGGTGATGAGGCCCTGGCGCTCCGTGACCCGGGCCTTGGCGGCCTTGAGCATGGGATTTTCGGCCTTGGCCCGGGCCAGGGCGCCGGCCAGGTCCAGGGTGACGACCGGAGGAACGGGCTGGGGTGCCGTTTCGGCGGGGGGAAGGATGGGGATCATGCTGGGTCTCCGGCGAGGGCCTCGGGCACGGCGAGGCCCCTGAGGCTGAACTGGACGATGTGGCGCACGAGGGCCGGCACGTCCCGGGGCCATTCCGGGTCCCGGGTCATCATGCGGATCATGGGCAGGTTGATGTGGAAGTGGGTCATCTGGCCGAAGATGCTGTTGGTGGCCAGGAAGAGCTGGGCCTCGTCCAGATCGGGACGGAGGACCCGAATGCAGGCGGTCATGTGGCCGACGATGGGGCCGATGTGGGCCATGAGGACATCCACCATTTCCGGCCGGGGGGCCTGCAGCTCCCGGTTCAGGAGTTCGTGGGCGGCCCGGTCAAGGTCGCCCCCCAGGCCGCAGGCCAGCATCTCCCCCAGCATGGTTTCCACGAGGGCGGTGAAGGCCTGGATGGCTTGGGCCCGGGCCCCCGGCCCTTCGCCGGTGGGGGGGACGGCCTCCAGGGGCAGGGGGCGGCGGGTGAAGATGAACTGGAGGGCCTCCGTGTAGAGACCGGTCTTGCCGCCGAAGTGGTACTGGACGAGGGCCGAATTGGCCTTGGCCCGCTGGGCGATCTCCCGGATGCCGGTGCCATCGAAGCCGTGCTCGGCGAAGCAGAAGATGGCCGCCTCAAGCAGGCGGGTGCGCGTGGGGTTTTCGGGTTCGGGAGGGGTCATGGCGGGTTCCAAAGGGGTTAATCAACCGAGTGATCAACCGGGTTCCAGTTTTAATCAATCGATTGATTGTCGCAAGGACTTTTTTCAAAAGTCCGCCGACCATGCCATCCTGGAGGGGTTCCGGAGCCGTCAATGCTGTCGTATATCGCGTTCTACGTCCTGGCCGCCATCCTCATCCTGCAGGGCACCCAGCTCCTGGGCGAGCTGAGGGGCCCCCTGAGCGCCGTGCCCCCCGAGGTCAAGCCGGATCCGGCCGGCGCCGCCCGGGTGGGAGGCTTCCTCCTCACCTTCGGGGCCGCCTCCGTGGTCGCTGGCCTCCTGAGCCACGCCTTCCCCTGGTTCCAGGGTTCCCTGCGCCTCCTGCACGGGGCCGGGATCCTGGTGGAAGCGGTCTTCGGCGTGTGGCTCGTGTTCGGCCGCAAGGTGGACTACACCCCGGCCCCCGTGGCCGACGAGCCGGCTCACGGGCACCACTGATATCGCCTGCGGGGGGACCGCCCGCTCCCTGCGTTCGCTCTGTTGTGAAAATAGGTGTATCTGCTGGCAAGTAACCTGGCTATGAAGCCGGTTCGAAAGGTTCGAGCGTGACCTTGTAGCCGAGTCGTTCGAGGTCCGCGACCCGCTGGTTCTTGATCCTGGCCTGGACTTT
>DATGXY010000307.1:0-7223 GCA_035298525.1 Holophaga sp.
AAAGTCCAGGCCAGGATCAAGAACCAGCGGGTCGCGGACCTCGAACGACTCGGCTACAAGGTCACGCTCGAACCTTTCGAACCGGCTTCATAGCCAGGTTACTTGCCAGCAGATACACCTATTTTCACAACAGAGCGAACGAAGGGAGCGGGCGGTCCCCCCACAGGAGCTTAGACCCCCGCCAGGAACCCGTCGGCGAGAGCGCACATCTCCTCCGCGTCCCCGTAGGAGGCGCAGGCCATGCCGGGCTCCCGGCAACCGGTGATCATGCGGCTCACCTTGGCCTCCCGCCGGTGGAGGCAGAGCACGGGCTTGGCGCGGTGGAGGGCGTAGGCCACCTCGTAGCCCACGCCGTGGCTGGGGGTGCTCACCTCGGCGATCACCACGTCCGCCTCCCGCACCCAGGCCGTGTCGCGGTCGTACACCGTCTCCGGCTCCAGGCCCCCCTCCTGCCCCGTGAGATCGGGGCTGGCCAGGTGGGCGGTGAGGACCCGGTGGCCCGCGGCCTGCAGGTGGGCCACGAGGGCGGCGTAGACGGGCTGGTCCCCGCGGCCGCCGGTGATGGAGCAGGAGAAGTAGATGCGCATGGCCACCAGTCTGGTGGAGGAACGGGCCCCGGGCAAGCTCACCAGGTCCGGTACAGCTCCAGGAAGGCCTCCGCCGGCACGGCCCGGGACCAGAGGAAGCCCTGCCCCGTGGTGCAGCCCAGGGCCTTGAGGCGCTCCAGGGTGGCCTCGTCCTCGATGCCCTCGGCCACGGTGGTCAGGCGCAGGCTCCGGGCCATCTGGATGATGGCCAGGACCAGGGCCTCGTCCTGGGGTCCCTGGGTGAGGCGGCGCACGAAGGACTGGTCGATCTTGAGGCGCTCCACCTCGAAGCGCTGCAGGTAGCCCAGGTTCGAGTAGCCGGTGCCGAAGTCGTCGATGGAGAAGCGCAGGCCCATGGCGCGCAGGTTGCGCAGCTTCTGGGTGAGGGCGGGGCTGTCCTCGATCAGCATGCCCTCGGTCAGTTCCAGTTCCACGCAGGAGGCGGGGATCCCGGCCTCCTCCAGGGCGTTGTGGAGGGTGCTCTCCAGGTCCTCCCGCCGGAACTGGACGGGGGAGAGGTTCACGGACATGGTCAGGTGGATGCCCTGGTCCCGCCAGACCCGGGCCTGCCGGCAGGCCTCCGCCAGGGCCCAGGCGCCGATGGGGCCGATCATGCCCGAGCGCTCCGCCACGGGGATGAAGGCCGCGGGGGCGATGAGGCCCCGCTTGCCGTGGCGCCAGCGCAGGAGGGCCTCCGCGCCCACGATGGCGCCCGTGGCCAGGTCCACCTGGGGCTGGTAGTGGAGGCTCAGCTCCCCCCGCTCCAGGGCCGAGCGCAGGGAGGAGGCCAGGTGCAGGTGCTCGCGCACCGCGTCGTTCATGGCGCCGTCGAAGAAGCGCAGCGTGTTGCGCCCCGCGGCCTTCGCCTGGTACATGGCCGTGTCGGCCTTCTGGAGCAGGGTCTCGAAGTCGGGGCCGTCCTCGGGGAAGAGGGCCAGGCCCGCGGAGGCGGTCACGGGCACGTCCAGGCCCTGGATGGGGAAGGGTTCCGCGAGGGCGCCCAGGATCTTCCCGGCGCGGGCCGCCGCGTCGTCCTCGGACCCCACGTCGGCCATCACCACCAGGAACTCGTCCCCGCCCTGGCGGCAGAGGGTGTCCCCGGGCTCCAGGACGGCCTGGATGCGCGCGCTGGCGTCCACCAGGAGCCGGTCCCCGGCCAGGTGGCCCATGGAGTCGTTCACGGTCTTGAAGTTGTCCAGGTCCAGGTGGGCCAGGGCCGCGAGGCGCCCGGAACGCTGGGCCTGGTCCACCGCCACCTTCAGGCGGTCCCGGCCCACGATGCGGTTGGGCAGCCCCGTGAGGCCGTCGAAGTGGGCCAGGAACTCGATGTGGCCCTGGAACTGCGAGGCGCGCTCGTTCTCATCCCGCAGGAGGGCCAGGGCCCGGCGCAGGTCCTGGGCCAGCATCCACACGCCCAGGCCCGTGGCGAGGAGGATCGCGGCCATGCCCAGGAAGGTGTGGTAGCCCTGGGTCAGGCGCCGGGGGATGTGCCAGCCCTGGACGGCGCCCAGGGTCAGGCAGAAGAGGCTCAGCACCATCACGCCCAGGAGGATGAGGAAGAAGCGGCGCTGCCCCAGCAGGGCGGCGAAGACGAGGATGCCGGGCAGGGCCAGGGCCGCGGGGTCCGTGAGGCCCTCGAACATCCACATCAGGGCCGTCACCGTCAGGGTGAGGACCACCAGGGTGGCGTCCACCGCCAGGCCCAGGCGGCCCCTGCGGGTCAGGGCCAGGGCTCCGGCCAGGGCCGCGATCCCCGCCGTCATGAGGGCGAGGGCCGGCAGGTTGTCGCTGGCCAGGCAGATGACCCAGTTGATCCCCATCACCCCGGCGGATACGAGCTGGATCTGGCTCAGCCGCCTCGCGGAGGGGGCGGCGTCGGCGAGGGTGGGGGAGGCGAGGTCCAGGGAGGCTCCGGGCGCGGGGAGGAGGGATCGGGGCCACCATGATCGCCTGAGCCCTCGCCTTAGGGGAGCGGGAAGGTTTAAAAAATCAAACGCTCGTCTGATTGCGTGTTCGCTACTTCCAAAGGCGGGCGTACCCTTCCTCGAAGCCCAGATCCGCCTCCACGTCCCCCTCCCGGGCCCCCTTCAGGAGGGCCGGGGTCACGAGCAGGGGCCTGGAACGGTAGCCGCTGGGGGGCGCCCCGGCCAGGGCCCGGTTGAGTTCGTCGGCCAGCTGGTAGCCCTGGAGGCGAAGGGGCTCCGCCACGGTGGCGATCTGGCGGGAGAGCCCCGAACGGATCCGGGCCAGGGCCAGGCTGGAACCATCCCCCGCGGCCACCTGGGCGATATCCCCCCGCCCGGCCTGGGCCAGGGGGAAGCTGATGTGATCGAAGTACACATCGTTGATGGCCAGGCAATGGGTCCAGGCGGCCCCATGGCGGGCAGCGAGCCGGGCCACGAGGGCCGGGATCTCGTCGTGGGCCCGGGCGATGGGCACATCCTCCACGGACAGGAGCCGGAGCCGGGGGTTCCGCCCCACGGCCCGGGCCATGGCCTGGGTCTTGGCCCGGGCCACGGCGAAGCGGCTATCCGTGAAGAGCACGATGCCCGCCCCCTGCTTCTTGGCTTCCGCGTCCCGGGCGACGGCGGTGACCGCCTGTTCCGCCACTTCGCGGGTGGAGGTGGCGATATTGAGGAATAGCCCCGGGGCCGGGCCGGGCTCGGGGGCCGCATGCCAGCCCACCACGGGGATCCGGGCCTTCCGGGCCTGGTCCAGGCGTTCCCGGCAGCCTTCTGCGTCGAAGCCCCCCAGGATGATGCCATTGGGCCGCTGGGCCAGCGCCCTCGCCCACTGGTCGTCCTGGCCCCCGGGGGTGCCGCCGCCATCCAGGAAGAGCACCTTCCAGCCCAGGAGGGCGGCCGCTCCTTCGAACCCCCGGAACACCCCGGTGACCCCGCCATTGCGGGAATCGGAGGCCAGGAAGACCACCGTCCGCCCCCGCTGGGGCGCGGGCCCCCGGGTGGGTCCGTCCCAGGGATGGGCGGCCCCGAGGGCGGTCACCGCCCAGGCCAGGAGGCCCCGGAAGAGGAGGTGGCGGAATCCAGCGAGCATGCGGATGAACCCTGGTAGGATGTTACCCGTTTCTCCCCGGCAAACTCTGATAATCCCTCATTTGCTTCCCTCGCTGCAGGTCGCCCCGTGGTCAGCCAGCGGAACCCCGTCCCACCCGTCGCTCCCTCGGGCCCTCCCCTCCGGGTGCGCTTCGCGGTGATCCTGGTCGCCATCGCCACCCTGCTGCTGGGTGGGGCCACCCTCGTCACCCATCACCTGGAAACCCGGTCGGCGGAAGCCGCCCTCCTCCGGGAGGTGGACCAGATGGCCGACCAGCTTGCCGCCAGCCTGGCCCTTCCGGTGTGGTACCTGGACGAGGACCAGATCCAGGACATCCTGGAGCGGGCCCTGGTCAACCGGCAGATCCGGGAGGTGGCGGTGGAGATCCGGGCGGCCGGGAACGCCCTCCGGGCGCGTTCCCGGGGAGAGGACGGGCGGCTCCGGCCGGTTCCGGCGGAGGCCGAACCGGGCACCGACGTGGCGGCGGCCCGCCCCATCTTCCACGATGGCCACCTCCTGGGCCAGGTCCGCGCCACCTTCTCCCGCAGGCCCATGGAGGCGGCCCTGCACGCCCGCATCTGGCGGGAGGCGGGCCTCATCCTCCTCCTGGATCTCCTCCTGGTGGCGGGCCTGCGCCTCCTCCTCTGGCGCACCGTGCTCCGGCCCCTGGAGGAGATCCGGCGCCTGGCCCGGGCGGTGGCCTCGGGGGACCCGGGGGCCCCCGTCCCCGCCGGGGGCCCCTTCCGGGGGGAGTTCGCGGAGGTGCACCAGGATCTGTTCCGGGCCTGGGATCTGCTCAAGGAGCGCTACCGGTCCCTGGGCGAAAGCGAGGCCCGCTACCGGGCCTTCTTCGAGCACGGGCCCGATGGCATCGTGGTGCTGGACCCCGCCTCGGGCCGAATCCTGGCGTTCAACGACCAGGCCTGCCGCCAGCTGGGCTACGACCGGGAGACCTTCGCCGGCCTCACCCTCATGGACGTGGAGGCCGCGGAGGGGCCGGAGGAATCCCGGGCCCGCATCCGGCGGATCATGGAAGCGGGGCACGAGGATTTCGAGGCGCGGCACCGCACCCGGGAGGGCCGCCTGCGGGACGTGCACGTCACCGCCCAGTACATCCGCACCGAAGGCGGCGGCATCTACCACTGCGTCTGGCGGGACGTGACCGAGCGCAAGGCCCTCCAGGACCGCCTCACCCAGGCCCAGAAGATGGAGGGGCTCGGCCGCCTCGCGGGCGGGGTGGCCCACGATATGAACAACGTGCTGGCGGCCATCCAGGGTCTCGCCTCCGTGCACGGCCCGGCCCAGCCGGAGGGAAGCGCCGCGGCCCGGGCCTTCGCCACCATCGTCAAGGCCTGCGAGCGGGGGGGCAAGACCGTGCGGAGCCTCCTGGCCTTCGCCCGCAAGCAGCCCGAGGAGGTGCGGGAGGCGGATCTCAACGCCCTGCTCCAGGAAACGGTGCAGCTCCTGGAGCGCACCACCCTGGCCGCGGTGCGCCTGCGCCTGGATCTGGTGCCGGGGGCGGCCCCCATCCACGGGGATGTGAACGCCCTTTCCCTCATGCTCATGAACCTGTGCGTCAACGCCGTGGACGCCATGCCCGGGGGCGGGGACCTGGTCCTGGCCACCCGCCTGGATGGTGCCTGGGTGGAGGTCCGGGTGGCGGATTCAGGGATGGGCATGGCCCCCGAGGTGCTGGCCCGGGCCTGCGAGCCCTTCTTCACCACCAAGCCCCCCGGCAAGGGCACGGGACTGGGGCTTTCCATGGCCTTCAGCACCATGAAGGCCCATGGGGGCAGCCTGGAGATCCTCAGCGAACCGGGCCGGGGCACGGAAGTGCGCCTGCGCTTCCCCGCCGCCGGCAGCGAAGCCTCGCCCCAGCCCGTGGATCCGGGCCTGCCCGGGTCCGGGACCCCGCTGCGGGTGCTGGTGGCGGACGACGATCCTCTCATCCGCGAGGCAACCGCGGGCATGCTGGTGGCCCTGGGCCACGCGCCCACCCTCACCGCCAGCGGCGAGGAGGCCCTGGACCACCTGGAGGCGGGCCTGGCCCCCGACGCCCTGGTGCTGGACCTGAACATGCCCGGCCTGGGAGGCTCGGCCACCCTCGCCCGCGTCCGGCAGCGGTGGCCGGACCTGCCCGTGCTCCTGGCCTCGGGCAGCCTCGACACCTTCCCCGGGGAGCCGGGCCCCCGCCTGGTCCACCTGCCCAAGCCCTTCGGCTTGCGGGACCTGGATCAGAAGCTGCGGCAGCTGCAGGCCTCCGGATCCTGAGGCGGGGCGCCGCCCTGTAACCTTCCGCCCCTTCCGCGGTAGAACAGGAGGAAAGGAACGGTGAAGGTGGAAGGAACGGACGCGGAGGTCATGGCGCGGGTGCGCGCGGGATCCCGGGAGGGCCTGGGGGTGCTTTTCGACCGGCATCACCAGGGCCTGCTGGGCTTCTTCAGGCGCCTCACGGGCCAGCCCCACCTGGCGGAGGACATGGCCCAGGAGGTCTTCCTGCGGGTGCTGAAGTACGGCCGGGGCTTCCGGGACGGGGCGGCCTTCCGGCCCTGGTTCTACCAGATCGCCCGGCGGGTGCACCTGGATCACCTGGGAGCCGCCGTCCCCCCGGGGCCGGAGCCGGATACCCTCCTGTCCCCGGCGGAGAGCCCCCTGGTGGAGGCGGTGCGCCTCCAGGACCGGGAGCGCCTGGAGCGGGCCCTGGCGGCCCTCCCCGCCGGGCGCCGGGAACTCCTGCTCCTGAGCCGGGACCCGGATCTGTCGTACCAGGACCTGGCCGGCCTCTACGGCTGTTCCGAGGGGGCCATCAAGGTCCGCGTCCACCGGGCCTTGCAGGAACTGCGGGCCGCTTTCCAGGAGGAGCCATGAACTGCCGGGACGCCCAGGCCTTCCTGCCCGATCAGCTCAAGGGCCTTCCCCTGCCGCCGGAGGCGCGGGCCCACGTGGCCGGCTGTCCCGACTGCGCCCGGGAATTCCAGGGCCTGGGAGCCCTGTGGGAGGCCCTGGACGGCCTGCCCCGGGCGGCCCCCGCCCCCGCCCTGCGGCGGCGGGTGGTGGGGCGGCCCCGCCCCTGGCTGCCCCTGGCCGCCGCCTTCCTGGGCCTCCTGGGCACCTCCCTCCTTCTGGTCCGGTGGTCCTTCCGCCGTCCCCTGGAAGGCGCAGCCCTGGCCGCCTGGGTGGATCGGGCCCGGGACGCGGGCCTCCAGCGCATGGCCGCCAGCCCCTCCCCCGGAGAACGCCGCAACGCGATCGCCCTCCTGGGCCAGGGGGACAAGGACCTGGCCGGCACCCTCCTGGCCCTGGCCGACGGAGATCCAGAAACGTCCGTGCGCCTGGCGGCGGTGGAGGCCCTGTACCTGCAGGCCGGGAACCCCCTGCTCCGGGCCCGTCTCGCCGAATCCGTGGCCCGCCAGGACCGCCTGGAGGTGCAGTTGGCCATGGCCGATCTCCTGGTGGCCCTTCGGGAGCGCCAGGCCACGGAGGCCCTCCGCCGCCTCTTGCGGGAAGGGCGCATCCGGGGCGAGGCCCGGCCCCACATCCAGGCCCTCCTGGACGCGCGCGCCCTGTAACCCCCGCCCTCCC
>DATGXY010000308.1:0-8488 GCA_035298525.1 Holophaga sp.
GGGCTACCTGGGCACGAAGAAGGCCGGGCGCCTGGGGGCGTTCATGAAGGGGGAGGACCCCGTCACCCTGGCCGAGGGGGCCCTGGCCAACCCCACCTGGAAGCTCGTGAAGGTCACCGACGTTTCGGCGGAGTTCCAGAACCTGCGCTTCCCCGACCTCAAGTACCGGATCGACGCCGTCGAGCCCCGCGGCGGGGGATCCAGCACCCCCGCCAACGAATTCTGATCCCATGCGGAAGGACACGATGCCCACCCTGCGCTCCACCATCGATCGTCTGGCGAAGCCCCTCGCGGTGGCCCTGGCCCTCGTCCTGGCCACGGGCTGCGCCCTCCACAAGGCCCAGTCGGCCTTCGACGAGGGCCGGTTCGAGGAGGCCCTGGACCAGTACCGCCAGATCCTGAAGAAGGACCCCTCCAACAACCAGGCCCGGATCGGCTACCGCAAGACGGCCCCCCTCGCCGCGGAATCCCACCTCAAGAAGGCCCGGGAGGCCAAGAAGCTGGGCCGCGACGCCGTGGTCCGCACGGAGCTGGCCGCCGCCGTCCTGCTGGATCCCTCCAACGCCGTCGCCGTGGACTGGCTGAACCGCATCGAGGAGGCCAACGCCAAGGCCCGGGAGCAGGAGGCCCAGGAGGAGAACCTGGAGGCCGCGCGCGCCAAGGCCGAATCCCGCGCCGCCCTGCCCATCAATCCCCGCTCCCTGGAGGGCATGGACCTCAACTTCACCCGCAAGACGAGCCTGCGCGAGATCTTCCAGCAGCTGAGCCGGAACTCCGGGGTGAACATCATCATGCACAGCTCCGCCAGCGCCCAGGACCAGAGCGTCTCCATCGACCTGCGGGGCCTCACCTTCCAGCGCATCCTGGACACGCTGATGCTCCAGAGCGACCTCTTCTACAAGGTCCTGGACCCCAACACCATCATGGTGTTCAAGAAGACGCCCCAGAACCTGCAGGACTACGAGAACAAGCTCATCCAGACCTTCTACCTGTCCAACGCCGATCCCGACAACGTCCGCCAGGTGCTCAACGCCATCCTGCCGCAGATGCGGGTCTTCGTGGACAAGCGCCTGAACTCCCTCACGGTCCAGGCCAAGAACGCCGACCTCTCCGTGGCCCAGCACATCGTCAACCAGCTGGACAAGGCCAAGGCCGAGGTCGTGTGCTACCTGGAACTCGTCGAGGTGAGCGAGACCGCCAAGGAGCAGGTGGGCCTCATCCCCGTGGGCTCCACCAACCCCCTCGACCTGAACGCCTCGGGCATCTACCGCATCGGCGCCACCACCACCAACGTCAACTCCGCCGGCGCCAACATCAACACGGGCGGCATCCGCATCTCCAAGAGCGACCTGCAGTTCATGTTCGCGCCCCTGGCCCTGGACGCCCTCAAGACCAGCGGCGAGGGCAAGCTGCTCGCGAGCCCCAACGTCCGCGTCATCTCGGGCGAGACGGGCGAGGTGAACATCGGCCAGAAGATCAGCACCACCCAGTCCCAGCTCGGCGGCCTGAACACGGGCTCCACGGGCACCAACGCCGCGGCCACCAGCGCCCTGGCCAGCCTCGGCGGTTCCCTGGCCAGCCAGACCTCCTTCAGCTACGAGGACGTGGGCGTCAAGATCAAAGTCAAGCCCCGCGTGCACTTCAACGGGGATATCACCGTGGACCTGGAGTCCGAGGTGAAGACCCTGGGCGCCGAGTCCACGCCGGGCCGGCCCAACATGGGCCAGCGCGTCATCAAGACCTCCGCGCGCCTCCGGGACGGCGAGACGGCCGTGTTCGGCGGCCTCCTCCGGGAGGAGGAGACCAAGAGCCTCCAGGGCGTCTGGGGCATCTCGGATATCCCCATCCTCGGCAAGCTCCTGGGCAGCAACAAGAAGGACAAGCAGCGGGTGGACGTGATCCTCTCCCTCCGCGCCGTCATCGTGCGCAAGCCCGATCTGGCCGAGGACGACTTCGGCCCCTTCGATCCGGACCAGGCCCCCAGCGCCGCCAAGCCCTTCGCCCCCAAGCCCGAGAAGAAGCCCCTGCCCCAGGGCCTCGTGGACGAATCGGCTCCCATCAAGGGCGCCGGCCAGGGCGCCGGCCAGGGCGCCGGCCAGGGCGCCGCCAAGCCCGCGCCGGCTCCCGCCCAGCAGGCTCCCGCGCCGGCTCCCGCCCAGCCGGCGCCCTCCCAGCAGACGCCCGCTCCGGCGCCCACCCAGGCGCCCGCCGCCCAGGCTCCCGTCCAGCCGGCTCCCGCCGCGGCCGAAGCCACGGAAAGCCCCCTGGTCTTCTTCCTCACGCCCCTCGCCACCGAGGCCGCCAAGGGCCAGCACGTGAGCCTGAACCTCTTCGCCAGCGGCGCCCAGGGTCTCACCAGCGGCACCATGACCCTCAAGATCGATCCCCGCCTCAAGCTGGCCGGGCTGTCCCCGGGCGACTTCATCTCCGGCGACGGCGGCAACCTCCAGCAGGCCCTCAAGGACGGCGTCCTCACCCTCACCTTCACCCGGGCCGCCGGGGCCGCCGACAGCGGCACCTTCGCCACCCTGGACCTGGAGTGCCTTGAGCCCGGCAAGGCCACCGTCCTCATCCAGGACGGCCGCTACCTGGTGGGCGCCAATCCGATCCCGGCGCGGGTCGTCAATTCCCTCGTCACCATCCAATGACCTTCCGGCAGCGGGGCTTCACCCTCCTGGAGATGCTGGTCACCGCCACCGTGCTGGTGATCCTCGCCTCCGCGGTGGTGCCCATGGCGAAGAACGGGATCCGCCGCCAGCGCGAGCTGGAGCTGCGCCGGGTCCTGCGCGAGATGCGCACGGCCATCGACACCTACAAGGAGATGGCGGACCAGAAGAAGATCAAGGCCCCGCCCGTGGAGAACCAGGGCTATCCCGAGAGCCTGGAGATCCTCGTGGAAGGCACCCCCGCGATGGGCAAGGACGCCAAGGTGCGCTTCCTCCGGCGCATCCCCGTGGATCCCATCACCGGCCGCGCCGAGTGGGGCATGCGCAGCGTCTCCGACGATCCCGCCAGCTCCAGCTGGGGCGGGGGCTGCGTGTTCGACGTGTACAGCCTGGCCACCGGCACGGGTTCCAACGGCAAACCCTACCGGGAGTGGTGAGCGGAATTTCCGCTTGATCGGAAGCTCAACCGGGGCTACCATTGAATTTCGCGTGACATTGGACGCTCGAGGGCGGACAGCGCGATTGCGGATATGGCGGAATTGGTAGACGCGCTAGTTTCAGGTACTAGTGGCTTTACGGTCGTGGGGGTTCGAGTCCCTCTATCCGCACCATTCTTGACACCGTCCGGGGTTTCCGGACTTGACCGCGGGGCTGGCTGGGGGCTGGCGCGCAGGTGACGGGACGCTTCCCCGAAAGGAGCCTGGCATGGCCCTGAACAACGAGCAGAAGGCGATCATCATCGAGGACTACAAGCAGCACGCCACCGACACGGGCTCGCCCGAGGTGCAGGTTGCCCTCCTCACCAAGCGCATCAACGACCTGACCGAGCACTTCAAGGTGCACGCCAAGGACTACCACAGCCGCCGCGGCCTCATGATCATGGTCGGCCAGCGCCGTCGCCTGCTGGACTACCTGCGCCGCAAGGACAAGGCCCGCTACGCCTCCCTCATCGAGCGCCTGGGCCTGCGCCGCTAGCCCCAAGCCAAGTTTCCGCCCAAGCGCCCGCTCCAGCAGCGGGCGCTTGCCGTTTACGGGTGCCCCATGAGCCGTTCCCTCCCCCCCCTGCCCATCCCCGCGGAACCCAACCCCTACACCGTCCACGGCACCCGCCAGGTCTACGACTCCCCCTGGATCCGCCTGCGGGAGGACCACATCACCCACCGCTGCGGCGGCGAGCGGCGCTACGCGGTGTGCGGCTTCCGGCGCACCGCCTGCGGCGTGCTGGCCCTGGACGGATCCGACCGGGTGGTGCTCGTGGGCCAGTGGCGCTACCCCCTGGAGACCTACAGCTGGGAGATCGTGGAGGGAGGGGGCGAGGCCTTCGAGAGCCCCTACGACACCATCCGCCGGGAACTGGTGGAGGAGGCCGGCCTGGAGGCCGGGACCTGGGAACCCCTCTCCTTCTTCCACACCAGCAACTCCAGCACGGACGAGGAGACCTTCCTCTTCCTGGCCACGGACCTCGCCCCCGCGCCCGGCGGGCCCGACCCCGAGGACACCGAGGAACTGGCCTGCGTCCGCGAGCCCTTCGCCCAGTGCGTGCAGCGGGTCCTGTCGGGGGAGATCACCGACAGCCTGACCGTGGTGGCCCTCCTGGCCCTGCAGGCGCGCCGCGCGGGCATCGCCCCGGCCCTGGACCCGGCCCTCGCCGAGCGCTTCTTCCAGCGCCCCGACCGCCACCCCGCGCCGGGCCGGGCCCGGTGGGGTAAGCTGGACATGCCATGATCCTCACGCTCCATCCCGTCAACCCCCAAGCGCGCCACATGGACCAGGTGGCCGAGGTCCTCTCCCGGGACGGGGTGATCGCCTATCCGACGGACACCCTCTACGGACTCGGGTGCCTGGTGAGCCGAAAGAAGGCCGTGGACCGCATCCACGCCATGAAGGGGCGCGACCCCAAGAAGCCCATGAGCATCCTCTGCGCCGACATGGAGATGCTCTGCCGCTACACCCGCCACCTGGACACGCCCACCTTCCGCATCCTCAAGCAGATGTTCCCGGGGCCCTACACCGCCGTGCTGCCCTGCTCCCGGGAGGTGCCCCGGTACCTGCAGAACAAGCAGACCGTTGGCCTGCGCATCCCCGACCACACCTTCTGCCGCGCCATCACGGCCATGGTGGGCGAGCCCATCATCACCACCAGCTGCAACCTCTCGGGCCAGGAGCCCCTCCAGACCTCCTGGGAGATCCAGGAGGAGCTGGGGCACCTGCTGGACCTGGTGGTGGACTGCGGCGATCCCGCGGGCCTCGCCTCCACCGTGGTGGACCTGAGCCAGGATGAGCCGGTCCTGCTGCGCCAGGGAGCCGGCCCCTGGCCCCTCTGAAGCCCCGGCCCCGGGAGGCCCCATGCGAATCCTGACCGCCCTCCTGGCCTGCCTCCTCCTGCCGGCGGCGCCCCCCGCCGTGAAGGAGGGCACCCTCCGCGCCCACCTGGCCTTCCTCGCCGACGACCTCCTGGAGGGGCGCGGCACGGGGCAGCGCGGGGGCGACCTCGCCGTGGCCTACCTGGAGGCCCAGCTGCGGGCCCTGGGCCTCGCGCCCGTGGCCGGCGGCTCCTACCGCCAGCGCATCGACGTGCTCGGCACCCGCACGCTTCAGGAACGCAGTTCCGTCACCTTCAAGGCCGGCGGCGCGGAGCTGCGGCCCGCCTTCATGACCGACCTGGTGGCCTCCAGCGGCGACGGGGCCCCCTCGGCGGCCTTCGAGGCCCCCCTGCTCTTCGTGGGCTACGGCGTGGAGGCCCCCGGGGAGGCCTGGGACGACTTCAAGGGCGCGGACTGCCGCGGCAAGCTCCTGGTCATGCTCGCCAACGATCCCCCGCCCACGGCGGAGGAGCCCATGCGCTTCGACGGCCCCGGCCTCACCCGGCACGGCCGGTGGACGACCAAGTTCGAGCAGGCCGCGCGCCACGGCGCCGCCGGGGTGCTCCTGGTGCACACCCCCGAGAGCGCCACCTACGACTGGTCCGTGGTGGCCGCCGGGTTCCGGGGCGAGAAGTTCATGGTGGCCTCGGGCCCGCGGCTCTGCCCTCTCCAGGGCTGGATCACCGAGGCCTTCGCCCGGCGCCTGCTGGCGGCCTGCGGCCAGGACCTGGACGCCCTGGGGAAGGCCGCCGCCACCCGGGCGTTCCGCCCCGTGGAACTGGGCGGCACCGCAAGGGCCCGCCTGGAGAACCGCACGCGCACCTTCCCCCAGTACAACGTGGCCGCCCTGCTCCCCGGCACGGACCTGAAGGAGGAGGCCGTGGTCTACACGGCCCACTGGGACCACCTGGGCATCCAGGACGGCGTGGCCATCAACGGGGCGGTGGACAACGCCAGCGCCATGGCCGCCCTCCTCGCCATCGCCCAGGCGACGGCGGGAAGCCCCGCCCGGCGCGCCCAGATCTTCCTCTTCACCTGCGGCGAGGAGCAGGGCCTCCTCGGCGCCGAGGGCTACGTGCAGCGGCCCCTGTGGCCCCTGGAGCGGACGGTGGCGGACCTGAACCTGGAGAGCCTCAACTGGGTGGGCCCCAGCCGCGACATCGAGTTCCTGGGCGGGGAGCGCAGCACCCTCCTGGACATGGGCCGGGAGGCCGGAAGGCGCGTGGGCCTCCGCCTGCGGGACCCCGAGCCCGACGTGCAGGGCCTCTTCTTCCGCAGCGACCACTACCCCTTCGCCAGGGCCGGCGTGCCCGCCCTGAGCCCGGGCTTCAGCCTCGCCGGCCAGCGGGACTACGTGGAGGACCCGGAGGGCTCCCGGGCCAGGGCGCGCACCTACCTGGACCGCTACCACCGCCCCTCGGACCGGTACGATCCCGCCTGGGACCTGCGGGGCATGGTCCAGCAGGCCCAGTTCGTCCTGGAACTGGGCCGCATCGTGGCCGACGCGCCGGAGCGGCCCCGGTGGATCCGGAAGCCCTGAGCCGGCTCAGCCCCGCTTGAGGCGGTCCCGGTGGTCCCGGTAGTCCGGGACGAGCCGGGCGTACTCCGCGCCCATGAGGGGCGAGCTGATGATGAAGTCGGCGGAGGTGCGGTTGCAGGCCACCGGGATGTTCCAGACGGCGGCCACCCTCAGGAGGGCCTTCACGTCGGGGTCGTGGGGCGCGGGTTCCAGGGGGTCCCAGAAGAAGACGAGGACATCGATCTCGCCCTCGGCGATCTTGCCTCCGATCTGGAGGTCGCCCCCCAGTGGGCCGCTGAAGAGCTTGGTCACCACCGGGCCCAGGAGATCCTCGAGCAGGGTCCCGGTGGTGCCGGTGGCGTAGAGTTCGTGCCCCAGGAGCAGGTCCTTGTTGTACTCGACCCACTCCAGCAGCTCGGCCTTCTTGTGGTCGTGCGCCACAAGGGCGATGCGCTTGCGCGGGGCCAGGGGGATCTCGATCTGGGCCATGGAAGCCTCCCGTCCAACCTTGGCACGGCCCGGACGCGCCCGTCCACCGCGCCCGGGGGACGGCGCCCCGGATGGTATCCTCGGAAGGGCCTCCGAACCTCATGCGTCTCCTCCCGAACCCCCTGCGCCTGCGCACCCGGATCCTCCTGCTGGCGGGGGCCCTGGTGCTGGTCTCGCTCCTGGCCACGGGGGTCCTCGTCAGCTGGCGGGTGGAGGCCCGCACCCGGGAGACCCTGGCGGAGAAGGCCAGGGTCGTGGCCCTGCTGGCCAGCGGGAACGGCGACGTGGTCGAGGCCCTCGCCGGAAGGGGGAACCCGGGCCGGGCCCGGGCCGCGGCGGAAGGGATCCGCGCCCAGGCGGGGGTCGACTACCTGGTGGTCCTGGACATGGACGGCAGGCGCGTCGCCCACCCCAACCCGGCCCTCCTCGGGGAGCGGTTCCAGGGGGGCGACGACGCCGCCGTCTACCAGGGCCGCGCCTACGCCTCCGTGGCCCAGGGCACCCTGGGCCCCGCCCTCCGGGCCTTCCACCCCGTGCGGGACCGGGACGGGCGCCAGGTGGGGGCGGTCGTCGCCGGGGTGCTCCTGCGGGGGGTGGACGCCCACCTGAGGAGCGTCCGCGGCCTCATCCTGGCGGGCCTGGCCGCGGGCCTGGCCATCGGCGCCGCCGGCGCGGCGGTCCTCGCCTCCCGGGTGCGCCGCAGCCTCCTGGGCATGGAGCCCGCCGAGATCGCCGCCCTCCTGCACCAGCGCACCGCCATCGCCCAGTGCGCCCGGGAGGGAATCCTGGCCGTGGACGGGGACATGAGGCCGACCCTCGTGAACGAGGAGGCGGAACGCCTCTTCGCCCTCGCTGGCCTCGAGGAGGTGCGGGACGAGGGCCTCGCCCGCGTCCTGGCCACGGGCGAGGCCGAGCGAGGCCGGACCCTGGCCCTGGGCGGCCTGGAACTGCGGGTGGACCGCGCCCCGGTGACCGTGGAGGGCCGGGTGGTGGGGGCCGTCGCCCTCTTCCGCGGGGCGGACGACGCCGCGAGCCTCGCCGGAAGGCTTGCCGAAGCCCAGGCCTACGCCGGGGCCCTGCGGGCCCGGGCGCACGAATTCATGAACCGGCTCCACGTGATCCTGGGCCTGGCGCGCCTGGGAGAGCACGCGCGCCTGGAGGCCTTCGTGGCGGACCTGGTGGAAGGGCTCCAGGACGGCACGGACGACGTGGCCGGGGCCGTGGGGGATCCGGTGGTGGCGGGCCTCCTCCTCCAGCGCTTCGGCGCCGCCCGGGCCCAGGGCGTCCAGGCCTGCCTCCGCCCCGGTTCGCGGATCCCCCCCCTGCCCTCGCCCAGGTACGCCCGCCACCTGGTCACCCTCCTGGGCAACGCCCTGGAGAACGCCGTGGAGGCCGTGGCCGGCGCCCCGGAGCGCCGGGTGGAGGTGGATCTGGAGGCGGCCGGCGGGGAA
>DATGXY010000309.1:0-1669 GCA_035298525.1 Holophaga sp.
GGCGCGAGCCGAACGGGCGGCGGCCGGATCCGGCTCCTGAGGGGGGCGGGCGCCCCAGCTGCTTGGCCTACTTCGGGGCCACGATCTTGATCGTCCGGTGCTTGGGATCGTAAGTGGCAGTCGCACCGTTCCAGTTGGCGAATGCCACCTTAAAACCGGACGTCACGCTGGCCGACAGGGTGATGTTGCCGCTGATCTTCTTGCCGTTGAAACACCTGAGGTAGAGGTTGAAACTGGTCGTGTACCCGTTCACCTGGAATCCCTGGGTCCCGGTGCTGCTCAGAGAGCATTCCTTGCCGGGCCCGTAGATCTCTTCCTTCTCCGGCTTGCCCTTGGCGTCCAGGGTCTGGAGCTTCGCGTTGTCCTTAGATGAAGGGTCAATCATCAAGGACATGGCCCCGACGTTGGACGTCTGGATCGTGAATTCCGTCGTGCCGGCGATGGCCGGGGAAGCGGCCAACCACGCGGTGGCGACCAGGAAGGAGAGATGGCGGATCTTCATGAAGGGTGGCCTTTCGGAATCCCTTGGGGGGGAGGATGCGGCCTTCCTTGGGGGCGCCGGGCAGGGATGGGCATCCGGCCGGAAGGCTGCGCGGCCATGAATATAAATCCTTATTAAATTCGAGCAACCCTGATCTCCGGCCGACGGGGTCCTAAAGAAACCGCCCGTCCTTTCAAAAGGGACGGGCGGCTGGTCAGGTAGGGTGTGGGATCAGTGCGCGGCCGGCTTGGGATCCGCCTGCTCCACGTAAGCGGGGCCGCCATTGCGGCTGATGTAAAAGCGGGCGGCGTTCTCGGCCTTGATCATGGTGAGGCCGCCCTTCTTGGCCAGGGCCAGGGCCTGGTCCAGGGGCATCTTCTCGTCCAGGACGAACCAGGTGAGGAGGCTGGCGGAGGCACGGTTGCCGTTGAAGCAGTGGATGAGGACGCCCTTGTCCCGGTCCACGCCCTTCATCTGCTTGCGGAAGGCGTCGAATTCCTCGTCCTCGAAGCTGGGGGTCACGGGGCTGTGGATGTAGCGCAGGCCCATGCCTTCCACGGCCACCCGCTCGGTGGCGGGCAGGGAGGGGGCCTCCTTTTCGGGGCGCAGGTGCAGGACCGTGCCCACGCCCAGCTTCTTGAGGCCGGTGAGGCTTTCGTAGGTCAGGAGGCCGGAGGTCCAGAGCCTGGGCCGGACTTCGTTGACCTTCGTGGAAGGCTGGGGGGCCGGGGCGGCGGCGGGCGCGGCCGGGGCGGCGGGAGCTGGCGCAACCTGCATGAGGCTGGTCAGGAGCAGCGAGGTGAACATGGTTCCTCCGGGAATTTGAGGATAACCATATACGAAAATACCCAACCGCGAAAGCCCCGATCAGATCGGCTCCGGGGGGCAGGGACAAAAAAAAGCCGGCGCTTGGGGCGCCGGCCTTTCCTGGGACGGGGGAGCTCAGAAGCCGCCGGAGGCGCCCTCGGGCCGGTACGTGAGGCTGGCCTTGATGAAGTCCCGGTTCATGCGGGCGATGTTGTCCAGGGTGATGCCCTTGGGGCAGGCGGCCTCGCACTCGCCGTGGTTGGTGCAGGTGCCGAAGCCCTCCTTGTCCATCTGGGCCACCATGGCCCGGGCGCGGTTCATGCGTTCCGGCTGGCCCTGGGGGAGCAGGGCCAGGTGGCTGATCTTGGCGGCGGTGAAGAG
>DATGXY010000310.1:0-126140 GCA_035298525.1 Holophaga sp.
GCCCCCGCCGTTGCGGCTGGTTCGACAGCGTCATCACCCGCCACGCCTGCCGGGTCAACGGGGTGGACGGCCTGGGCCTCATGAAGCTGGATGTACTGGACGGCTTCGACCAGGTGGGCCTGGTCGTGGGTTACCGGGACGGGGAAGGCCGGGTCACGGGCCGGGTCCCCGCCATGATGGCCGACTGGAAGGACATCAAGCCCGAAATCAAGTACTTCAAGGGCTGGTCCCAACCCACCCGAGGCATCCAGGATCCCGCCAAGCTGCCCGCCGAGGCCCAGGTCTACCTGAAGGCCCTGGAGGAGAGCGTGGAGACCCCCATCGCCTACCTCAGCACGGGCCCCGACCGGGTCGAGGGCTACGTGGCGCCGGGAAGCTTCCTGGAGCCCCTGCTGGGCTGAAGTCGGCCCTTCAATCGGAAATCGGCAGGTGGTCGAAGGCTTGGGATGCCCCGGCGGCATCCCGGTCTGTGGCTTCCGGGGTCCAGGGAACGGATTTCAACCCGGAAGCCGGAAGGGCGCAGGAAACTGGAGATCCTCGGTGGCCGCCCGTTGTCGGGGGTCGCAGGAAAGAAAGGCGATCCAGGGCCACCCGCGCCTCCGTGAGAACCAGACGAAGAGCGATGAGCCTGACCAGGTAATAGAAGGCCCCGCGACGATGCCTTCGGAGCGGGGTTGGAAGCAAAAAGGAAGGGCCTCCCGGGGGAGGCCCTTCCTCGCTGCAGTTCCGCGTGCTACTCAGCGGCGGCTTCGGCTTCCTTGGGCTCGGGCAGGACGTAGTCCACGAGCTCGATGATGGCCATGTCCGCGGCGTCGCCGAGGCGGTGGGTGGTCTTCAGGATGCGGGTGTAGCCGCCCTGACGGCCGGTGAAACGGCCGACGAATTCCTGATTGAAGAGCTTCTCGACGGCGGCCTTGTTGCCGAGCCGGGCCATGGCCAGGCGGCGGTTGGCGACGGTGTCCTTGCGGCCCAGGGTGATGAAGGGCTCAACGAACTGCCGGAGCTCCTTGGCCTTGACGAGGGTCGTCTCCAGCCGCTCGTGGGTGACGAGCGAGATGGCCAGACCCTTCATGAGGGCTTTGCGCTGGTTCGTGGTGCGGCCCAGGCGCTTGCCGGAACAATTGTGACGCATGGGTTCTCCTTAGACTTCTTGTTCGATGCGCATGCCGAGGGAGAGGCCGATGCGAGCGAGCTCGTCCTTGATCTCCTGGAGCGACTTCTTGCCAAAGTTCTTGGTCTTCATCAGCTCCGCTTCGGTGCGCTGCACGAGCTCACCGATGGTGGTGATGTTGGCGTTGCGCAGGCAGTTGTTGGCCCGCACGCTCAGCTCAAGTTCTTCCACCGACTTGCCCAGCATGCCGTTGACGCCCTCGGTGGTGAGGATGGCGCCGCCCGGCTCGGCCTCGACCGCGTCCTCGTCCTGGCGGGCGAAGATGAGGAAGTGCTCGCGCAGGATCAGGGCGGAATCGCTCACCGCGTCCTTGGGATCGACGGTGCCGTTGGTCCACACCTGCAGGGTGAGCTTCTCGAAGTCGGTGCTGTGACCGACGCGGGCGGGCTCGACCATGTAGTTCACGCGGACGATGGGGCTGTGGTTGGAATCCAGGGGGATGAACCCGAGGCCCAGCTTCTCATCCAGGTTCCGGTCCGCGGTGACGAAGCCGCGGCCCATGGAGACCTGGATCTCCATCTCCAGTTCGCCGTCCTCGCCGAGGGTGGCGATGTGGACATCGGGGTTCATGACCTCGATGTTCTGGTTGCAGCGGATGGAGCCGGAGGTGACCACGCCCTCGCCCTTGTGGCTGATCGTGACGATCTGGGGCTGGCTGGTGTGGAGCTTGAAGGGGATTTCCTTGAGGTTGAGCAGGATGTGGGTGATGTCCTCCCACACGCCGGGCAGCGCGGTGAATTCGTGCTGCACGCCCTTGATGCGGACGTTGGTCACGGCGGCGCCCTGGATGCTGCTCAGCAGCACGCGGCGCAGGGCGTGCCCGCAGGTGGTGGCGAAGCCGCGCTCGAAGGGGTAGGCGACGAACTCGCCGTACGAGCCCGTCTTGGAGCCCGGAGTCACCTCCGCGAAACGCGGCCGCTGGAAATCGCTGATGTTCAGCATTCAGGTCCCCCCTTACTTGCTGTAGAGTTCGACGATCAGCTGCTCATTGATGTCAAGAGGAACATCTTCCCGCTTGGGAACTGCGATCACCGAGCCCTTGAAGGCGGCGGCGTCGAGGGTGAGCCACTGGGGAATACCGCGGCCGGCCGCGGTCTCCACGGAGGACTTGACGACATCGTTGGCCTGGGCCCGGGCGGAGATCTCGACGATCTGGCCGCTCTTGGTCTGGTAGCTGGGGATGTCGCAACGCTTGCCGTTCACGAGGATGTGGCCGTGCATGACCATCTGGCGAGCGGCGGCGCGGCTGGGGGCGAACCCGAGCCGGAACACGACGTTATCCAGGCGGCTCTCCAGGAAGGAGAGCAGGTTGTGGCCAGTCACGCCCTTCTTCGCGTCGGCGCGCTCGAAGTAGAGGCGGAACTGCTTCTCGAGCACACCGTAGATGCGCTTGACCTTCTGCTTCTCGCGAAGCTGGAGGGCGTAGCCGGTGGGCTTCTTGGCCTTGGCGGCCCCATGCTGGCCGGGAATCTTGCCCTTGCGGGTCTCGAAGGAGCACTTCTCCTTGAAGCAGCGCTCACCCTTGAGATAGAGCTTCATGCCTTCGCGGCGGCAGAGGCGGCAGACGGCGTCTTGGTAACGAGCCATGTTTCTCTTCCTCCTCTCTTAAACCCGGCGCCGCTTGGGAGGCCGGCAGCCGTTGTGGGGGATGGGGGTGACGTCGCGGATGCTCGTCACGGAAATGCCAGCGGCGTTGAGGGCGCGGATGGCGCTCTCACGGCCGGCGCCGGGGCCCTTCACACGGACATCCACACTGCGGATGCCCTGCTCCTTGGCGGCCTCGGCGGCCACCCCGGCGGCGATCTGGGCGGCGAACGGCGTGCCCTTCCGGGTGCCCCGGAAGTTCTGGTTGCCGCTGGAGGCCCAGCTCAGCATGTTCCCCATGGGATCGGAGATGGAGATGATCGTGTTGTTGAACGAAGCCTGGATGTGGGCCACGCCGTGGGGTACGTTCTTCTTTTCCTTCTTCTTGACCACCTTCTTGCCGGCGGTCTTCGACTGGGTCTTTGCCATGTCAGTTCCTCAACCTTACTTCTTCTTGCCGGCCACGGTCTTGCGCTTGCCCTTGCGGGTCCGCGCGTTGGTGTGAGTGCGCTGTCCACGGACGGGCAGGCCCTTGCGGTGGCGGAGCCCCCGGTAGCAGCCGATGTCCATGAGGCGCTTGATATCCATGCCGATGTTCTTGCGGAGATCGCCCTCGACGGTCTCCTCGGCGGTGATGACGCGGCGGATGCGCCCGATCTCGTCCTCGGTGAGGTCCCGCACCTTGGTGGAGAAGTCCACCTTGGCCCGGGTCAGGATGCTCTGCGCCTTGGGGCGCCCGATGCCGTAGATGTAGGTGAGCGCGATCTCGATGCGCTTGGCGATGGGCAGATCGATACCTGCGATGCGTGCCATGCTTGCTCCTTAGCCTTGGCGCTGCTTGTGCTTGGGATTCTTCTTGCAAATGATCCGGTTGATGCCTTCCCGGCGGACCACCTTGCAGTGCTCGCACAGCTTCTTGATAGACGGCCTGACTTTCATGGGTTTCCCCCAGGGTTGCTATTCGGTTACTTGAATCGGTAGATGATCCGTCCGCGGGTCAGATCGTAGGGCGTGACCTCCACCAGGACCCGGTCGCCCGGGAGGATGCGAATGAAGTTCTTGCGCATCTTGCCGCTGATGTGGGCGAGGACCTGGTGCTTGTTCTCGAGCTCCACCCGGAAGACGGCGTTGGGCAAGGACTCCACCACTGTGGCTTCGAGCTCAATGGCTTCTTCTTTGCTCAATGCTGCTCCTGGAAAAGGTCAAGGATGGTCCCGTGGATCTCGTCCGGCGAACGGAGGCCGTCCACGGAGCGGTAGTGGGGTGTTCCCTTGTAGTGGGCCTGGAGGGGCTGGAAGGTCTTGTTGAACTCGACCATCCGGGCCCGGAAGGCCTCGCTGCAGTCGTCGGCGCGGTGCTTCAGCGGACTGTGGCACACATCGCACTTGCCTGCTTCGAAGGGGGGTTTTGTAACCAGGTGGTAGATGGCGCCGCAATCGTTGTTGCTGCAGACCATGCGGTCCACCACCCGGGCTTCGAGGGCGCTCTCGGGAACGAAGATGTCGATCACGTATCCAAGGCCGAGACCCCGGTTGGAGAGGAAGGTCTCCAGGGCTTCAGCCTGTGCTAGGGTGCGTGGGTAGCCATCGAACAACACGTCGCCGGATTCGTTCTGCAGCCGCGCGAAAACGAGGCCGTTGACGGTGTCGTCGTCCACAAGTTTGCCGGAGGCCATGATGGCCTTGGCCCGAAGGCCGATTTCCGTCCCTTTCGAGACGGCATCTCTCAGAATATCACCCGTAGACAGGTGAATCAAAGACATTTTGGAGACCAGGCGCTTGGCCTGGGTGCCCTTGCCGCAGCCGGGGGCGCCAAGCAGGATATGAACCTTCATGAACGCGCCCCTCCCTTCGCCAGCCGGCCACCCCGGATCCGCCCCTTTTCCAGGAAGCCGTCATAGCGGCGCATGACCTGGTAGCTCTCCAGCTGGGCCACGGTATCCATGGCCACGCCGACGACGATGAGGAGGGAGGTGCCGCCAAAGTAGAAGTTCAATCCCGACATGCTGTTGGTGATGATCAGGGGCACGATGGAAACCAGGGCCAGGTAGACGGCGCCCGCGAAGGTCAGCTTGGACAGGATGCTATCCATGTAGACGCTCGTTTCCTTGCCCGGACGGATGCCCGGGATGTAGCCCCCGCTCCGCTTCATGTTGTCGGCGGTCTCGTCGGGGTTGAAGACGATGGAGGTGTAGAAGAACGCGAAGAAGATGACCACGCCCACGAAGATGGGGGTGTAGGTCCAGAAGTGCGACTGGGGGCTGATGTAGCTCGAGGCCTTCGCCAGCCACTCCCAGTGGGTGAACTGGGCGATGGTGGCGGGGAAGAAGATGACCGAGGAGGCGAAGATCACCGGCATGACGCCGGCGGTGTTCACCTTCAGGGGCAGGTACGAGCTGCGCTGGCTGGCCATGCGGGAGGAGTCCACCCGGCGGGCGTAGTGGATGGGGATGTTCCGGAAGGCGTTCTCCACCAGGACGACGGCCAGGACGACCACGGCCATGCCGGCCAGCAGGAGGATGAACACGCCCGGGGGGGCCACGTTCGCGCCGGGCTTGAGCGAGGCGGCGAACATGGAGCCGATCGTCTCGAGGGCCTTGGGCAGGCCCGCGACGATGCCGGCGAAGATCAGGAGGGAGATGCCGTTGCCGACGCCCCGGTCCGTGATCTGCTCACCGATCCACATGACGAACATGGTTCCGGTAGCGAGCGTCCAGGCGCAGAGGATCTTGAAGCCCAGGCCCGGGTTGATCACGACGTCGGGGCCGAGGCTCTGGGCCAGGGAGGCGATGCCGAAGCCCTGGATGAAGGCCAGCCCGACGGTGAGGAAGCGGGTGTACTGGTTGATCTTCTGGCGTCCGGCCTCGCCCTCCTTCTTCTGGAGGTTCTCGAGGGCCGGGACCACGGCCCCCATCAGCTGGAGCACGATGGAGGCCGTGATGTAGGGCGTGATGCCGAGCGCGAATACCGAGAACTTCTTGAAGGCGCCGCCCGAGAACAGGTCGACCACGTTCAGCAGGTCCCCCGCCTTCCCCAGGTTCTTGGCCAGGGCCTCGGCGTTGACGCCGGGCACCGAGACGTGGACCCCGAGCCGGTAGACCACCAGCAGCCCCAGGGTGAACAGGAGGCGCTTGCGCAGTTCGGGGTTGGAGAACAACTGACGGAGTTTTTCCATGCTCTTGGTGTCCTTGGCTTTTACTCAGCCGCCGGCTTGGCGCAGGGGGGCTCCTGGATGGTGCCGCCAATGGCCAGGATGGCTTCACGGGCGCCCTTGGTCACCCGGTCGGCAACGACCGTCAGCTTGACAGTCAGCTCGCCGCGCTTGAGGACGACGATGCCGCCGACCTTGGGCTCGGCCAGGTTCTTGTCGCGCAGGGACTCCAGGCAGACCACCTCGCCCTCGGCGTAGTGCGCGGAGAGGAAGTCCAGGCCCAGCTCCTGCAGCTTGACGGCGTGGATGTTGGTGAAGCCGCGCTTGGGAAGGCGGCGGTGAAGGGGCATCTGGCCGCCTTCGAAGCCGCGCTGGCGGCTGTAGCCGCGGCGGCTCTTCTGGCCCTTTTCGCCGCGGGCGGCGGTCTTGCCGTTGCCGGAGCCCTTGCCGCGGCCGACGCGCTTGCGGTCCTTGACCGCGCCTTCTGCGGGACGGAGTTCGTTCAGTTTCATGGTCTTACCCCTTCACCGTGACGTCGATGAGGTAGGGAATGCGCTTGACGATGCCATGCACATTCGGCGTGTACTCGCACTCGCGGGTCTCCCCGACCTTCTTCAGGCCCAGGGTCTGGACGAAGGCGCGGTGCTTGGGCACGGTGCAGATGGTGGAGCGCTTGAGGGTCAGGATGACCTGCTTTCCGATGAGCTGCGACATTTAGGCCTCCGCCTGATCCAGGCCACGGTTGGTCATGACCGTGTAGGGATCCATGAGGTTCTTGAACCCGTCGAAGGTGGCGCGAACCACGTTGTGGGGGTTGGAGGAACCGAGGCTCTTGGTGAGCACGTTGTTGATGCCGGCGGCTTCCATGATGGCGCGGACGGCGGCGCCGGCGATGATGCCGGTGCCCTCGGGGGCGGGCTTCATCAGCACGGAACCGGAGCCGAAGCGGCCGGTGATGGGGTGCGGCAGGCTCCCGTTGGGGGAGACGGGGACCTTGATCATGTTGCGCTTGGCGCTCTCGATGCCCTTCTTGATGGCGGAGGGGACTTCGAGGGCCTTGCCGAGGCCGTAACCGACCTTGCCGGCGCCGTCGCCGACGACGACCAGGGCGCTGAAGGAGAAGTTCTTGCCCCCCTTCACGACCTTGGTGACGCGGCCAACGTAGATGACCTGGTCCTTGAACTCGCCCTGCTGGGCGTCCTGGGAGGCGGGCTTGGTTTCGGGTGCGTTGTAGGCCATGTTTCCCACCCTCCTAGAACTGGAGCCCGGCGGCCCGGGCAGAGTCGGCGAGCGCCTTGACGCGGCCGTGATAGACGTAGCCGTTGCGGTCGAAGACCACGGCGGTGATGCCCTTCTCCTTGAGGCGGGCGGCGATGGACTCGCCCACGGCCTTGGCCGCGGCGATGTTGGCGCCGTTCTTCAGGGTCTCCTTGAGACCCTTCTCGAGGGAGGAGGCGGTGGCCACGGTGACACCCTGGGTGTCGTCCACGGCCTGGACATAGATGCGCTTGAGGCTCTTGAAAATGGTGAGGCGAGGACGCTCCGGGGTACCGGACACCTTCCCGCGGATCCGAGCCTTGGTCTTCTGGCGTGCGAGATCGTTGGCCATGGTTTCTCCCTACTTCCCGGTCTTGCCGGCCTTGCGGCGGATGACTTCGCCCGTGTACTGGACGCCCTTGCCCTTGTAAGGCTCAGGCTTGCGGAACTTCCGGATGTCGGCGGCCACCTGCCCGACCAGCTGCCGGTCGATGCCGGTGACGATCAGGTGGGTGTTCTTCTCCACGGCGATGGAGATGCCCTGGGGGGCCGTGTAGTTGATGGGGTGGCTGTAGCCGAGGTCGAGGCGGAGAGCCTCGCCTTCCATCGCGGCCTTGTAGCCGACGCCGACGATGTCGAGTTCCTTCTTCCAGCCGTTGGTGACGCCCTGGACGGCATTGTTCAGAAGGGCCCGGGTCAGGCCGTGGTAGGCACGGTTCTGGGGCTCGTCGTTGACGCGGGTGAGGTTGATGGAATCGGCCTGCACGTCGAGGGTGATCCCCACGGGGATGGGGCAGTTCAGGGTGCCCTTGGCGCCTTCGACGACGGCCTCAGCCCCGTGGACGGTCACTTTCACGCCTTTCGGCAGTGCCACTGGCTTCTTTCCGATGCGAGACATGGTGGTTTCCTTGGAATGGGTTGAGGTTCAGGTCTACCAGACGTGGGCCAGGACTTCGCCGCCCAGGTTCTGCTTGCGGGCGTCCTTGCCCGTGAGCAGCCCCTTCGGGGTGGTGAGGATGGCGATGCCGAGGCCGCCCTGGACCTCGGGGATCTCCTTGGCGCCGGCGTAGATGCGGAGGCCGGGGCTGGAGACGCGCTTGAGGCCGTGGATGACGGATTCCCCGTTCTTCACGTACTTCAGGTTGACGATGAGGTAGTTGCGGCCCTCGTGCTCCACGGTCTTGTAGCCGTGGATGTAGCCTTCCTGCTTCAGGATGGCGGAGAGACGGTCCTTCATCTTGCTGGCAGGGATGACGACGGCGTCGTGGCCGGCCATGATCCCGTTGCGGATGCGGGTCAGGTAATCTGCGATCGGATCGGTGTTCATGGTTTCCTCTGTTACCAGCTGGACTTCTGGACGCCGGGAAGCTCACCGGCCAGCGCGTGCTTGCGGAAGCACAGGCGGCACAGTTCGAACTTCCTCATGTAGCCCCGGGGACGGCCGCACACCTTGCAGCGGTTCCGGTGCTGGGTGGAAAACTTGGGCTTGACGCTGTCCTTGTGGATCTTGTTCGTGCTTGCCATGGTCGCTCCTATTTCCTGAAAGGCATGCCCAGGTGGGCAAGCAGCGCGCGGGCTTCAGCGTCCGTGGGAGCGGACGTGACGAAGGTGATGTTCATGCCCTTGAGCTTTTCGACCTTGCTGTAGTCGATCTCCTGGAAGATCAGCTGGTCCTTCAGACCCAGGGTGTAGTTGCCCCGGCCGTCGAAGCTCTTGGTGGGCACGCCGCGGAAGTCGCGGACGCGGGGGAGGGACAGGGTCGTCAGCCGGTCGAAGAACTCCCACATGCGGTTGCCGCGCAGGGTGACCATGCAGGCGATGGGCATCCCGGCGCGCAGCTTGAACTGGGCGACGCTCTTCTTGGCCTTGCGGACGACGGCCTTCTGGCCGGCGATGGCGGTCAGCTCGTCAACGGCGGTATCCAGGATCTTGATGTTCTGGATTGCGTCGCCGACGCCCATGTTGATGACGATCTTCTGGAGACGGGGCACCTGCATGGCAGATGTGTAGCCGAACTCCTCCTTGAGCTTGCCAGCCACTTCGGACTGGTAGCGGGCCTTGGTGCGGGGTTCCGCAGCGTTAGGCATGCTTTCCTCCATTTCCGGGGGGCGACTACGCCCCCAGGGTTCGGGAGGGCGAAAGGGCTTGGGGACGGCGGTCCGCCCCGTTTCCTTCCAACCTCAGTTGTCAACGTTCCGGCGAACCGGAATTCCGCCGACGGAGATCCATCGGCGGAAGGGACATTCTCTCACAAATGCGAGAGAAGGGAACGAAATAATCTACTCGGCCCGCTTGCGGGTGGGCTTCTGGGTGGTCGCGTCGACCAGCATGACGTTGGAGGCGTGGATGGGGGCCTCCTTGGTCACGATGCCGCCGCCTTCACCGGTCTGCTGGTTGGGCTTGGTGGCCTTCTTGATCAGGTTCAGGCCGGAGACCACCACCTTGTTGGTGGAGGGCTGGACCTTGGCGATCTGGCCGCGCTTGCCCTTTTCCTTGCCGGCGATGACGACAACCTCGTCGCCCTTCTTGAGCTTCATCTTGGTGGGCTTGTCCATTAGAGCACCTCAGGGGCGAGGGAAACGATCTTCATGTACTTCCGCTCGCGGAGCTCGCGGGCGACGGGGCCGAACACGCGGGTGCCGACCGGCTCGCCGTCCTTCTTGATGATGACGGCCGCGTTCTCGTCGAAGCGGATGTAGGAACCGTCCTTGCGGCGGTAGGCCTTCCGCTGCCGCACGATGACGGCCTGGACGACGGCCTTCTTCTTCACCGTGCCGCCGGGGATGGCTTCCTTGACGGAGGCGGTGATGACATCGCCCAGCTGGGCGGTCTTGCCGACACCGCCGCCCAGGGGCAGGATGCAGCAGATCTTCTTGGCGCCGGAATTGTCGGCGACGGTGAGCATGGATCCCATCTGAATCATGATTGGCTCCTACTCGCCAGCCTTCTGGGTGATCTCGAGGACCATCCAGCGCTTGCGCTTGGAAAGGGGACGGGACTCCACGATCTTGACGACATCACCGATCTGGCAGGTGTTGTTCTCGTCGTGGGCCATGAACTTGGTGGTCTGCTTGACCGTCCGGCTGTACAGGGGGTGCTGGAACTTGCGCTCCACCTTCACCACCACCGTCTTGTCGGCCTTGTTGGAGACCACGACGCCGCTGCGAATCATCTTGTGTTCTAGGCTCATCGTCTACCTCACTGGGCCAGCTTGGTCTTGAGGGCGGTCTTGACCCGGGCGAGCTCGCGACGGGTCTTGCGGATCTCGGCGGTGTTCTCCACCTGACCCACGGCGTGCTGGAAGCGGAGGGTGAAGCGCTTGGCGGCCAGGTCGGCCTCCAGCTGCGCCAGCTCCTCGATGCTCTTGGCGGCCAATTCGCTGAAAGGATTCTTCTTGTTCATCTCAATCCTCTACTCTTCAGGGGGGGTGCGGGAGATGAACTCGGTGGCCACGGAGAGCTTCATCTGGGCCAGGCGCAGGGCGTCCTTGGCCACCTGCTCATCCACGCCCTCCATCTCGAAGAGGACGCGGCCGGGACGGATCACGGCCACCCAGCCATCGGGAGCGCCCTTGCCGGAACCCATGCGGGTCTCGGCCGGCTTGCTGGTGGTGGGCCGGTCGGGGAAGATGCGGATCCAGATGCGGCCACCACGCTTGATATGGCGGGTCATGGCGATACGGGCGGCCTCGATCTGGCGGTTGGTCAGCCAGCAGTGCTCGGTGGCCACCAGGCCGTAATCGCCGAAGGAGAGTTCGTTGCCGCGCGTCGCGACGCCGCGGGTGCGGCCCTTCTGGACTTTGCGGTGCTTGACTTTGTTGGGCATCAACATGGCTGCAACCTCAACGCTTCACGGTTTCGACGGGGGTATCGGGCAGGTTCACCCACACCTTGACGCCGATGATGCCGTAGGTGGTGTTGGCTTCGGCAAAGCCGTAGTCAACGTTGGCCCGGATCGTCTGCAGGGGCATCTGGCCGGAGAGGTAATCCTCGGTCCGGGCGATCTCGGCGCCGTTGAGGCGGCCGGAGACCTTGATCTTGAAGCCCTTGGCGCCGAAGCGGATGGCGGCTTCCTCGGCCTTGCGCATGGCGCGGCGGAAAGCGATGCGCCGCTCGAGCTGCTGGGCGACGCCCTCGGCCACCAGCTGGGCATCGATCTCAGGCTTCTTGATCTCCTGGATGTCGACGCTGACGGGGCGCTTCAGCTTGGCCTGGAGCTCCTCGCGGAGCTTGTCGATCTCGGCGCCCTTGCGGCCGATGACGATGCCGGGGCGGGCGGTGAAGATGCGGACCGTGACCTTGTCGGCGGCGCGCTCGATGTCGATCTTGGAGACCATGGCGTTGAGGCCGTGGAGCTGCTTCTTCAGCTCCTTGCGGAGCTTCAGGTCCTCGTGGAGCAGCGTGGCGTACTCACGCTTGCTGAACCACTTGGAGTGCCAGGCCTTGGTGTGGACAACGCGGAAGCCGTACGGATGGACTTTCTGACCCATGTTCTACTCCTCCCGGCCAAGCTGAACGGTGATGTGGCAGGTGCGCTTCTGCACGCGGTAGGCCCGGCCCATGGGGGCGGGGCGGACGCGCTTCATGCGGAAGCCCTCGTCCACGAAGCAGGTCTTGACGATCAGTTCGTCGGGGTTGACGGCGGGATCCTTGTCGATGGCGTTGGCCAGGGCGGAATCCACGATCTTCTTGATGTGCGGGGCGGCGTACTTCTTGGTGCTGGCGAGGATCCACTGGGCCTCGCCGACCTTCTTGCCGCGGATGAGGTCGATCACGAGCCGGGCCTTCTGGGCCGAGCCGCGGAGGTGGCGCAGGGTAGCGCTGGAAACGATGGTCGTCATCTTACTTCCCCTTGGCCTTGGCGTCGGACTTGCCGGCGTGGCCCCTGAAAGTGCGGGTCAGGCTGAACTCGCCGAGCTTGTGGCCCACCATGTTGTCGGTGACGTAGACGGGGATGAACTTGTTGCCGTTGTGGACGGCGATGGTCAGGCCGATCATCTGGGGCACCACGGTGGAGCGGCGGGACCAGGTCTTGATCACGCGCTTGTCGTTGACGGCCTGGGCCGCCTCGACCTTCTTCTGCAGGTGGCCATCGATGAACGGACCCTTCTTGAGCGAACGTGCCATGGATAGCCTCCTAGTTGATCCGCTTGACGATGAACTTGGTCGTGCGCTTGTTGGTGCGCGTCTTGTGGCCGCGGGTCGGCTGGCCCCAGGGCGTCACGGGGTGACGGCCGCCGGACGTGCGGCCTTCGCCGCCGCCGTGGGGGTGATCAACCGGGTTCATGACCACGCCGCGGACGGTCGGGCGAATGCCCATCCAGATCTTGCGGCCGGCCTTGCCCAGGGACACGTTCTCGTGCTGGAGATTGCCCACCTTGCCGATGGTGGCGGAGCACTCCAGGTGGATCTTGCGGATCTCGCCGGAGGGCATGCGGAGCTGGGCATACTCGGCGTCCTTGGCCACGAGCTGGGCGAAGGTGCCGGCAGCGCGGGCGATCTGGCCGCCCTTGCCGGGCTTCAGCTCGATGTTGTGGACTTCCGTGCCGAGGGGGATGTTCTTCAGGGGCAGGGTGTTGCCCACGAGAATATCGGCGTTCTTGCCGCTGAGGACGGTGCGGCCCACTTCCAGGCCATCGGGGGCCAGGATGTAGCGCTTCTCGCCGTCGGCGTAGACCAGGAGCGCGATGCGGGCGGTGCGGTTGGGATCGTACTCGATGGTGGCGACCCGGGCCGGAACGTCCGTCTTGTTGCGCTTGAAGTCGATGATGCGGTAGCGGCGCTTGTGGCCGCCGCCGATGTGGCGGGTGGTGATGCGGCCCGTGTTGGAACGGCCACCGGTGCGGTTGATCTTGGCGATCAGGGAACGCTCAGGCGTCGAGGTCGTGATCTCCTCGAAGCCCTGCTTCGACATGCCGCGCTGACCGGGGGTCGTGGGCTTGAGCAGCTTGATGCTCATGGTTGTGCCTCAAAAAAGGTCGGACGATAGTGGCAACGCTTGTCCGTCCGACGGGTGATGGATGCCTACTCGGCCGCCTCGGCGGCGGTTTCAGCCAGTTCGATGTAGGCCTTCTTCAGGGCGCCGGTGGTGCCCATCCAGCGGCCGAGGCGCTTGGCCTTGGCAGGCACCCGGACGGTGCGGACGGACTTGACCTTGGCCTGGAGCAGGAGCTCGGCGGCTTCCTTGATCTGGTTCTTGGAGGCCCAGGTGGCGACCTCGAAGACCTGGATGTTGGCCTCGCGGAGGATCTGGCCCTTCTCGGTGAGGAGGGGCTTGCGGATCACTTCGAAAATCTTGGTCATGGCTTCACCACTTCCTGGAGGGCCAGGATCGCTTCCTTGGAGAAGACGACCTGGTCGAACTTCAGAAGGTCATAGACGTTGACGCCCAGGCTCTCGATGGTGGCGAGCTTGGGGTTGTTGGCGGCGGCGAGGCCGGCCTTCTCGGAGGTGCCGACCAGCAGGGCCGATCCGCTCACGCCGATCTTGCCCAGGGTGGCGATGAGGGCCTTGGTCTTGTGGGAATCCACCGACCAGTCCTCGACGACCAGGACCTGACCCGAGGCGAACTTGACGCTCAGGGCGTTCCGCAGGGCGGAACGGCGGGCGCGCTTGGGGAAGGCGTAGTCGTAGCAGCGGGGGTTGGGGCCGTGGGCCGTGCCGCCGCCCTTCCAGAGGGTGGAACGGATGGAACCGACGCGGGCGCGGCCGGTGCCCTTCTGCTTCCACAGCTTGCGACCGGAGCCGGAAACCTCGGACTTGTCCTTGGTCTTGGCGGTGCCGGAGCGGCGGCGGGCCAGGTGGTGGCGGACCGCTTCCCAGATCAGGTGGTTGTTGACCTCTTCGAGCTTGAAGACTTCCGCGAGGAGCTCGACGGTGCCGACCTGCTTGTTCTCGAGGTTGACGACGGGGTGGTTGAAGGTCGCCATCGTTACGCCTCCTGCTTGATCACGACGTAGCCGCCCTTGGGGCCGGGGACGGCGCCCTTGATGAGCAGCAGGTTGTTCTCGGCATCCACGCGGGCCACTTCCAGATTGCGGACGGTGACCTGCTCGGCGCCCATGTGGCCGCCCATGCGCATGCCGGGCCAGACGCGGCTGGGATAGGAGGACCCGCCGATGGAACCGGGGGCGCGGTGGAACATGGAGCCGTGGGTGGCGCGGCCGCCGCCGAAGTGGTGCCGCTTGATCACGCCGGCGAAGCCCTTGCCCTTGCTGATGCCGGTGACGTGCACCTTGGTGTTGGCCTCGAACTGGTCGGCCAGGATGGAGTCGCCTTCCTTCAGGGAAGAGGCGGCGTCCACCTTGAGCTCGCGCAGGACGCGGACGGGAGCCACGCCGTGCTTCTCGCAGTGGCCCTTCTCGGGCTTGGAGGCGCGCTTGCCGCCCTGGGGATCCACGAAGCCCACCTGCACGGCCTCGTAGCCGTCACGGGCGACGGTCTTGCGCATCACGACGACACAGGGGCCCGCCTGGATGACGGTCACGGGGACGATCTGGCCCTTCTCGTTGAAGATCTGGGTCATGCCCAGCTTCTTGCCGATGATTCCTTTGGTCATTATCGCTCCCCTCCCTTACCGGTTGCCCTGACGGCTGAACACCTTGATCTCGACATCCACACCCGCCGGGAGGTCCAGGCGCATGAGGGTGTCCACGGTGTTCTGCGTGGGGTTCAGGATGTCCAGGAGCCGCTTGTGGGTGCGGATCTCGAACTGGTCCCGGCTCTTCTTGTCCACGTGGGGAGAGCGGTTGACGGTGTACTTGGAGGTACGCGTCGGAAGGGGGATCGGACCCGCGACCTGGGCCCCCGTGCGCTTGGCGGTGTCCACGATTTCGCGGGTGGACTGGTCCAGCAGACGGTGGTCGAAGGCTCGCAGACGGATGCGAATATTGTCTTTCATCTTCACTCCATTGGGACGGACCGGCCGTCCATAGATGTGGGGCGCTGACCGCCCATGGGTTTGTTGTCCCGGAACCTGGGACAGGGCTGATCAGAATATCAAAAGCCATTGATTTCGCAATGGCTTTTTTGGTTTTCAAGGGATCCCGGGAGGATTTCTCCTCCAGGTGTCCTCGGTATCAGGAGGCCTCGAACGTGGGTTCTCAGGCGGCCTCACCCCCCAGACGGGGGGCTGTGGACTGCTGCCCGGGCACCGCAATGCCCTGGTTTGCTTGACGTTGCGGCCGGGCTCCGCCCGGTCGCAACGTGGGGGTGTGGGGGGACGCAGAGGGCGCGAAGCGCCCGGGCGGTCCCCCCACGATTACTTCGTCCCGCGCACCTTGGCGATGACTTCCTCGGCGACGTTCCGGGGAGCCTCGTCGTAGTGGCTGAACTGCATGGTGTAGTTGCCGCGGCCCTGGGTCATGCCGCGCAGGCTGGTGGAGTAGGCGAACATCTCGGCCAGGGGCACCTGGGAGGTGACGACCTTGACGCCGGCGCGGTCCTCCATGTTCTCGATGCGGCCGCGGCGGCTGTTCAGGTTGCCGATGACGTCGCCCATGTAGTCCTCGGGGACGACGACCTCGACGCTCATGATGGGCTCGAGGAGGACGGGGGCGGCCTTCTCGCAGCCGTTCTTGAAGCCCATGGAGCCGGCGATCTTGAACGCCATTTCGTTGGAGTCCACCTCGTGGAAGCTTCCATCGTAGAGGGTGATCTTGACGTCGACGACGGGGTAGCCCGCCAGGACGCCGGAGTTCATGGCCTCCTGGATGCCCTGGTCCACGGGCTTGATGTATTCCTTGGGGATCACGCCGCCCTTGATGTCGTTGATGAACTCGTAGCCCTTGCCGGCCTCGTTGGGTTCCACGACGATCTTGACGTGGCCGTACTGGCCGCGACCACCGGACTGACGCACGAACTTGCCCTCGGCCTCCACCCGCTTCCGGATGGTTTCGCGGTAGGCCACCATGGGCTTGCCGACGTTGGCCTCGACCTTGAACTCGCGCATCATGCGGTCGACGATGATCTCCAGGTGGAGCTCGCCCATGCCGGCGATGATGGTCTGGCCGGTCTCGGCGTCCGTCTTGACCTTGAAGGTGGGATCCTCCTGGGCCAGGCGGGAGAGGGCCACGCCCATCTTCTCCTGGTCGGCCTTGGTCTTGGGCTCGATGGACACCTGGATGACGGGATCGGGGAAGTCCATGGACTCCAGGATCACGGGGTGGTTCTCGTCGCAGATGGTCTGGCCGGTGAGCACATCCTTGAAGCCCACGGCGGCGCCGATGTCGCCCGTGCGGACCTCCTCGATGTCCTCACGCTTGTTGGCGTGCATCTGGAGGAGGCGGCCGATGCGCTCGCGGCGGCCCTTGCTGGCGTTCCACACGCCGGAACCCGCGGCCATGACGCCGGAGTAGACGCGGATGAAGGCCAGGCTGCCCACGAAGGGGTCGGCCATGATCTTGAAAATCAGGGCGCTGAAGGGCTCCTCGTCGGAGGCCTTGCGCTCGGTCTCATTGCCGTCGGCGTCCACGCCCTGGATGGCGGGCACGTCGAGGGGGCTGGGCATGTAGCTGACCACCGAGTCGAGCAGGGGCTGCACGCCCTTGTTCTTGAAGGCGGAGCCGCAGCACATGGGGGTGAAGGCCAGGCTGATGCAGCCCTTGCGGATGCCCTCCCGGATCTCGCCCTCGGTGAGAGTCTCGCCGCCCAGGTACTTGTCCATGAGCTCGTCGGAGGTCTCGGCGACCATCTCGACCATCTTCTCGCGCCACTCGTTGGCGGTCTCGACGAGGTCGGCGGGGATCTCGCCGTACTGGACCTCGAAGCCCTTGTCGGCGTCGGAGAAGGTGAGGGCCTGCATGGTGACCAGGTCGATGACGCCCTTGAACTGGTCCTCGGCGCCGATGGGGATCTGGATGGGCATGGGCCGGGCCTTGATGCGGGTGCGCATCATCTCGCAGACGCGGAAGAAGTCGGCGCCGGGGCGGTCCATCTTGTTGACGAAGCCGAGGCGGGGAACGCCGTACTTGTCGGCCTGCCGCCACACGGTCTCGCTTTGCGGCTCGACGCCGCCCACCGCGCAGAACACGGCCACGGAGCCGTCCAGCACGCGCAGGGAGCGCTCCACCTCGGCGGTGAAGTCGACGTGGCCGGGGGTGTCGATGATGTTGACGCGGTGCTCGATGCCCTTCAGGAGGCCCGTCTGGGGGGTCCAGGCCGCGGTGATGGCGGCCGAGGTGATCGTGATGCCGCGCTCCTGCTCCTGGACCATCCAGTCGGTGGTGGCCGCGCCCTCGTGAACTTCGCCGATCTTGTGGATCTTGCCGGTGTAGTAGAGGATGCGCTCCGACGTCGTGGTCTTCCCGGCGTCGATATGGGCCATGATGCCGATGTTGCGGTAGCGCTCGAGGGGGGTCGTGCGGGCCACGGGGGCCTCCTTGGAATCAGGGGATCAAATAGCGTGTTCGGGGGTGGAACGGCACTGAGCAAAAACCGGGGCCGATCCGTCAGATCGGCCCCGTTTTCGATACGGCAGCTGCTACCAGCGGAAGTGGGCGAACGCCTTGTTGGCCTCGGCCATCTTGTGGACGTCGTCCTTCTTCTTCACGGAGGAACCGCGGAAGTTCATGGCGTCCAGGATCTCGCCGGCGAGCTTGTCGCGCATGGTGCGCTCGCCGCGGCCGGCGGAGTAGGTCTTGAGCCAGCGCATGGCCAGGGACTGGCGGCGGCTCTGGGGAACCTCCACGGGCACCTGGTAGGTGGCGCCGCCCACGCGGCGGGACTTGACCTCGACGCTGGGCTTGATGTTGTTGAGGGCCTTCTGGAAGGCCTCGAGGGCCTCCTCGCCGCTCTTCTTGGCCACGATCTCGAGCGCCCCGTAGAGAATGCGCTCGGCGGTGGACTTCTTGCCGCGCTCCATCAGGACGTTGATGAACTTGGAGACGGTGAGGCTGTTGTAGACGGGATCGGGGAGGATCTCACGCTTGGCGGGGCTGGAACGACGGCTCATGTCTACCTCACTTCTTCTTGGCAGCCACAGCGCCGGCCTTGGGCCGCTTCGCGCCGTACTTGGAACGGGACTGGTTGCGGCCGGCGACGCCGGTGGCGTCGAGGGTGCCGCGAACGACGTGGTAGCGCACGCCCGGGAGATCCTTCACGCGGCCGCCGCGGATGAGCACGATGGAGTGCTCCTGCAGGTTGTGGCCCACGCCCGGGATGTAGGTCGTGCACTCGATGCCGTTGGTGAGCCGCACGCGGGCCACCTTGCGAAGCGCGGAGTTCGGCTTCTTGGGGGTGGTGGTGAACACGCGGGTGCACACGCCGCGCTTCTGCGGGCAGGCATCAAGCGCCGGGCTCTTGGTCTTGTTCTCGAAGGTGCTCCGCCCCTGGCGGATCAGCTGATTGATGGTTGGCACACCATCCTCCTATGTTTTGGGCCTGCGACACACCGGTGTCGCCGCCGGCGCCGGAGAGGTCCCGCATGGGGACGTCGGGCGGAAATTCCTCGGGGCCGATGGACCCGGGAACCTGAAATCCTACCGAAAATTCAGGGAATGTCCAGCGACAAAGTGATGAATCAATGGCCTCCGGAGCCGGAGTGGCAGGCGCACCCGCCCGCGCAGCCCTTGGGGGCCGAGGGGGCCGGGGAGGCGGCCGCCTCCTCCTTCTTCACGGGGGCGGCGGCACTGTAACCGCCCTTGTACCAACCATCTCCCGCCAGCGCGAAGGCCGTGCGGGAAATCTGGCGCTTCATGCCGGCGGGGGCCCCGCAGGCCTCGCAGGCGTGCTCGGCGGGCGCCGAGAAGCCTTCCAGCTTTTCTTCCTGCTCGCCGCAGGATTCGCAGCGGTATTCGTAAAGGGGCATGTCATCCTCAGGAAACCGGCCGGGTTCGGCCGGAACTTGACATTCTATCTCAGGAACGCCATGAGTTCACCTGCCCGCTATTACCCGGATGCTGCCGCCTTCCTGGCCGCTCACCGCGAAAGGCCCGCAACCCTCTGCTTCACCAATGGTTGCTTCGACCTCATCCACCCCGGCCACGTGCAGTACCTGGAAGACGCCCGGGCCCTGGGGGACTTCCTGGTGGTGGGCCTGAACAGCGACGCCTCGGTGGCCCGCCTCAAGGGCCCCTCCCGTCCCCTCCAGGACGAGGAGGCCCGTGCCCTCGTGCTCCTGGGCCTGCGCAGCGTGGACGCGGTCGTGCGCTTCGACGAGGACACCCCCCTGGAACTGATCACGGCCCTCCAGCCCGATGTGCTCATCAAGGGCGGGGATTACACCCCGGATACCGTGGTGGGCCGGGAGGTGGTGGAGGGGCGGGGCGGCCGCCTGGCCTTGATCCCCTTCCTGCCTGGGCACAGCACCACCACCCTCGTGAACCGGATCCTCACGGGGAAGGGCGTGCTGGCGGGTTAGTCAAGGTTTGGGCGCGCCGTCCTTCATTTCCTGGATGGCCTCGAGTTTCGAATCGTAGCGGGCCCTTTCCCGGGGATCGGCGGCCTTCCTGGCCTCCTCGATCCCCTTCATGGCCCCTTCCATGTCCCCGGCGGCCAGCTTGACCCGCGCCTGGAGCAGGAGGAAATCCGGGTCCTTGGGCAGGATCTGGAGGGCGGCCCTGACACGGCTGGCCGCCTCGGCCAGATCCCCCGTCCCCAGGGCCTCCTCGGCCAGGTACGCGTGGTAGTAGGGATCCTTCCGCCGCACGGACTCCCCCCGTTCCCGGTACACCTGGGCCTCCTCCGTCCGGCCCAGGTCGCGCAGCAGCACCTCCAGGTTGCCCAGGGGCGCGCCATCCCGGGGATCGAGCGCCATGGCCTTGCGGTACGAGGCCTCGGCCCCGGCCACGTCCCCCTGGTAGGCCTGCACCACCCCCAGGATGTTCAGGCCCACGCTGGACTTGGGATCCGCCTCCAGGGATTGGCCCGCCTTGGCCCTGGCCTCGGCCAGGTCGCCCGCGATCAGGGCCTCCACGGCGCGGTTGCTGTAGAAGAGGGCCCGGAACCGCGCCTCGGGCAGGATGGCCACCACGTACGTGCCCACCCGCTTGCGCAGATCCGGGGCGAAGTCCGCGATGAGGTCGCCGCCGATCATGGGGCTCAGGGCCACCACGTGCCGCTCGTAGCGCACGAGCCCCCCCACCTTCCGCCAGTGGTTCGTGTTCAGGGCCTCCGCGTAGTCCTCCCGCATGCCCACGGAACGGCAGGCCATCACGAAGAACGCGGTCAGGGAAAGGCAGTTGGCCTTCCCCTCGGTCCACACCTCGGAGACGGTGCGGGTCCGGGAGTTGTCATAGACCACCCCCATCCCCCCCTCGCTCTTGGGCCGGAAGATCGCCCTCAGGAGGGCCTGGAGCTTCATCTGGGTGGACTGGGGCAGGCTCATGAGCCGGTGCACGAAATCCCGGGCGTCGGGGGGCAGGTAGAAGGGATCCTCCTGCAGGGGCACCACGGCCACCGGGACCGCGGGAGCCGGAGCCTTGGCCGGCGGGAGCGGGTCAGGCGGCACCTGGGCCGGGGCGGCGGCCGCCAGGAATCCCGCCAACGCCAGTCCCGACAATCTCATGGAGCCACCTTCCCTCGACGTGGGGGACGCCCGGAAACGGGGCGCCCCGTTCAGATTACGTCCCGGCGGGGACCGGGGTTAGACTGGCGCAGGACCGAGGAGCCCCATGCCGACTGCCATCGTATGCGCATTCTCACCCGTAGGCCATGAGGCATTGGCCGGCCTCCTCGAGGCCGGTTTCGACGTGCGGGCCCTGTACACGTACCCCCAGGGGCCCGGGGAATCCTGGTTCACCCCGCCCGCCGACCTGGCCAGGGAGCGCGGCATCCCCGTGCGGATGGAGCCCGACTTCAACGCCGACGCCGTCTACGAGGCCATCCGGGCCGAGGCGCCGGACTTCCTCTTCAGCTTCTACTTCCGGGAGATGATCCGGCAGCGGGTCCTGGACCTGCCCCGCCTGGGGGCCTACAACCTCCACGGCTCCCTCCTCCCCGCCTACCGGGGCCGGGCCCCCATCAACTGGGTCCTCGTCAAGGGGGAGCGGGAGACGGGCATCACCCTCCACGCCATGACCGCCAAGCCCGACGACGGCGACATCGTCGGCCAGGCCCGGCTCCCCATCGCCTGGGACGAGACGGCCCTCAGCCTCACCCTGCGTTCCGCCGCCGCGGCCAGGGGCCTCGTCCGCGAGACCGCCGCCGCCCTCGCCTCGGGCACCGCGGCCCGCATCCCCCAGAAGTCCCTGGGGCCCTCCACCTACTTCGGGGGGCGCAAGCCCGAGGACGGGCGCCTGGACCTGGCGGGAGGCGCCGCCGAAGCCTTCGACCTCGTCCGGGCCGTGGCCGACCCCTGGCCCAACGCCTTCCTGGAGACAGAACGGGGCCGGGTCCAGGTGGCCTGGGCCCTCCCCTCCCCCGAAGCCTGCCCCCCGGGGACCTTCCGGGAGGCCGCCGAAGGGGTCCTCCTGGGCTTCCGGGACGGCGCCCTGCGCCTCCACGCCCTGCGCAAGGGCGGGGAGCGCTGCGAAAGGCCCACGGTCCATGCGGAATGGCTGCGCGGGATCGGGCTTCCGGAGACCCGATGAGACGCCTTCTCCTGGTCCTGGCCCCCGCCGCCCTTGTCCTGGCCGCCCCCGCCGAGCGGTCCCGCCCCGTGCGCACCGCGGCCGAGGCGAAGGCCATCGCGGAGCGGGAGACGGGGGGGATCGCGGTCTCGGCCCGGCGGGTGCCCCTCAACGGGGCCACCGGCGGCTGGGAGGTGGACCTGAGGATGCCCGGTGAGGAGAGGGGCTGGCGCTGCGTGGTGGACGCCGACACCCGGAGCGTCCACACCCGGACAAGGATTCCCCAGCCCGGCTCAACCAAAAACCCGAAACGGTCGTAAACTTCCATGCGCCGGCACGTGCCGGGAGGAGGCCTGCATGGGCTTGACTGACTGGGGCAAGGCTCAATTCATCGAGATCATCGAGTGGCTGGACGATTCCAGCGACGTCCTGGCCTGGCGGTTCCCCGTCCGGAACCAGGAGATCAAGAACAACGCGCAACTCGTCGTGCGGGAAAGCCAGGAGGCCACGTTCGTCTCCGAAGGCCAGTTCGCCGACACCTTCATGCCGGGGACCCACACCCTCTCCTCGCGCAACCTCCCCGTCCTCGCCACCCTCAAGGGCTGGAAGTACGGGTTCGAGAGCCCCTTCAAGTCCGAGGTCTACTTCACCAACACCCGGCTCTACAACGACCTGGGCTGGGGCACCTCCAACCCCATCATGATGCGCGACGCCGACTTCGGCGTGCTCCGCATCCGGGCCTTCGGCATCTATTCCATCCGGGTCAAGGATTCCAAGAAGTTCCTCAAGGAGCTGGTGGGCACCAACGGCGTCTACACCAAGGACGACATCACCGAGCAGCTCCGCAAGAGCCTCGTGAGCCGCTTCACGGACGCCCTGGGCGAGGCGAAGATCCCCGCCCTGGACCTGGCCTCCCGCTACGACGAACTCTCCGAGCTCCTGCGCCAGAAGATGGACCCCGAGTTCCAGACCATGGGCCTGGAGTGCTCCAAGCTGTTCATCGAGAACATCAGCCTCCCCGCCGAGGTCGAGGCCATGATGGACAAGCGCGCCTCCGTGGGCATGATGGCCCCCGTGATGGGCGCCTACACCCAGATGCAGGTGGCCGACTCCATCCCCCTGGCCGCCCAGAACCCCGGCGGCATCGCCGGCCTGGGCATGGGCGTCGGGATGGGCGTGGGCATGGGCAACATGATGGGCCAGCAGATGGGTGGCGCCATGGGCCAGATGGCCCAGGCCCCCTACCCCGCGGGCCAGGCCGCCCCCGCCGGGGCTCCCGCCAAGACCCTCAAGGAGGAGCTGACGGAGCTGAAGGACCTCTTCGACAGCCAGCTCATCACCCAGGCGGAATTCGACAAGCAGCGCAGCGCCATCATGGCGAAGCACGGCATGGCCTGAGGGTTGCCAGTAAGGCAAGGCGACTTACCCTGGAGGAGGAGGTCGACGTGCTCCCCCCCCTGAAGGTCACCCTGAGTTCCAAGGGACAGCTGGTCCTGCCCAAAGCCTTGCGGACCGCCGCGGGGCTTCGGGCCGGCTGCCGGATGGTCCTTTTCCTGGAGGCGGATGGTTCCATCCGGGCCGTCCCCCAGCGCGGAAGCGTCGAGGATTTTTTCAGCGTCCTGAAGGATGTGCCCGCGGACCCGGGATTCGATATCGAGGAAGCGATCGGGAAGGCGGTGCTGGAACTGGACAATGAAACCCGTATCCCTTGATACCAACGTTCTTGTCCGGTCCCCGCTGGGGGATGACCCCGGCCAGGCCGCCATGTCCCGGGACATCATGCGTCTGGCTGGCCGGGGCCCGGGAATGGTGGTCTCAGCCTTCGCCATCCTGGAGCTGGCCTGGGTGCTCAAAGCCAAGAAGGTCCCCAGGCGCGAGATCGCGCACGCCATCCGGACCCTGATGGGGGCCGAGGGCGTGGAGGTCACCCATGGAGGAGTCCTCCTGGAGGCCCTGGGAAGGTTCGAGGGCGGGTCCGCCGATCTCGCGGAGTGCCTGATCCACGCCGACGGCCAATCCGCGGGCGCCGGCACCTTCGTGACCTTCGACCGCGATCCCAGGAAGGAAGGGTGGGGCACCAGCCCCGAGGATATGCTTCCCGTGCTTCGGGATCCCCCGCAGCCAGCCTGAAAACACCGCACCAAAAGGAATTCTCCAAGGCGCCGCAAGGATGGCCTCATCCTCCAAATACATCAGTTCATCCAATCCACCCTGATTTGCCATATTCATCGGATGTGGCATCACCTCCGCCCGGGGGCTACATTTAGGGCCTGGAGGCGCCGTGCGGAAGGTTCCGATGACCCAGGGCCGGATCGTCATACCGGCGTCCATGAGGAAGAAGTTCGGCCTGACCGATGGCGATGTCCTCCTGGACGACGAGGGGCCCACCCTGAGGGTGCTTTCCGTTCGCGAAGCCGTCCGCAAGGCCCAGGCCATGGTTGCACCCTTCCTGGAAAATGCCGGCTCCCTCTCCGAGGGCCTGATCCAGGACCGGCGATCCGAGGCCGCCCGCGAACATGGGGAAGGTTGACATGGCGAGAACCGTCCTGGATGCAAGCGCGATGCTTGCCCTCCTCCAAGGCGAAAGAGGATGGGAGCGGGTCGTCGAGGCGATGGAAACCGGCGATTGCTGGATTTCCTCCGCAAACCTGAGCGAAGTGATGACCAGGCTGATTTTCGCCGGCCTGGCCCCGGATGCGGCCCAGGCCACCGTGGAGGCCCTCCCGGTCCAGACCGCCCCCTGCGGGCATGGCACAGCGGTGGCAGCGGCGCGGCTTACCCTGGCGGGCAAACCCCTGGGACTCTCCCTGGGGGACCGCCTCTGCCTGGCGACGGCCCAGGATTCCGGGAATGCCACGGTGGTCCTCACGGCCGACAGGGCCTGGAAGGCCATGGCCCTTCCTGGCATCACCATCGAACTCATCCGGGAACCCGCGCCTCCGGCGTCCTGAGGCGGGTACGGACCCTGCCGCCCTCGTGCCGAGCATGGGGGACCAGCTGGGAGCCCCTCCTCCGGCATCATCCCGAAATGCCGGGCAGGGCCTCATGGTCATTGCGCCACAAGGGATTCGCGGAGTAGGATCATCATTCTCCGAGGAGCGTTGCACGCGGCCCGCCACCGCCCAGGCTCGGAGTGACCCTGCCCGCCCAACGACGCTCGCCCCCGCCCTCCCAGGGACCGGGAGCGGGCCTCACCGCCACGTCCGGAGCGCCCCATGAGCCTTCTAGTCGTCGGGAGCGTCGCCTTTGACGACCTCGAAACCCCTTCCGGCCGCCGGGACCACATCCTGGGCGGTTCCGCCAGCCACTTCTCCCTCAGCGCCAGCCGCTTCAACCCCGTCCAGGTGGTGGCCGTGGTGGGCGAGGACTTCGGCGATGCCGAGTTCGGCGTGTTCGCGGGCCGTCCCATCGACCTCTCCGGCATCCGCAGGATGCCCGGCCTCAGCTTCCACTGGAAGGGCGCCTACGGCGACGACCTGAACGAGGCCCGGACCCTGGAGACCCACCTCAACGTCTTCGCGGGCTTCAAGCCCGACCTGCCCCCGGCCTTCCGGGAGGCCCCCTACCTGTTCCTGGGCAACATCGACCCCGTCCTCCAACTGGACGTGGTGAAGCAGATGGCGAAGCGCCCCAGGTGGATCGCCCTGGACACCATGAACTTCTGGATCGACGGCGCGAGGGGCCCCCTCATGGACGTCCTGAAGGAGATCGACATCCTCCTGGTGAACGAGGCCGAGGCCCGGTCCCTCACCGGCGAGCGGAACCTGGTGAAGGCCTACGCCCGCATCCGGGAGTTCGGCCCCCAGATCCTCGTCGTGAAGCGGGGCGAGTACGGCATGCTCCTCTTCACCCCCGAGGGCGCCTTCCCCGCCCCCGCCTACCACCTGGCCGAGGTCCAGGACCCCACCGGCGCCGGCGACACCTTCGCGGGCGGCTTCCTGGGCTATCTGGCCCAGGCCGGCACCCTGGACCTCCCCGTCCTGAAGCGGGCGGCCCTCGCCGGCACCATCATGGCCAGCTTCGCCGTCCAGGCCTTCGGCACCGAGCGCCTCCAGAAGCTCCAGGACGGCGAATTCGAGGCCCGCATGGACGCCTTCGAGCGGATGATCTCGCTGGGCTGAGGAACGACGTCCAGCATTCCAGGGAGGGCCGTGGAGGTCCCCTCAGGGGTCATGCTTGGACACCAGCCTCATGAGCGGGGTAGGGTCCGGAGTCTCGCAGATCATGAAGAAGTCCTTGATCAGCAGTTCTTCCTCATCGAAGTCCTGGAAACTGGCGTCGAGGCGCCGGCGCGGCGTCGGCAGCTCCGTCCAGCGATGGAGCCCGGTCACCTCCACCCGGAAGCCGTGGCGGCGGAAGAGATCAAGGATCTCCCGGCACCGCAGCCGGTTGGTGTAGAACCCCGCCCGTGCCCAGGCTTCGCTCTCCCACCGGGATCCGGGGAACCGGAGGTTGTTCAGGGCGCCTCCCAGATGATCGGTCAGATCGACCTGGTGCGTCATCCTCGCCCCGGGGCGCAGGCAACGTTTCAAGGCCTTCACCGTCGGCTCGAACTCGGCATGGCGGACGTGCTCAAGAACGGCGTGGGACCATGCGAAATCGACGGTCCCGGCCGGGATCGCCTCCAGGGACGCGATGCCTCCCGTCAGGTATTCCGCGTCGCAGGCCAGGAGGAGTTCCTGGACCGTCCTCCAGCCCATGGGAACGGGAACCCCTATTCCATGGAGGTATTCCGCGATCCGGCGGTAGACCTCCGGCTCCTTCCTGGCGTAATCCCCCGCATCCACCAGATAGGTGTGGACCGCGCCATGGGCCTTCGCGATAAGGGCCGAGGCGATGGAATCACCGGGGCCCATTTCCAGGGCGACGAAAGGCTCATTCAGACCCACGGACTCGAAATGCCGCCGGAAGACGCCCAGCGCATAGGGCCCCTGATCCATGCGCCCATGCCTGAAGGCGTCGAGGGCATGCCACACGCCCCTTGGAATCGGCAGGCCGGAGACCAGAAGCTTGATGCAAAGCTTCCATCTCCAGGGCATCCACCGGTAGGCCATGGCGGGGCTACCTGCCCTTGCCCGGCGCCGCTGGCGTTGCGCACCCTGCATGCCCATCAGTCAAGCGACCCATCCCCCGAGTCCCTCCGCACGCAGGTTCCTCCCTGGTGAATACCCGCCCGCCCCCTGATGCGGGCGGAAGAAATCCAGGGGCCTGCCCCGCCATGATTGCCCAACAAGGCGGCGGGAAGAAAGGCAATTCGGATCGATTCCCTGAACGCCACGCAGGAATCAGAAAAATACGGTAGCCCTTGAGCAGGTTAAGAGCCCTGGGGCGATGAGATGTAAAGAGTCCCGAGCGGGAAATCCAACCTCCTGAGGATCCATCCGCACGAACCCCAGGGCTGCTTCCTGGGCGGCTCTTACCGGGGGGCTGGCATTCCATGGCGCGGAGAGGGGGGTGGGAGACCTGAGGCGCCAAGCTTTGCGGAACGCCCTTCCGCCTGGTGAGGGTGCCGGCGGGATTCGCGCGGCGGACCCGCGGCTGTTGCCGGGATACCCTGTTGGTGGGAGCATTTGACCTATCATGAGTGCCGAATCCCCCCTCCTCCAGCCACGCTGGTTCTTCAAGAGTCTGGCCAGGCCCCTCCAATGGGCCCTGGTCGCATCGGTGGTCTGCGCAGCCCTGGTGATCTTCCTCCCCAATCACTTCAAGAGCACGGCGCGGATCCTTCCAGGCTCGGAGCGCCAGCTTCCCGGCCTCGGACAGGTGGCGGCCCTGGCTCCCATGCTCGGCATCAGCGGCCTGGGCAGTTCGGACGATGCCATCCATACGGAAGTCCTCGGCAGCTGGTGGCTGCACCGGCGTCTCCTGGAAACCACCTTCCGTTTCCATGAACGGGCCTGGCGCTTCGGCGAGGAGGCGGAACGCACGAGCACCTGGCGGGACTACCTTCGCAAGAAGACCCTGGACGAGGCCATCCAGGCCAGCATGGAGCACATGAAGATCCGGAAGGACGTGAAGACCCGGGTCATCACCATCGACGTCGAAACCCTCTCTCCGGATCTTTCCCAGGCCCTCGTCCGCCGCACCTTGGAGCTGCTGGACGAATTCCTGAGGGAAAAGACCCGCACCAAGGGGGGCAGCAAGGCCCGTTTCGCGGAGGCGCGGATGAAGGAGGCCGAAAAGGAACTTACGGCCGCCGAGGACGCGATGAAGAAGTGGTTCCAGGCGGGACACGCCAATTACCTGACGAGCGCCGACCCCACCGTTCGCCTGGAGGGGGCCCACCTGGAGGGGATGCTCGCCATGCGCAAGCAGACCGTGCTCACCTTGGCCGCCCTCAAGGAACAGGCCCTCCTGGAGGAGAAGACCGATATTCCCGTACTGAGCGTCCTGGATGACGGCAACCTGCCCGAACGGAAGAGCCGGCCCACCCGGAGCCTCATGGTCATGGCGGTCTTCGCACTGGCCTTCCTGGGCGCTTGGCTCAAGGACAACCACCCCGTGGTGCGGGCAGCCCTCGCCCCGGGAAACCAGGCCTGAGCCGGCCATGAGCCGGACGGAAATCCGGGCCATCACCCATGCGGCCCTGTCCATCTCCAGCATTTCCCTGGTGGTCAAGCTCCTTGGAATGGCCAGGGAGATGCTCATGGCCAGGAACCTGGGCGTGGCCCCGGAGGTGGATGCCTTCGTGGTGGCCTTCGGCCTCGTCATGCTCTACGTCAATGTCGTCCTGGGCACCGTCCCGGCGGCCCTGGTCCCCGTCTATGTGAAGATCAAGACCCAGGAAGGGGACGACGCCGCGCTCGACCTCGGCGTCTGGACGACCCTCCTGGCTCTGGGCCTGGCCCTCCTCGCCATCCTCGTCCTCAATGTCCTGGCCCGCCCCCTCCTCGCGGCGGCGGGCCCCGGCCTGGGTCCGGAGGCCCGGGCGTGGCTGGTGCCGGTGTTCCGGGCGATGACCCCCCTGATCGCCCTGTCCACCCTGAGCCAGCTCCTCTCCGCCGTCCAGAACGCGGAAGGGCGCTTCGCCCTCCCGGCCCTGGTGCCCGGCCTCACCGCCGTCGCCTCCGTGGCCGGATTGGCCTTCTTCCCGGGATTCCGGATCTGGGCGCTGGTGGCGGGAATCCTGGCCGGAGGCCTCCTCGAGGGGGCGGTCCTCGCCTGGACCATCTCCCGGCGCTTCCGGCGGAAACTGGGCCCCGTCCCCTGGGCCCACGTGAGGACCTTCATCCGCCAGTTCACGCCCATGGTGGGCGGGGGCCTCCTCATGTGCAGCACGGCCCTCGTGGATGTGGGGGTCGCGAGCTTCCTGCCCGTCGGCGGGATCGCCGCCCTGACCTACGCCAACAGGATCCCCCAGGCCCTCCTGACCTTGTCGGCGGGAGCCCTGGGCACCGCCGTGCTCCCGACCTTCTCCCGGTTGACGGCCACCCGGAACTGGGATCAGCTCCGGCGGGTGGCGGCCACCTTCCTCCTGGGAACCATGGCCCTGGCCGCAGTCGTGGCCGTGGCGCTGATCCTGGCCTCCCGCCCCATGGTCGCCGCCGTCTTCCAGCGGGGGGCCTTCACGGAGGCCCAGACCCTGGAGGTGGCCCGCGTCCAGGCCATGTATTTCGTCCAGCTTCCCTTCTACATCGGGGGAATCCTCGTGGTGCGGGTCATTTCCGCCCTGGGCAGCAACCAGATCCTGCTCCCCGCCGCCGCATTCAGCGCGGCGGTCAACCTGGGCTTCGATATCCTGCTCCTGAAGTGGATGGGTCTGCCCGGCATCGCCCTATCCACCGCTGTGGTGCACGCCCTCACACTCGTGCTCCTTTCCGCCTGGGCCTGGCGCCTCATCAAGCGCCAGGAGGCGGCCCCATGAGAGCCGGCCACCTGCTCGCGACAGCCCTGGCCTGGACCATGGTGGGACTCTTCTGCACCGATTTCGTGCTCTACGGGTTCACCCTCAAATTCCTCCCTCCGCCGGTGGTCTTCTTCGCGGGCTTCGCCGCCGGGGTGGCCCTCCTGGCGGCCCTCAGGCCGGGGACGGGCCGGGCCTTCCTGGAATCCCGCTTCGTCCTTTGGCTGGCCATCTTCCTGGCGGTGACCCTGGCCTGGTATTTCATGACGCCCCAGGACGAGGAATACCAGGCGTTCCTCCGCCTGCGCCTCTATACCCTGGGCCTCCTGGGTTCAGCCCTCGTCCTCCTTTCCATCCCCGAGGCCCGGGCCGCCGCCCGCAAAGCCCTGGCCGCCGCCGTGATCCTGGGGGTGGCCCTGAACCTGGTCGACCTGTTCGCCCCCCTGACCTTCTCCCCCTTCCTTGGCCGGTCAGCCGGGCTGTACCTCAATCCCAACGTGAGCGGGATCAGCCTCCTGATGGGCGCCATCGCCGCCTGGGAGGCGGTGCCCACCCGGGCCAGGATCTGGTTCTACGGCATCACCCTCGTCGGGATCATCCCCACCTTCTCCCGTTCCGCCATCCTCCTGGGCCTCCTCCTGGGTCCCACCCTCTGCTGGATGGGCCAGCTCCGATGGCGGGCCTGGGCCGGCGCCTTGGCGGCCGTGGCCGGGACGGCCCTGGGAACGGGCGCCCTTCTGCTCGGAACCGGCTGGATCCCCGTGGATAGTTCGATCATGACGGACCTGATCCTGCGGGTGAGCCTCTCCACCGACGATTACAGCACGGCCGACCGGCTTCAGGTCCTGGACGAGGCCCTGGCCATGATCGCCCGATCCCCCTGGATCGGCCATGGAACGGGGGCCTCGTACCTCTGGACCCTGGATCGTTCCTCCCACAACGCCTACTTGAATCTCATGGCGGATCACGGGGTCTGGGCCGCCGCGCTGATCCCTGGGCTCTTCGGATCCCTGGCCCGCCGTTCCACGCTCTGTGTGGTCGCCATTTGCTGCTGGTCCATCGTGGGCTTTTTCAGCCACAACCTGCTGGACGAAACCTCCTGGATCGCGCTCCTGGCCTTCCTGCCCTACCTGGGGGAACCGGACAGTTCCTCGAAGAAGGCCTGATAAAGGTCCCCAACCGCCTGGATGCTGTACCGGGCCCGCATCCGCTGGCGCCCGGCCTCGCCCAGGGCCGCCCTTTCCTCCCGCCCCAGGCCCAGGATCTCCTCCAGGGCGGCGGCCAGGGCCCCGGGATCGCGGGGCGGGACGACGCGTCCGGCCCGGCCCACGATTTCCCGGGAATCCCCCACGTCGGTCGCCACACAGGGAACGCCGCAGGCCAGGGCCTCGCCGAGGGCGTTGGGGAAGGCTTCGCCGTACGCGGAGGAGAGCACGGCCACATCCAGGGAGGCCTGGAAAGCGGGCATGTCGCCCTGTTCCCCCAGGAGATGGATCCGATCCCGCCAGGGGGCATCCTCGAAGAGGGGAGCTCCCGGGGTGAGTCCGGTCCCCGCCAGGAGGAGGTGGGCCCGGGGATGGGCCTCGCCCACATGCTCCCAGGCCCGCAGGAGCCCGGCGTGGTCCTTCATGGGATGCAGGCGGGCCGCCATTCCCAGGGCCAGGTCCGCGTCCCCCAGGCCCAGGGAGGCACGGAAGGCGGCGCGGGCCGCTGGATCGGGCCGGAACCGCTCCAGTTCGAAGCCATTGGGAATCACGTCCCACGCGCCGGCGAAGCCGGCCGCCTTGTGGTCCCTCACAGCCTCGTGGCTGTTGCTGAGGATGCGGCGGGGGGAGGCGGACAGGATCCGGTTGAGCTCCATCACGGTCCGGGTCGCCCCCTTCCCGAACCCGCCCGGGTCCCAGGTGGCCCGGATGTTCCAGGCGAAGGGCACGCCCCAGGCGCGGCCCAGGGCGTAGGCGGCCAGGTTCCCGTGATACATCCAGCCGAGGATCGCGGCGGGGCGGGTCGCCCCCCGGAAGGCCGCCAGGGTCGCCAGGGGGCGCCGGGCCCCCAGGTCCAGGCACACCACCGGCACGCCGGCCGCTTGCAAGCGGGGGCCCCAGATCCCGGGTCCGCCCAGGCATAACACGGTGTCCATCCGGCCCCGCCGGGCCCGCTCCATCGCCACCTTGCTGACCATGGCCTCGGCTCCGCCGGCGACCAGCGAGGTGATGACATGCATAAATTCGGCCAAGGGCAACTCCGGTAGACTGGCATCACCAGCGTCTCACAACGTTTCCATCCCACCAAGGTGTCCATGGCCGCTCCACCCAAGTCCTCCCGATCGCCCCAACGGCTGGCTCTCCTCATCCACGACATGCAGAGTGGCGGGGCCCAGCGGGTGATGTCGATCCTGGCCAACGCCTGGGCTGCCCAGGGGAGGGAAGTCTCCCTGCTGACCCTGGAAGGACCGGGCTCCCGCCCCTTCTTCCCCCTGGATTCCCGGGTCAGGTACATTCCCCTGGGGCTTTCCTCCCAGTCCATCGGCCTGGCCCAGAAGGTGTCCAACAATGCCGCCCGGCTCAGGCGCCTCCGGAGGGAACTGCGGGGGATCCGGCCGGATCTGCTCCTCAGCTTCATCGATCGCACCAATGTCCTCGCCCTCTTCGGATGCACGGGGCTCGGCTTCCCGGTGGTCGTCTCCGAACGGGTCGATCCGGCATCCTACGATATCGGCCGGATCTGGAATCTGCTGCGGATGCTGTCCTATCCCCTGGCGGCCTCCATCGTCGTCCAGGTCGCCAGCATCCGGTCCTTCTTCCCATCCTTCCTTCGCAAGCGGATCCACGTGATCCCCAATCCCGTGCTCCCCCCCGGACCGGACCTCCCCGCCGCCGAGACCCGGCCCCGGATCATCGGGGCGGGGCGGCTCACTTCCTACAAGGGATTCGATCTGCTCCTGGAGGCCTTCGCCCGGGTGGCGAACCGGCATCCGGAATGGCGCCTGGATCTCCTGGGCGAAGGTCCGGAGCGATCCGCCCTGGAGGCCCAGGCCCGGGAACTGGGCCTGGGCGGCCGGGTCCGGCTCATGGGCAACCGGAGCGATATCACCGCCCAGATGCGCGGGGCCGATATCTTCGTGCTCTCCTCGCGCGCGGAGGGCTTTCCGAACGTCCTGTGCGAGGCCATGGCCGCGGGGGTGGCGGTCGTAAGCTTCGATTGCCCCACGGGCCCTTCCGATATCCTTCGCCCGGGCGTGGACGGCCTCCTGGTGCCATTGGCCGATGTTCCGGGCCTTGCGGAGGCTCTTGACCGCTTGATGGGCTCTTCGGAACTGCGCCGGGATCTGGCGGCCCGGGCCCCTGAAATCCTGGAGAGATTCGGGGAAAGCTCCATCCTGGAACAGTGGGAGGCCTGCTTCCGCGGCCTGGAAGGGGAGGGCGCCTGATGTGCGGCTTCGCGGGTGCCTGGGAACGGGGGCAAGGGCCCATCGGGGGGCCGCTGGCCGATCGTATCCAGGCCATGATCGATCCCCTTCACCACAGGGGGCCCGACGACCAGGGCCTTTGGGTGGATTCCACCCAGGGGCTTGGCATGGGATTCCGCCGGCTCGCCATCCTGGATCTGAGCCCCGCGGGGCACCAGCCCATGGAGAGCCAGGGGGGCCGGTTCATCATCACCTTCAATGGCGAGATCTACAATTGCGAGGAGATCAGGGCGGATCTGGCGGCCCTGGGCCACACCTTCCGGGGCCATTCCGACACGGAGGTCATGCTCGCGGCCTTCCGGGAATGGGGCGTGGAGGCTTCGGTTCCCCGGTTCTGGGGCATGTTCGCCTTCGCCTGCTGGGACCGGGAGGCCCGCCGTCTCTGGCTGGGCCGGGACCGGCTCGGGAAGAAGCCCCTCTACTACGGCTGGCAGGGGGGAAGCTTCCTCTGGGGCTCGGAGTTGCGGGCCCTCCGCCGGCATCCCGCCTTCCGGGGAGGCGTCGATCCGGCCTCCCTTCGCCTCTTCCTGCTCCGGGCCTGCCTGCCTTCTCCCCGGACCATCCACCCGGGCCTGGCCCAACTCCAGCCCGGCACCCTGCTCTCCCTGGATCCGGATGACGCGGTGCCCCGCTTGAGGCGGTACTGGGATCCCGCCGAGGTCATGCCCCGCTGCGCTTCCGCCCCGTTCACAGGTGACGGGCGGGAGGCCGAGGACGCCCTCCACGCCCTGCTCCAGGACGCCGTGATCCGCCGATGCAGGGCGGACGTCCCCGTGGGCGCCTTCCTTTCCGGCGGGGTGGACTCCTCCCTCGTGGCCGCGCTCATGGCCGCCCAGGGGGGCGGTCCCGTCTCCACCTACACCATCGGCTTCCAGGACGAGGCCTTCGACGAATCCGCCCAGGCCGCCCGGGTGGCCCGGCACCTGGGAACGAACCACCATGCGGCCCGCCTTGATCCGGCGGATTTGCTCGAACTGGTGCCCCGCCTGCCGGAACTCTACGACGAACCCTTCGCGGATATCTCGCAGCTGCCCACCTACCTCCTGTGCCGGTGGGCGCGGCGGGACGTGGTGGTCGCCCTTTCCGGTGACGGAGGCGACGAAGCCTTCGCGGGTTACTGGCGGGCCTTCGCCGGCGCCCCCCTGGCCCGTAGACTCGAGGGCCTGCCCGGGGTCCTCCGGAAACCGGCGGCCGCGCTGCTCCGCGCCACCCCGCCCGGGACCTGGGACGCCCTCACGGCCCGGACGGGCCTGGGGGGCTTCACCGCGCGCCACCGGCTCCAGGGGAACCGGCTCGCCAAGGCCGCCGCGGTCCTGGGGGCCGACGACCTGGAGACCCTCCACGACCGTCTGTTGACCCATGGCGACCCCGACGCGTGGATGCTGGAACCGGCGCCGGGCCAGCCGGACCCATGGGCCGGGTCCCTCGACGTGGCCCACCCCTCCCAGTGGATGGCCCTGAAGGATGCCCGGACCTACCTGCCCGACGACGTGCTGGTGAAGGTGGACAGGGCCAGCATGGCGGTCAGCCTGGAGGCACGGGCTCCCCTCCTCGATCACCGGATCTTCGAGTTCGCCTGGACGCTCCCCCCCGAATACCTGGTTCACCAGGGCCAGGGGAAGGCCATCCTGCGCCGGGTCCTGGGTCGGTTCCTGCCCCCGGATCTGCTCCAGGGTCCCAAGCGGGGCTTCGAGGTGCCCCTGGGTCCCTGGCTCCGGGGACCCCTCCGGCCCTGGGCGGAGGAACTCCTGGCCCCATCCGCCCTGGGCGAGGGGGGATTCCGTTCCAAGCCCGTGCGGACCCTGTGGGCCACCCATCTGGCGGGGACCCGGGACCTCAGCGACACCCTGTGGCCCCTTCTCGTCTACCAGCAGTGGCGGGGCGTCTGGACCTAGGGACGCCCGGCCGCGCGCAGGGCCTGGGCGACGATTTCCGAAAGCGGAAGGCCGGATTTCCGGCTGGCCAGGAGGCAGTCCTCGTGCTCGGGCTTCACCCGGGGCGGCGCGCCCGGAGGGAAGGCCACCTTGCAGCGCACCTCCCCCCCCTCCGTGGGCACGGAGCGGGTTTCCCGCGGCAGGGTGGTGCGGTCCAGGGTGGACCGCCGCACCCCCAGGGTGGGCGTTTCCCGCAGCATGAGATCCGTGAGGCGGGCCGCGTCCGCGGGCTCGCAAAGGAGGCCCAGGACGAAGCCGGGCCGGCCCTTCTTCATCAGGACCGGCGTCAACCAGGCGTCCAGGGCGCCTTCGGCAAGGGCCTGGTCCAGGGCATGGGCCAGGGCCTCCCCCGTCGCATCATCCAGGTTCGCTTCCAGCTGGACCACCTGGGCAGCCTCCGCCGAACGCTCGAGAAGAATGGCCCTGAGGGCGTTGGGCCAGGGCAGGTCGACCCGTCCAAGCCCATAGCCCGTGCCCCTCACGACCCCCGACGGGGGATCCCCGTAGCCCGTGGCCATGGCCCGGACCAGGGCGAGGCCCGTGGGCGTGCAGAGTTCCCGGACGGTGGGGGCCGGGGGCTTGCCCACGGGGACCCCCTTGGCGAGGTCCAGCGTCGCCGGGGCCGGGAGCGGGATCAGGCCATGCCGGCAACGGATGAATCCCCTGGCGAGGGGCACGGGGGACACGATCACTTCATCCGGCGCCAGGTCCGTCAGGCAAAGGGCCGCCCCGACCAGATCGATGATGCTGTCCACGGCGCCCACCTCGTGGAAATGGACCTCCTCCACGGGGATGCCGTGGATCCGGGCCTCGGCCTCGCCCAGGAGCCGGAAGGCGCGCTGGGCCAGATCGGAGGCCGCCTGGGGCAGGGGCGCGGCCTGGATCAGGGCCTCGATCTCCCGGAGGCTGCGCTCCTTCTGGCGCCCTTCGTCCACCTCCACCCGGAAGGTGGTGCCCGCGAGGGCCCCCTTCATGCCCCGCCCGATGGAGGCCTTCCAGCCTTCCAGGCCGAGGGAGGCCAGACCGGATTCGAGCGCCTCCCGGCTTGCGCCCAGGTCCAGCAGGGCGGCGACGGTCATATCGCCGCTGATGCCAGAGAAGCAATCCAGGTACAGACTCCGCAAGCTACCTCCGGTTGATGAGCGATGCCAGGGTGGCCGCGCCAAAGCCGTTATCGATGTTCACGACGCCGACGCCGCTGGCGCAGCTGTTGAGCATGGCCAGGAGGGCCGCCACGCCCCCGAAGCTCGCTCCATATCCGACGCTGGTGGGCACGGCCACCACGGGACAGCGCGCGAGGCCCGCGATCACCGAGGGGAGGGCGCCCTCCATCCCGGCCACGGCGATGATCACGGAGGCGGAGGCGATCCGCTCGGAATGGGCCAGGAGCCGGTGGATCCCGGCCACGCCCACGTCGTACAGGCGTCCCACGCGGTTTCCCATGAACTCGGCGGTCACCGCCGCCTCCTCGGCGACCGGCAGGTCGGACGTGCCCGCGGCCGCGACCAGGATCTCGGTGGGCGGCGCCTCCAGGGGGCGGCGCTCCACCCGGATGATGCGGGCCTCGGCATGCCATACGGCATCCGGGGCGCGCTTCAGGACCTCCGCGTGGTCCTCAGGCCGGGCGCGGGTTCCCAGGACATTGTCATGGTGCTCCAGCAGATGACCGAAGATCTCCCCCACCTGCCCGGGCCTCTTCCCCTCGCAGTAGACCACCTCGGCGCAACCTCGGCGCATCTCCCGGTGCAGGTCCAGGTTGGCATAGCCCAGGTCCTTGAATGGCAACTGCTTCAGGGCGGCGACCAGGTCCTCCAGGGGCAGTTCCCCCTCCTGGAAGGCTCCCAGGAGCTTTCGGATCCGGACTTCATCCATGCACTGCCTCTCATGCTCAGGCCCCGTGCCAGGGGCCGTGTTAAGGTGGACCCATGAGCATATCAGCATCCGAATCCCGCCTGTTCCAGACACTGCGGGACGGGGCTGGAGGCCGTCACTGCGTCGTCTGCTTCTCGGGAGGACTCGATTCCACGGTGGTGCTGGCCGCCTGCATGCGCTTGGGTCTGCCCACCACCGCGCTGCTGGCCACGGGACCCAGCCTGGCCCGGGAAGAGCGCGCGGAGGCCCGGGCCCTCGCCGCCCAACTGGGCGCGGAGCTGGTTGAGGCCGATACGGGCGAGACGGAGGATCCCGCCTACCGGGCCAACTCGGGCGATCGCTGCTACCACTGCAAGAAGAACCTGTTCGAAAAGGCCCTGGAACTGGCGGCCGAACGATGGCCCGGCGCCCTCATCCTATGCGGCAACCAGGCGGATGACCTCGGAGACGACCGCCCGGGCATGCGTGCCGGCCAGGAACGCGGCGTCGCTTCCCCCCTGCTGGAGGCCGGTCTCGGCAAGGATGCCATCCGGGAACTGGCCCGCGCCTGGGAGCTGCCCATCGCGGACAAACCCGCCACGCCCTGCCTCGCCAGCCGTTTTCCCGTGGGCTCCGAGGTGACGCCGGAGCGCCTGGCCCAGGTGGAGGCCGTGGAAAGCTTCCTCCGGGCCCACGGCCTCTGGCCAGGAAGGGCCCGGTGGCATGGCCCCGTGGTCCGTCTGGAGATCGCCCGGGAACTGATGCCCCGGGCCCTGGAGGAACCCCTGCGCACGGACCTGGAGCGGGCCTGCTGGAGGGCAGGGTTCCGCTTCGCCGCCCTGGACCTGGGTGGAATCCAGTCGGGAAGCCTCAGCCGCGCCTTGGGTTGATCATTCCTGGATCACGTGGATGAGCTTGCCCGCGGGGGTGAGGGGCAGGCGTTCATGCCATTCGATGGCCAGGGTCACATCGGCCAGGAAGCCGGCCAGGATCCCCCGGAGGGAGGCCTCCCTTTCCGGGCTGAACCCGGCGCCCCGGAAGCGGAAAAGCAGGCCATCCCGGCGGGAGACGACCTGGAACTGGGCGATTTCCGGATATTCCTTGAACAGGTGGTTCCAGAAGATATTGCTGATGGTTTTTCCGCCCACCGTCAGCAGGCTGGAAACCCGGCCGCTCACCGCGTCCAGGCCCAGGAGGCCGGCCTCGTCGCGAAGGGCGGGACCGGCCATGCCCAGGTCCCCCACCTCGTAGCGCAGGAAGGGCGTGCCCTTGCACAGGGTGCTCGTCACGATGATCCGGCCCTCTTCGCCCGGTGCGGCGGGGGCGCCCGCGGCGTCCACCAGCTCCAGATGGACGAAGGGCCGGGGGACCTCCAGGACGCCCCCCTTCCGGCATTGGCCGGCCAGGGGCCCCAATTCCCGCCCTGCGTAGTAGTTGAGGATCGGCACGTGGAACACGGACTCGAACCGTTCCGACTGGTCCGGGAAAAGGCATTCGCCGCCGTTCCAGGCCGTGGTGACCTGTCCGGGCCGGACGGTGCGGCCGTGCTTGATGGCGGTGCGGGCCAGGAAGTCCAGGAGGCTGGTGTAGCCGTACATGCCGACGGGGGCCCCGGCCTCTAAGCGGTCAAGCAAGCGAAGCGCCGTATCCTCCGTGATGGAAAAGCCCGCGATCACATCGAATCCGTACAGGTAGTCGGAGAGGCGCTTCTTGAGGGCGGGCAGACCCTTGAGGCCGGCCCCGATGTCCCGCTGGGCTCCCCACAGGCTCACCAGGGGCAATCCCGGCTTCCAGCCCATGCGCATCCAGTGCAGGGTCTGCAGGGCAAGTCCGCCGGCGACCATGCCGGGATCCTGGACGAAGAAGGTGGGCTCTCCCGTGCTGCCCCCTGTGCTGTTCAGGAGTCCTTTCCCGCCGAGCCAGGCCTGGATGGCCTGGGGGGGAAAACGCTCCCGCTGGTCCTTCTTCGTCATGATGGGCAGGGAGGACCAGGCGTCCAGGACGCATTCCGGATCCTCCTCCCGCGCCAGGCGCCGCCATTCGTCGTAGGCCCCGTCCAAGGGGGAGAAGAGCCTCAACTGCGCCTGGAGAAGGCGGCCCAGTTCCCGCCGGCGCCCGGTGGGGTCCGAGGCCCGGAACGCCTCCACCCGGCTCCGCACCTCAGGGAGGCCGTTGTTCCTGGCGTGGCGCGCCCAGTACCATCGGGTGAGCGGCTTGATCATCCCTCCTCCTGGATCACGTGGATCAGTTTCCCGGTGGCCGACAGGGGAATGGCGTCCACGAGGCCGATGTCCACGGGAAGTTCTCCCAGGAACCCGGCGATGGTGGCCCGGATGCGGCCCAGGGCAGCCTCCGGCAGGCCAGGCGCTTCCAGCAGGATCCGGAGCGAATCCCCCCTGCCTCGCACCTGGAAGGCCCTCACCTCCGGGTAGTCCTTGAAGAGGTGGTTCCAATAGATGCTGCTCACGCTGCGGCCCTTCAGCCTCAGGGTGCTGGACACCCGTCCCTGGATGCCCTCCAGCCTCCGGATTCCGCTGGGCCCGGAGGCCCCCGCCGGATGACTCGCCAGGTCCCCGATCTCGTAGCGAAGGAAGGGACTCCCGCGATTCACGGTGCTGGTCACCAGGAGCCGCCCGGGCTCTCCCGGCGGACAGGCCCGCCCTTCGGCGTCCACCACTTCCAGGAAGATGAAGGGACGGAGGACCTGGAGGTCCACCTCTCCCTGGCGCTGGAAGGCCATTCCTCCCACCTCCCGGCCGCCGTAATAGTTCTGGATTGGAACCCCGAAGGCCTCCCGGAAGCGTTCCGATTGTTCGGGGAAAAGGGTTTCGCCGCCGTTCCAGGCCGTGGCCACCCGTCCGGCGGGGATCCGGATCCCCTCTTCCAGCGCCTGCCGCGCCACCGCGGCCAGGAGGCTGGTGTAGCCGTACACCGCGCAGGGCCGGGGGCAGGCCGCGATCTGGGCCAGGAAGGCCCGGCCCCGTTCCGGGTCCAGGGCGAAACCGTCGTTCACCCTCACCCCGCCGAGCAGGTCCCAGATGCCCTGCTTGAGGACCCCTTTCCAGCCGAGCCCCATCCCGATATCCCGCTGGGCGCCCCACAGGGCCCGCACGGGCATGCCGGGGCGCCACCCCATGGACCTCCAGGCGTAGTACATCGTGGAGGTGCAGGAGAGAAGCATCTGGGGATCGTGGACGAACCGGGTGGGCTCCCCCGTGCTGCCTCCGGTCCCGTTGGGCACCCCTCCCGGGCACCGGGGGAGGATGGCCCCGACGGGGAACCGCTCGCGGAGGTCCGCCTTGGTCATCACGGGAAGGCTGGACCAGGCCGCCAGGACCTCGCTGGGCGGGGCTCCCGCGAGTTCCCGCCACGCGGGAAAGGCCCCGGAATGGTCCTTGAAGTGCTCAAGCTGCGACTTCAGCCGCGCCCCGATATCGGCCGCGGCCTCGGATTCGGGAAGGGCGCGATGGGCATCCATGGCCGCCATCCGCGGCACGACCCCCTTCCACCTGTGGTGGAATGCCCAGTAGGCCCGGCGGAGGGCGCTCAGACCCGGGCCCTTTCGCAGTGGCCCTGCCAGCCCAGGGGCGGAACGAAGTCGGCGCCCACCCGATCGAAGATCTCCTCCAGGGGCAGGCGCACCCCTTCCAGGAGGGCCTCGACCTCGCCGGGGGCGAAATCGACCAGAGGCCAGGGCCATTGGCCGAAGGCCTCCCGCACGATGGGGATCCGTTCGGGATCCAGGCCCATGGCCAACGTGTGGACCCACTCGGCCGCCACCGGGGAGGCCGCGAGGGTCAGCAGGCCCAAAGGGCGGGGAGAGGGGGCCAGGGGCCCCTCGCCCTGGCCCGCGAGGATGGCGTCCGTCAGGCTCCACACGGAGCGCTGCCGGGTCTCGGCCAGGGTGCCGTCCACCTTGCCGTAGTGCAGGATCCGCTGGAGATCCATGCAGGTCCGCCAGATGGTGTCGTTGCCATGCCAGGAGCCCTCCAGGCCGATCCTGGCCTTCCGGCGCCCTTCAAGACGATTGAGAACGTAGGCGGCCACGAAAAGGGCCCGCTTGGCGGGGCCGGCCCCGAGCCGGTTGGCCCGATCCAGCAGATCCTCCGCCAGGGACTTGGCCATGGACCCGCCCGGATAGCAGTCGCCGCCCCTCCCGGCTCCGCCCTTGCGGTGATGGGGCAGGTATTCCTTGTGGCCGTTGATCCCGATGAGGTTCTTGAGGGCGCCGGTGACCCCCGACTTCTTGTGGGTCTTCAACTTGGGCAGGTTGAATACGACATCCGCCTCGATCATCTCCCGGGCGACCAGGAACTGGTGCCGGCCGGGGCGGTGGGTGCGCTTCATGGCGTCCGGGTCGTACATGGTGACCCGGAAGGGGGTCTCCTCCCGGTCGGTGATGGGCTCGAGAACGCTCTTTCCCGCCAGGTCGAAGAGCAGGTAATCCCTTTCCGGGTCCCGGGTGGCCGATGCCGCCTTGGCGTCCACGAAATGGCCACCGGGGAGGGTCACGAGGCGGAAGTCGCGCACGCTGATCCTCTCGGCCCAAGGGCCGATCCAGCGCTCCAGGTCCAGCCATTCCATGAGAACCGGGAAATCACAGCCCTGGACGGGCGCATCCCCGAGCACCACCTTCCCGGGCTCCGCCTTGAAGAGGTAGGCGCAGAGGGCGGCGAGGAGGCTCGGGTGGGTCACCACGCAATCCATGCCTTCGCCGGAGAAGTTGGTATGGAGAACCCAGTTCGGCTTGATGACGACGGAGGAACCGGCCGGCACGAGCGGGGAGAGCGGGTTCCATTGGGGCGTGCCGAAGCGGTCCCGATCCAGGCCCATATCGGCCAGGATCGAGCGGAAGGCGGCCAGGGTGGTGGTCACCGGCACGCCGGAGGGGATCTCCGGAAAGGTCACCCCCTCCAGGACCCGGTAATCCATGGTGGGGATCCGGGCGAGCCATACTTGGCGGAAAAGATCGGAGGAAAGCGTCATCGGGCCTCGTTGGAACGTGAATCCTGATTATCCCCGCAAGAGGAGGCGGTGGGAAGTTCGGGGTCCGGCGGGCGGAGGAGGCGTTCGCGCATGGGGCCCAGGATTTCCGGCAGGGGGCGATCCCACCAGGCCTCGGCCAGGAGGCTGGCAACGGTCGCCTCGGGGAACCTCATGCGCAGCACCTTGCCCGGGACCCCGCCAATGATGCTGTACGGCGGAAAGGCCTTGCCAGGGACCACACACCCGGCCGCCACGATGGAGCCGGTGCCCAGATGCGCCCCGGCCAGGATCGTGACGCCCCGCCCCAACCACACATCGTGGCCGAGCTGGATTTCCCCGCCCCGGAAACTCCCCGCGACGGCCGAGACCCCGTCGGCCAGCTGGCCCAGGGGGTAGGTGGTGACCGCGCCATGATCATGGTTGTCGGAGCGGATGAAACAGTCGGGACCGATGGAGCAGAACCGGCCGATCCGGATGGGCCCCATGCCCGACAGGACCGAACCCGCCCCTACCGTCGAGCAGGCCCCCACCTCCACCGTGGCGCCGAGGGTCGCGGCATGGATGACGCAGCCCTCCTCCAGGCGCGCCCCGGTTTCGATCAGGCTGGCCGGGTCCACCGACGCCCTGGGGTATCGGCGGCGGTACCTCAACCAGCGCCGCAGAAGGAGGGCCCCGGGGGGGAGGAGGCCAAGGAGGATCTTCTTCCAGTGATCCCTGCGTTCCTCTTCGAAGTATTGAAATCGCATTTTCAGATCGGGGCTCCTGCCGACATTCTAGTCCTTGGGCCTGTCCCTCCGGACCGACAAAGGGGTTCCTGAAAATGTACGGCCCCGGCCTCCACGCGAGGATATATAATTGGTTCATTGATGAACCTTGTCGGCCGACCTGTTGATTCCGCCCTCCCCTTGACCCAATCCGCACCGGATTCCTTCACCATGTGCCCTTCTCGCGCGACCGGAGGCTCGCATCGGTCCATGCATGTATTAGGACCAATTATTTACAAGCAAGGCGCATTCACCATTCGACTTGGAGGCTGCACCTCCCTTCGGGAAAGTGCTAAACTGGCGTCCCTGTCCCTAGCCCCTCCGCCCTGAGAATGGGCGGAACCACCTTCCGGACCTGATGCATAGAATCCTGCTCGCCCTGACCAGCCTGACTGTCTGCGCTTTGACCGCATTCGCGGCCATTCGCCTTGCCCCTTTTCTGGGCCTGCTGGATATGCCCGGGGGTCGAAGGCAGCACGGGGAGCCCGTACCCAGGGTCGGAGGCCTGGCCTTCGGGATCACCCTCATCGTGCTCGCGTTCATCTTCGAGGCCCCGATTCCCGTCACCGCCCTGGAGGGCACCGCCATCCTCTTCGTCGCCCTCCTGGGCCTCGCCGACGACAGGTGGGATATCCGGGCGCGGTACAAGGCCATCGCCTGCCTCGTTCTCGCGGTGGTCCTGAGCCTCGGCGCCTACCACTGGGTGACGCCCACGGCCGCCCCCTTCCAGTTCCTCTGGTTCACGCTGCCCTTCTCGATCTGGACGGTCTTCCCCCTCCTGGTGGTCATGTTCTGGAGTCTTCCCCAGGCCTTCAACCTCATCGACGGCGCAAACGGCCTGGCCATCGGCTTCGCCCTGGTGGTGATGGGATCGCTCTGGGTTGCGGGTTATCCCCACCCCCTGACGATCGGGGGCCTCATCGGGTGCCTCCTCTGGAACTGGCCCCGGGCGCGGCTCTTCCTGGGTGATTGCGGAAGCCTCTCCATCGGCCTGCTGGTTGTCATCTTCGCCCAGAAGAATGTCCTGACCGCCAATCCCAACCACATGCTCTGGCTCTTCGCCTATCCCATCGCGGACGTGCTCCTCGTGATGGCCATCCGGAAGACCTTGCGGCGGCCCATCTTTTGCGGGGACCGAAACCACCTGCACTTCCAGCTCCAGGACCGGTTCCCTCGGTTCCAGCGCCTGGTGGTGCCTTTGCTACTGGGGATTTCCGCCCTTTGCAACTCGGCCATCTACCTGCAGGGCGCCTGGCAGATCCTCCCAGGCGTGGGCCTGATCCTGCTCCTCCTCTTTGCCGCATGGGCCTTCCTCGCCAGCACGGTGGTCCACCGGAACCGGGAAACGGCGAATTCCGCCGACCCGGTGCCCCCCTCCTCCGCGGATACCTCCGCCCTGCCAGCAAAGTAGACCCAACCAGATGGACGGAGGCGGGATGGACAGACCCAGGGAGGTGACGCCGCGCATCGCGCTCGTGGCCAATACCGACTGGTATCTCTACAACTTCCGCCTGGACCTGGCCCGCACCCTGCGGGACCGCCATGGGGTCGATGTTCTCTGCGTATCCCCGGATGGCCCCTTCCGCTCCCGTCTCCAGGACCAGGGCTTCGCCTGGGAGGCCATCCGGCTTTCACGGCAGGGCATGAATCCCCTCGCCGATCTCGGCACGGTATCCGACCTGACCCGCATCTACCGCACCTTCCGCCCCGACCTCGTCCACCACTTCACGATCAAGCCGGTCCTCTACGGATCCATGGCTGCCGCGCGCGCGAAGGTTCCCCGGGTGGTCAACGCCCTGGCCGGCCTTGGCACGGTCTTCAGCGGCACCACCCTGAAGGGGCGGCTGCTCAGGCCCCTTGTCCAGACGGTCCTGCGCCGCGTTCTGGAAAGACCAGGGAGCCTGTGCATCCTCCAGAATCCCGATGATGCGGCCCTCATCAAGCGTCTGATGGGGGAGGGGACCACCCCCGTCCATCTGATCCGGGGATCCGGGGTGGATGTCCATCGCTTCGATCCCGGCGCCTCCCGTCAACCAGTCGTCCTGTTCGTGGGCCGGCTGCTGAAGGACAAGGGCATTCTCCACGTTTGCGATGCCGCCGAGCGGGTCTGGCCCCAGGCCCCGGAAGTGATGTTCTGGATCGCCGGCACCCCGGACCCCGGCAATCCCGCCAGCCTCACCCAGGACGACGTGGAGCGCCTGGCCCGGATCCCCAACGTGCGCTTCCTGGGCCATGTGGAATCCATGGCGGACCTCTACCGGCAGGCCCTGACCCTGGTCCTCCCGACGCAGTATGGGGAGGGCGTCCCGCGGAGCCTGGTGGAAGGGGCCGCCTGCGGCCTCCCCCTCATCGCGACGGACCACCCCGGTTGCCGGGAAATCGTCCGGCCGGAGCGCAATGGATTCCTCATTCCGGCCGGGGACCCGGAGGCCATCGCCCAGGCCGTCCTCTCCTTGGTCAGCCGCCCGGACACGGTGGAATCCATGGGCCGGGAGAGCCGGCGGATCGCGGTCGAGGAATTCTCGTTCGAGCACGTATTCAACAAGACGACGGAGGCCTATCGCGAATTGGGCCTTTCACTGGAGGAACGCCCATCATGATGCGGAACAAGAAGGTTTTCCTGACCGGGGCAGCCGGGTTCATCGGGTCCCATACGGCAGAACGCCTGCTTGAGCGCGGCGATGAAGTGGTCGGCCTGGATGATTTCAACGACTATTACGATCCCGAGATCAAGCGCCGGAACATCTCCCGGGCCCAGACCCTGCGCGGCTTCACCCTCATCGAGGGCGATATCCGGGATACCGATCTCATCAACAAGCTTTTCAAGAACAACCGATTCGATTGCGTCATCCATCTGGCGGCGAGGGCGGGGGTCCGCCCCAGCATCGCCAATCCGGCCCTGTACGAGGCCGCCAATGTGCAGGGCCTTCTCAACCTCCTGGAAGCCTCGGTCCACCATGGGCGGCCCGACTTCGTCTTCGCCTCCAGTTCCAGCGTGTACGGGGTGAGTCCCCGGCTGCCATGGCGCGAGGACGACCCCGTCGATTGCCCCATTTCCCCCTACGCCATCACCAAGCGCGCCGGTGAACTGCTCTGCTACAACTACCACCAGATCTACGGGCTCAACACCTGCTCCCTGCGCTTCTTCACCGTGTACGGGCCCAGGCAGCGACCCGAAATGGCCATCGCGAAATTCTTCTCCGCGATCCTCGAGGGGCATCCGATCCACGTTTTCGGGGATGGGTCCGCGCGGCGGGACTTCACCTACGTGGACGACATCGTGGACGGCCTGGTTTCGGCGGCGGACCATGCCTTCCCCAACGAGATCATCAACCTCGGCGGGGCCCACGCGGTGACGGTCCTGGAACTGATCGAGAAGATCGGCAGGCTGACCGGACGTGAGCCGAAGCTCATTTTCGGGGAGCCCAAGCCCGGCGACGTGCCAGCCACCTGGGCCGACCCGACCCGGGCCCAGACCCTGCTGGGCCAGACGCCCCACGTATCCCTGGACGAGGGCCTGGAACGCTACTATCAGTGGCTCCAGGAGATGCAGCAGGTTCCAGCGCCTTCCCACACCTGAGGCGGAAGGAAGCCGGCCTGGCCGCAGGTCAAGCCAGACCTATGCTGGGATCAGATCCGGGGGACCGCCTTCCCGGCCCCTGAAAGGGGGGAATCATGCGCGTTCATTGGGCCGCTCAACTCCTTGGGCTCCTCCTGTGCGCCATCCCCTTGGGGGCAGAAGGTCCCGCCCCAGCCCTGAGCCATCGCTGGGTCTTCCTGCCCCAGAATCTGCTCCTCGATCCCGAAGTGGCTGCGGTCAAGGGGATCCTGACGCGGGCAAGAGCCGCCGGGTACAACGGCGCCGTCCTCCACGACACGAAGCTGTGCGCCCTGGACCTGCTCGGAGGCAACCGGGAGCGGTACCTGAGGAACCTGGAGGAGGTGAGGCGGACGGCAGCCGGCCTTGGCCTGACCCTCGTTTCCAGCCTCGCCAATCCGGGCTCCGCGACCCCGCTCCTGGCCCACGCCCCCGATCTGGCCGAAGGCATTCCGGTCCGGGATGTGCCCTACCGGGTCCGGAGGAACCTCGCCCTGCCCGAAACGGCCCCGGGCCCCCAGCTGGCCAACCCCGGTTTCGATCAGGGCGAGGGGAACCGCCTGCAGGGATTCCTGGCCCAGGATGGCGCGGGTACGGGATCCTTCCTGGATCCCCTCGTGCGAAGGTCCGGCAGGGCCTCCCTCCGCATGGAGCGCTTCGGGGAGGTGAACCCGCCCCACGCCATGGTCCGCGTGGCCCAGAAGGTCCCCCTCCAGCCCTGGCGGCAGTACCGCCTCTCCGCCTGGATCCGGACGGAGGGCGTGGACCGGCCGGGAGCCATCCAGATGCTCGTCAAGGGCTCCGACGGCAGGGAACTGGCCTGGGCCGACACCCGGGCGAGGAAGGACCAGCCCTGGACCCTGGCCGAGACGATCTTCCCCAGCCTGGACCAGACGGAAGCGACCCTGTACTTCGGCGTGTGGGGGGCCCACCAGGGCAAGGTCTGGTGGAGCGATGCCTCCCTGGAGGACGCCGGCCTCGTCAATGTCATCCGGCGCCCGGCGTGCCCCTTCCTGGTCCGGGGCGAGGGGGGGCGGAGCTACGTGGAGGGGGTGGATTACCAGGTGTTCCAGGATTCCTTCCTCGGATCCCAGCCCTATGCCGGAGCCTTTGGGATCGCCCAAGGGTCGCCCCCCCTGGTGCTCACCCCCGGTTCCCGGATCCGGGACGGTGAACGCCTTCTCCTTTCCGGCTACGTGGCCAAGGTGATCGGCGCGGGCCAGGTCGCCGCGTGCCTGGGCGAGGATTCGTTCTTCGACCTCATCGCCGGGGAGGTGGAATCCCAGGCGACGCTTCTCCATCCCGCGGGTTTCCTGCTGGGCCACGACGAGATCCGGGTCATCGGCCAGGACCCGCCCTGCCGGGGGGAAGCCCCCGGCAAGCTCCTGGCGCGGAATATCCGGCGCTGCGCCGACATCGTGCGGAAGAAGTCGCCCAAGGCCCTCGTGTGCGTCTGGTCGGACATGTTCAGCCCCACCCAGAACGCCCACGGGGGCTACTACCTCGCCGCGGGAGATCTGACGGGGTCCTGGGAAGGGCTTTCCGGCGACATGCTGATCCTGAACTGGGACTGGGCGAACCCCCGCCAGGGCGCGGCCTTCTTCGCCGGCCTGGGCTGCGGGCAGGTCCTCGCGGGCTACTATGACCGGGATCCCGGTTTCATCAGGGAATGGCTGAACCAGGTACGGGGGATCCCCGGGATCCTCGGGGTGATGTACACCACCTTCGAGGATCGCTACGAGGATCTGGAGGCGTTCGCCCAGGCGGCCTGGGGTCCGCCTATTTCAGCAGCGCGTTGAGAATGATCGCGATGGGCGTCAGGGCCGTCAGGTTCTCCTGCCAGGTGGTGTCCCTGCGAACGCGCTGGGGCACGAGCACCGTATCGCCCGGCTCCACGGCAAGACCGTTGACGCCATGGTCGAAGATCTTCCCATCCGCGCGAAGCAGCCGGACATTGGGCGTATCGGCGTTGCGGGTCGTGCCGCCAGCCATGCTGATGAGATCCCGGACCTTCATGCCGTTCTTCAGCTTGTAGGTGCCGAAGGGGCTGGCGGTCTCACCCACCACGTAGGCCGCTTCCGTGCGCTCAGGGATGAAGATTTCGTCTCCATCCTCCAGGTCCACATCCGCCTCAGCCTCCCCCCGCGCGGCGGCGGGGAAATCCACGACCAGCCGGTTGAGGCGTCCCTCCGCCAAACCATGGAGCACGGGCGTCCGAAGCAGCTGCCCCGACGTGGGCTGACGCTTCACTTCCGACAGGCGTTCAAGGATCTCGTCCACACCCCGTCCCGCGGGATTGAGCTGCTCTCCCTTCCCGCCTGCCGTCCGGGGAGCGACCCCTTCCCCTTCCTTGAGGACGCGCCGGAGCAGGATTCCGGCCCTGGGCATGGCGTCCTCCGTGAAGCCCCCCGCCCTGGACACCAGCTGGCTGAGCTTGAAGTTCTTGTGATCGACCACGTAATCGCCCGGCTTGTTCACCTGCCCATGGATCTTGACGATCCGGTGGACTTTGAAATCCGGCAGCGTGAAGACGGTGATCAAGTCGTCCGGCTGAAGGAGGGGATTCCTCGCATCATCCGCCAAGGTGACCGGACTCTGGGCCTCGTCGGAAAGGAGGGGGCCGAGCTCCAGCCGGGTGATGGTGGAGGGGCCGCCCCTGCCCGTGCGGGCCAGTTCGGCCACCACCCGATTGGCGCTCTTCTGGGGCACGCCCCCGAGGAAGATCAGATCCGAGGCCCGCATGCCCTTGTGGTACGGATACTCCCCAGGACGGGCCAAGGGCCCCACGATTTTCACCCTTTCCTTGAGGCGGAGGGCATCCACCTTGAAGATGCGCACCTGGTCCCGGTCGGCGAGCGGGAGGTCGTGGGCCGGAGTTCCCTTGAGCGCCTCCTCCACATTGAAGACCAGGAGGGAGGTCCTGCCATCGGCGGCGGTGCGCACGATTTCCCCACGAGCCAGATAGGAGTCCGGCAGGATCTGCTGGTCCCGCTTGAGGAGGTCGCCCACCTTCAGGCCTTCCGTGCGGGCGAAGGTGCCTTGGACCCGGACCCACCCCGTCAGGGTGACCATCCGGTCATCCCTTTCCCGCCGGGGAAGGGCGGAAAGGGTATCCCCCCGCTGAACCCGGAAAGCGGCCAACCGGCCATCACCAGGCTGGAAGCTGTGGATTTCCACCACACCTGATTCGGATCGCCGCCGCAGGGAAAGAACCCCGCTTGAAAGTTCGGGCAGGAGCCCTCCGGCGAAGGCGACCACATCCTGGATACCCTCATCGGCCGTCAGTTCGAACTGCATGCGGGGGGGCTCGCCTCCGGACGGAGCGAACCAGTCATCCTGGCCTCCCTGCCTCTGCCTGGCGCCCCGACCCTTCTGGGCCTCCTCCTGCCGTTCACTCGCCGCAAGGTCATCGGCGTCTCCGCCGTTGCCCAGGCCCCCAAGCCCCGCCAGGCGGAGGAAGGCTCCTTCCAGGACCACCATGCGCTTCGCCAGGGGAACGAAAACCACGTCCCCGCTTTGGAGGGTGAAATTGGGATCCCCCTTCCCGCTGGTGCGGAGGGGGTAGAGATCGAGGGTATGCACGGTCGCCCCGCCCCGGTTCACCTGGATGCCCCGGAGGCTCCCCTTCAGGGTCGGCCCTCCGGAAAGGCTGAGGACATTGACGAGGGATGCGAGACTCGAAACCAGGTAGCTTCCCGGCTTGTAGACCTCCCCGAGAATGGAGACCCGCACTTCCCTGAGGCTCGTGACCAGCAGTTCGGTCCGGGACTGGGAGAAATTGCGCCTGACCAGGGCCTGAACGGCCTGCTTGGCCTTGGCCAGCGTGAGGCCGGCCACCTTGAGGGAGCCGACCCTCGGCACGCTCAACATCCCGCGCCCGTCCACCGTGGCGGCGACATCCATGGGCGAACCATCGTAGATGTGCAGGGTCAGCCGGTCCCCCGTCCCAAGGACGTAGTCCTCGGAAACGCCCCCATCGGTCGTGGTTCCCGAGCTCTGGCGCATTTCGAACAGGTCGTCCCCGAACCGGGGGAGGGCGCCCTGGCGGTCCTTCTCCTTCAGGATCCGGATTTCCTCGATCCTCCGCTCCTCCTCGGCCTGGGCGGCCCGGCTCGGCCCGTCATCCCCATAGCGGCCCTGGCCCTGCTGGGTTCCAAGCCCCTGGAGCAGCCCGGCCCCCGCGGTGGATGGCCCCGCCTTGAACACCGGGGAGGCCTCCAGGAGCGGATCCTCCTGGGCCCGGCTGGCAGCGACCTGGGCCCCCAGGGAGAGCGCCCCGCCCAGGACCAGGAACAGGGCTGAAAGGAAGCATGAACGGCGGCTATTCGACATGGATGATGAACTCCTGGGTGGCGTTGCCCGCAGAATCTATAGCCCGGAGCCGGGTCCGGCCACTGCCGCGCACCAGAAGGATCGGGCCGCTCTCTGCAGGACCGGGCCGCGGGTCGGCCACGGTGTGAACCCGGCGCCAGACGCCAGGGTTCGGGAAAAACTGCTGGAAGGATACCGTGTAAGGCAAGTGGCTGCGGAGGACGACCGCCAGCCCTTCCGACTCGTACTCGGGGGTCTTGGCCAGGGAGAGGGCGTCAAGGACCGGGCTGACGAGGGTGGAATCCCGGACGCCGGCGAGGCTGAACCAGAAGGGCTCGATCAGCGACCGGGTGGGATCCTTGGCCGCCCAGATCCGTGTGTGATCCTTGGTGGGCAGATCGTCGGAAACCATGACCATGTTCGACTCGCCCCCCAGCCTCCGGGCCTCCTCTCCGAAGAGCTTGGCGTACGTGGGGACGGCGTACCGGAGGAAGCCAAGGGGGAACAGTTTCATGTAGGCCTGGTCCTTGCCCGGGTAGCCATGCTTGACCACCTGGAGTTCCCCAAGCCGGCCGAGCAACGTCATCGCATGGATCTCTGCGGCATTGACGGGCACCGTCTCCCCGCTAGGACCCTTGACCACATAATGCTCGTTGTAGGTGGAATCGATGTACACCCACTTGTGAAGGCGCGTGCTGAAGAACTCCAGTCCCGTGTGCTGCTGGAGGGCCACCATCCGCCCGTGGATGCCCATGGTGTTCAGCAGGCCAATGACCACCCGGTTCTGATGCCCGCATTGGGGGGAGGGCCAGGTGGCCGCGTCGGCCGGATCGAAACGCAGGGTGTACTCCAGCATCAGCAGGGGATCCGGCTGGAGGGCGTTGTAGGCTGCGTCGTGGAGGGGACTGTACCGGGGAGCGCCGGGGTCCACGGGCCAGAACTGCGGATGGCGCATGGTGTTGGCCACCCAGTCACAGAAGGCCACCGCGATCTCGAGCGGCGATTCCGGGCCCCGGCCGAAGCGCTGGCGGAAGCGGGAGAGCGCCTTTTCCGCGTACCCCTTCATGCGGGCCCCCGCCGGGGTGGTGCCCTGGGCCAGGCCCCCGAGCTCGTCGGGGATGAAGGGAAGCGTGACGGCCGGGGGATTGGCGGACTGGACCACCAGGAATTGGCCCTTGTCTCCGCTTCCGGCCGCCATCCCTATGGCGCAGGCCAGCCCCAGGCCCCCGGCCCTGGCGGCCCGGGCAAGCCCCGCGAAGAGCATGGCGCCACGGGGTGCGCCGCCGCCCGGAATGGGGCGGGGGCCGAAGCCGATCAGCCCCATGCGCGAACTCCGCCAACCCAGGTGCCCAGGATCCTTCCGGGCAGGGTCTGCCCCTTGAAGGGGCTGTTGAAGCTTCGGCTCTGGTTGGAGGCCCGGTCCACTTCGGTCCTCCCATCCAGATCCACGAGGGTGAAGTCCGCGGCGCACCCGGGCTTCAAGGCGCCAAGGCCCTTCCGGTCCAGGTGGAAGGCCCGGGCCGGACCCGCGGTCAGGAGCTCGATGGCCCGGGAAAGGCCGATCACCTTGCGGTCGACCAAACATGCAAAGGTCAGGGGCAGGGCCGTCTGGAGGCCGATGACCCCGAAGGCCGCGTCGCGGAGCTCGCACTCCTTGTCGTCCCAGGCGTGGGGGGCGTGATCGGTGGCGATGGCGTCCACCGTCCCGTCCGCGATCCCCTCCAGGATGGCCTCCACGTCCCCGGGGGCGCGCAGGGGGGGGTTCATCTTGAAATCCGCGTCGAAGCGGGCCATCTCCGCGTCGGTCAGCGCGAAGTGGTGGGGCGTGACCTCGCAGGTCACCCGGACGCCGCGGGCCTTGGCTTCCCGGACCATGCGCATGGAACCCCGGGTGCTGAGGTGCGCGAGATGGAGGTGCCCACCGGTGTGTTCGGCCAGGACGATGTCCCGCGCCACCATGACCTCCTCCGCCGCGGGGGGGATCCCGTGGCAGCCCAGGTAGGCGCTCACCTCCCCTTCGTTGAGGTAGCCCTTCGCCGCCAGGTTCACGTCCTCCTCGTGGGCGACCACGGGGACATCGAGCCATGCCGTGTATTCCAGGGCCCTGCGCATGATGGCCGCATTCATGAGCGGCAGGCCATCATCGCTGAAGGCCACGCATCCCGCGGCCTTGAGGGTGCCGAAATCGGCCAGTTCCTCGCCGGCGGCGCCCTTGGTGACGGTGCCAAGGGGGAAGTAGCGGCAGAGCCCCGCCCTGCGCGCGCGCTCGAGGGTGAGTTCCGTGATGGCCACCGAGTCATTCACCGGCTTGGTGTTCGCCATGGCGCAAACGGCGGTGAACCCTCCGGCGACCGCGGCCCTGCAGCCCGTCTCGATGCTCTCCTTGGCGGTCTGACCAGGTTCCCGGAAATGCACATGGAGATCGATCAGGCCCGGGACGACGAGCTTGCCCCCGGCGTCCAGGATCTCGACCCCCGGAGGCGCCTCGAGGGAGGGACCCATGGCGGCGACCTTGCCATCCGAGACCAGCATCGATGCGGTCATGTCCAGACCCTGGGCGGGATCAACGAACCGGGCATTGGTGACGAACAGTTGCATGGGGACCTCAGGATCCCACCATGATAACGGACTTCATCTCCCCCATCTCACCCCGGAAGCCTTGCCCCGCAAGTATCGCCCCGCCTTCCAGAAGGGATGGAAGCAGTACCAGAACGCCCAGCCCAGGGGAGACCCGGGGGCGTGGAGGCGCCGCATGCGGTCGGGCCCCGGCAGGACCAGGGTGACCAGGTACCGGAGCCGGCTTCCCCATCCCCGGAGATGGCGGACCTGGGCGATGCGGTAGCCCAGGCGCACTTTCGCGATCGGGGCCTGGGGATTCCCCCGCAGGCCCCGGCCGGTTTCCAGGATCCGGGCCAGTCCCACCCCCGGCCGGCGGACGAGTTTCGCGGGGACGGGGCTCCCCCAGTGGATCTCCAGCCATCCGAGGACCTCTCCCAGAGGTTTCCATTTCCCCGTCGCCCGGGCCCTCGCGGCAATCTCTTCCCAGTCCAGGGTGGAAGCAAACCGCAAAAGCAATTCATGGAGATCGCAGAACCAGCAAAGGCGGGCGGTCCCATCCAGGCGCACATGCCGGTGCAGGTGGGCCGCCAGGAAGAGAACCTCGTCCTCCAGGGCCAGGGCCGCCCCGCCCTCCCCCAGGGGAAGGGACCTCTCCCAGAGACCATCCAGGAAAGCCTCGGGCTGGCCCACGTCGTCCTCGAGGAGCGTCTCGTGGATCTCCAGACGGCAGAAGGATTCCAGAATGAAAGGAGCCAGGTGGCCCACCTGTTCCGCCAGCTCGGCATCCGCCCGGCCATTGAAGAAGGTCTCAGGGTCGTAGCTGAAACCCAGACTCCGGAGGACCTCGACCACGGTTTCCCGGTCCCTGCGCCGCACCAGGAGGTCCAGGTCCCCCATGGGGCGGAGGGCGGCATCCCCATAGAGCCAAGGGGCCAAGTGCGCCCCCTTCAGGAGGAGGAAGGGTACGCCCGCCTGCGCCAACCCCCGCCTGACCGAGCCCAGCACGGAGAAAATGCGCATCGAGCGCAGGCTTTCCACGGTGTAGCCGGCCTTGATCCGCCGCCAGGCAGCCTCCGGCACCAGGTCCCGGAGGCCGGGGGAACCCAGGTGGTGATGGAACAGGGGCAGGATCCCGAAGGCCGCCGCGTCTTCGAGAAGACCTCCCCAATCGGGACCCTCGCCCAGGAGGCGGCCCAGTTCCTCGGCAGCGGCGCGCTCCAGGCGAAGCCTGCAGAGGAGGACGAGGATCCGGTCCGGAGGCCGGAGGAGGTCCTCCCCCGGCGTGGCCACACTCATTCGAGTTCGGCCATTTCGAGCAGTTCGTCGTCCTCCTCCGCGAAATCCCCTTCATCCAGGAGGATCCGCTTGATCTTGCCGGACTCGGGGGCGCTCACATAAAAAGGTGTGTGCCCGCTATCCGTCCCTTCCAGCAGCATGAGCGACTCATCCTCTTCGACTTCCTGGCCGGGGCTAACGAGAACGCCCACAACGTAGCCTGGCCATTCAGCCCTGATGATCATGTCGCCCTCCGGGGGTATGCGAGGAAAGTATGGTAAAGCCAGCATCCGCGCAAGATTGCCGGGATGGAAAATTATTGGTGGCTTCATCAAAGCGCCTCTCCACCGGCCGCCGGCGGGGGAAGACGCCCCAACATAGAAGTAGGCGCTTAGAAATTATGGATGTTATCCTTTTTCGGCCGGTATCAACGCTCCCGACGGCAGCGACCTCTGCAGGAAGCCCACCTCCCAACCGGCCTGGCGGAGGGTTTCATGGAGGGATCGCGACTGGGGGCCTCAGAGGGGCAAGGCCCCAGGAGAAACCATGAACAAGCTTTCCTTCAGTCCCACCACGGTGAGCGTCGACCTCGGCGGCACCCCCATCAGCATCGAGACCGGGCGCATCGCGAAGCAGGCCGCGGGCTCCGTCATCGTGCGCCAGGGCGACACGATGGTCCTCGTCGCCGTCTGCGTCGCGGATCCCCGCGAAGGCATCGACTTCTTCCCCCTCACCGTGGACTACCGCGAGCCCGTGTTCTCCGCCGGCAAGATCCCCGGCGGCTGGTTCAAGCGCGAGGGCAAGCAGACCACCCGTGAGACCCTCATCAGCCGCCTCATCGACCGCCCCCTGCGCCCCCTCTTCGAGGAAGGCTACAACGGCGACACCGTCATCACCGCCCAGACCATCAGCTTCGACGGCGAGCACCAGCCCGACACCCTGGCCATGGTCGGCGCCTCCGCGGCCCTGATCATCTCCGAGATCCCCTTCGTGAACCCCGTCGGCGGCGTCCGCGTGGGCCGGGTCGACGGCAAGTTCGTGGTCAACCCCACCGTCAGCCAGCGCCCCGATTCCGACCTCGACCTGCTCGTGGCCGGCACGGATGAGGCCCTGGTGATGGTCGAGTGCGGCGCCAAGGACTTCCAGGAGGCCGACATGGTCAAGGCCCTGGAGTTCGGCCACGAGAACATCAAGGTCCTCGTCCAGCTCCAGCGCGAGCTGCGCGCCAAGGTCGGCAAGGCCAAGATGGCCGTCGTCAAGCCCGAGCGCAACGAGGAGGTCTACAAGGCCGTCGCCGCCAAGTACGCCGAGCGCCTCCTGGCCGCCCTCACCATGAAGGTGAAGATCGAGAGCTACAAGGCCATCGACGCCCTCAAGAAGGAGGCCGTCAAGGAGTTCACGGCCGACAAGCCCGAGCTCAAGAAGGATGTCGTCGAGAGCTTCGACACCCTCAAGGAGACCCTCTTCCGCAACGCCATCCTCAAGCAGGGCGTGCGCCTCGACGGCCGCAAGTTCGACCAGATCCGCCCCCTGAACATCGAGGTGGGCGTGCTTCCCGCCGCCCACGGCTCCTGCCTCTTCACCCGCGGCGAGACCCAGGCCCTGGTCACCGCCACCCTCGGCACCGCCGACGACATCCAGACCATCGACGGCATCGAGGAGGAGTACCAGAAGCGCTTCTACCTCCACTACAACTTCCCCGGCTACTCCGTCGGCGAGTGCAAGCCCAACCGCGGCCCCGGCCGCCGCGAGATCGGCCACGGCATGCTGGCCGAGCGCTCCATCTTCCCCGTCCTGCCCCCCAAGGAGCGGAACCCCTACACCGTCCGCGTCGTCTCCGAGATCACCGAGAGCAACGGCTCCAGCTCCATGGCCACCATCTGCGGCGGCATCATGGCCCTGATGGACGCCGGCATCAAGCTTGACGCCCCCGTGGCCGGCGTGGCCATGGGCCTCGTCAGCGACGGCGAGAAGTTCGTTGTCCTCACCGACATCGCCGGCCAGGAAGACCACTACGGCGACATGGACTTCAAGGTCGCCGGCACCACCAACGGCATCACCGCCCTCCAGATGGACATCAAGATCGGCGGCATCAACACCGAGGTCCTGACCCGCGCCCTGGAGCAGGCTAGAAAGGGCCGCCTCGAGCTGCTGGAGGCCATGGGCTCCGTCCTGTCCGCCCCCCGGACCGAATTCGCCGGCAACGCCCCCCAGATGCACACCATCAACCTGCCCAAGGAGAAGATCCGCGACGTCATCGGCAAGGGCGGCGCCACGATCCGCAACATCATCGAGGTCAGCGGCTGCCAGGTGAACATCGACGACGACGGCATGTGCGAGGTCGCCGGCCCCTCCAAGGAGAAGCTGGCCGTGGCCCTCAAGATGATCGGCGACCTGATCCAGACCGCCGAGGTGGGCCAGACCTACCTGGGCAAGGTGGCCAAGGTCGTCGAGTTCGGCGCCTTCGTGACCATCCTCCCCGGCCTCGACGGCCTCCTCCATGTTTCCGAGATGGCCCCCCACCGGGTCAAGAACCCCGCCGACGAGGTCAGCGAGGGCCAGGAGATCATGGTCAAGTGCATCGCCGTCGACCCCAACGGCAAGATCAAGCTGAGCCGCAAGGCGCTGATGGCCGCCGAGGAATCCAAGGGCTGATCGGGTTCCTGGTCAAGGAAAGGGCCAAGCCGCTCAGCGGCTTGGCCCTTTCCCTTTTGGGTCCGGGCTACCTGCCGCCGACGTACCAGGCCACGGTCCGGCGCAGCCCCTCCCGGAAGGCCACCCGGGGCCTCCAGCCCACCTCCCGCTGGATCTTGGCGGAATCGATGGCGTAGCGGCGGTCGTGGCCGGCCCGGTCCTTCACGAAGGTGCGCAGGCTCCGGCCCTGGCCCACGGGGCGGCCCAGAGCCTCGTCCACCAGATCGCTGAGCTCGTCCAGGAGCTCGATGTTCTTCCACTCGTTGTCGCCGCCGATGCAGTAGGTCTCGCCGGGCGTTCCCGCCTCCAGCACCCGGTCGATGGCCTCGCAGTGGTCCGCCACGTAGAGCCAGTCCCGCACCTGGCAACCGTCGCCGTACACCGGCACCGGCTCCCCCTTGGCCATGCGGCTGATGGCCAGGGGGATGAGCTTTTCCCGGTGCTGGCGGGGGCCGTAGTTGTTGGAGCAGTTCGTGGTGAGAACCGGAAGGCCGTAGGTGTGATGGTAGGCCCGGACCAGGTGGTCGCTGCCGGCCTTGCTGGCGCTGTAGGGGCTGTTGGGGGCGTAGGGGGTGGTCTCGGAGAACTTGCCCGTGGCGCCCAGGGCACCGTAGACCTCATCCGTGCTCACGTGGAGGAAGCGGGTCCCCGTGTCGCCCGCCCAGGCCTTGCGGGCGGCTTCCAGCAGGGTGAAGGTGCCGGTCACGTTGGTGGCGATGAAGGGGGCGGGGCCGGAGATGCTGTTGTCCACGTGGCTTTCGGCCGCGAAGTGGACGATCTGCCGCACATCGCCCGATTCCAGGAGCCGGGCCACGAGGGCGGCATCCTGGATATCGCCCTTCACCAGTTCGACGCCGTCCAGGCCTTGGATCTGGGCGGGATCCGCCGCGTAGGTGAGCAGGTCCAGCACGAGGATCCGGTCCTCCGGCCGTTTTGAACGCCAGTGGTGGACGAAATTGGATCCGATGAAGCCGGCTCCGCCGGTGACGAGGATGGTCCCGCTCATGCGCCCTCCGCCTCCGCCACGATTTCCGCCAGGGCATCCTCCCAGGCAGGCATTCGATCAATCCCCAGGGCCGCTCGCCGGCCGCCGTCCAGGACGGAATAGGCCGGCCTCTTTGCCGGCCGGGGAAAATCCGCCGTGGAGCAGGGAGAGAGATCGGCCTGCATCCCATACTGCCGGAAGATCTCCTCCGTGAAGCCGAACCAGGTGGTCTCCCCGGCGCAGGTGGCGTGGAGGGTGCCCCGTACGCCGGCGTCCACGGCGGTCTGGAGTTGGCGCGCCAGGGCCCTGCAGGTGGTGGGGGTGCCCCACTGGTCGTCCACGACCCGGATGGGCTTGCCCTGACCGGCGAGGCCGAGCATGGTCCTCAGGAAATTCCTGCCCCAGGCCTCGTAGAGCCAGGCGGTGCGCACCACCAGATGCTCCGGGGCCTTCCGGGCCTCCTCCTCGCCCAGCAGCTTGGTCCGGCCGTACACCGTGGCGGGACCGGGAGGGTCCTCCTCCCGGTAGGGCCTCCGGGCGGCCCCGTCGAAGACGTAGTCGGTGGAAACCTGGACGAGGAGGGCCCCATGGCGGGCGCAGCCTTCCGCCAGCCACCCCACGGCGGTCCCGTTGACGAGCCGGGCCTTCTCCGGCTCCGATTCGCAGAGGTCCACCTGGGTGAAGGCCCCGGCGTTCACCACCACCTGGGGCGCGACCGCGTCCAGGATCCGCCGCACGGAGGCCGGATCGGCCAGGTCGAAGTCCGCCTCGGGGGGCACGACGAGGTCATGGCCCGTCCAGAAGGCCTGGATGGCTTTCGCCAGCTGGCCCTGCCCGCCGCTCACCAGGATCCTCATCGGATGACGGCCCTGCGCGCCTTCTCGTCCAGGACGAAGGGGCTTTCCGGATCATCCTCGTGCCGGATCTCGTCCACAGCCTCGGCCCTGCCCTCGCCCTTGAACAGGCGGTTGGGGCAGTTGATCACCCAGCCCGGTTCGGCGCTGATGCAGCGGTAGCCGTGGACGACGCCTTTGGGAACCACGACGGAGCCAGGATTGGACAGGCCCATGGCCAGTTCCATGCGGTTGCCGAAGGTGGGGCTCCCGGGGCGGTTGTCCCAGAGGGTCAGCTTGAAGTCCCCGGGCCCGACCCAGGCGAAGAGATCGGCCTGGTCCACGTGCTCGTGGGGGCCGCGGAGCACGCCCGGAAGGGTGACGCTCACGTAGCACATGGCCGGGAGATACTCCCCGGGGAGCTCATCCGACCGGAAGATCTCGGCCAGCCATCCCCGCTCGTCCACGAACTTGCGGAAGGGCTTGACGATGACGCCCTCGATGGGCCCCTGGGTGAAGGTTCGGGTCATGCCTCAGTCCTTGGATGCATAGGCCGGGAAGGGGGTGGGGACGGTGGCGGCCAGCAAGGAGGCGTTGGCCAGGCTCGGGAAGGTGCCCGCGTCGGACCACCAGCCCCCGAGGGTCCCGAAGGAGAGCTGCCCCTTGGCGATGTAGGCGTTGTTCACGTCCGTGATCTCCAGCTCCTGCCTTCGCGAGGGGCGGATCGTGCGGATGATGTCGAAGACGGCCGCGTCGTAGAAGTAGATGCCGGTCACCGCGAGGTTCGACCTGGGTTCCGCGGGCTTCTCCTCGATGCCCACGACCCGGTCGCCCTGCACCTGGGCCACCCCGAAGCGGCAGGGGTCCTCGACTTCCTTGAGCAGGATGCGGGCCCCGGCTCCCTGGGCCAGGAACCGGGCGACCTCCCCCGCCAGGCCGTCCTGGAAGATGTTGTCGCCCAGGATCACGCAGACGGGTTCCCCCCCCGAGAAGTTCTCGGCCAGGGAAAGAGCCTGGGCGATGCCTCCGGCCTCATCCTGGACCTTGTAGGTGAAACGGCAGCCGAAATCCTTGCCGGATCCGAGGCAGCGCACCACGTCGCCCATGTGCTCGGTTCCGGTGACGACGAGGATCTCCTCGATCCCCGCCTCCTTCAGTTTCCAGACGGGATGCCAGAGCATGGGCACCCTTCCCACGGGGAGAAGGTGCTTGTTGGTCACCTTCGTCAGGGGGAACAGCCTCGAGCCTGTTCCGCCGGCCAGCACGATGCCTTTGAGTGGCAATTTGCCTCCTCGGACGTTGACGCATCATACCAGACCGGAAGAGCGCGGCAGGGACCGGCCCGTGGGGCGTCCCCCATGAAAAAAGGCAGGGACCCGGGGGTCCCTGCCTTCCCTTGGTGCGGGCCCGGACCTTACAGGTCCTCGCCCTCCACCTCGCTCATGCCCTGCAGTTCCTCGACGTGCTGGGCCATGCGGCTGTATTCGTCGTCGAAGTCGTCCAGGCCGAGCGCGTCCTGATCGCTGACCTCGGGGTACTGGCCCTCCTCGGTCTCCAGGTTGCGGTAGATCTGCATGCCCGTGCCGGCGGGGATGAGCCGGCCCAGGATGACGTTCTCCTTCAGGCCGCGGAGGTAGTCCACGCGGCCTTCCAGGGCGGCCTCGGTGAGGACGCGGGTGGTCTCCTGGAAGGAGGCGGCGGAGATGAAGGACTCGCTGGTGAGGGCGGCCTTCGTGATGCCCAGGAGCTGGGGCTCGCAGGTGGCGGGGGCGCCGCTGTCCTTGAGGGCCTGCTCGTTGATCTCCTTGAACCGGTGCTTGTCCACCTTCTCATCGACGATGAGCGGGGTGTCGCCCACGTCGGTGATCTGCACCCAGCGCATCATCTGGCGGATGATGGTCTCGATGTGCTTGTCGTTGATGGTCACGCCCTGGGCCCGGTAGACCTCCTGGACCTCGTTGAGCAGGAAGGCCTGGAGGGCCTTGTCGCCCTGGATCTCCAGGATGTCGTGGGGGCTGACGGCACCCTCGGTGAGCTTCTCGCCCGCCGTGATCTCGTCGCCGTCCTGCACCTGGATGTGCTTGCCGCGGGGGATGAGGTACTCCTCGCGGTCCCCGGCCTCGTTCTCCACGATCACCTTCTGGTTGCCGCGGACGCGGTTCCCGTACTTCACGATGCCGGTGATCTTGCTGATGATGGCCGGATCCTTGGGCTTGCGGCCCTCGAAGAGCTCGGTGACGCGGGGCAGACCGCCGGTGATGTCGGAGGTCTTGGCCTGCTGCCGGGGGGTCTTGGCCAGCACGTCGCCGGGCTGGACCTCCTGGCCGTCCTCCACTTCGAGGTAGGCGCCGGTGGGGATGTTGTGGCGCTGCAGCACCTTGTGGTTGTCCCCCTTGATGTTGATGTGGGGGTGCAGCTTGTCGTCGGTGGGATCGATGACGCGCTTGCGGAAGCGGCCGGTGATCTGGTCCTTTTCTTCCTGGTAGCTGGCGTTGAGCTCGAATTCCTTGAAGTCGATGACGCCCTGCTTCTCGGCGATGAGGTAGTCGTTGTAGGGATCCCACTCGGCCAGGACCGTCTTGGGCTCGACCTCCTCGCCGTCGCGCACGCGGATGGTGGCGCCGGGCGCGATCTTGTAGCGCTCGCGCTCGTTGCCGCTGGCGTCCACCACCAGGATGTTGCCGGAACGGCTGATGGCCACCAGTTCGGTGCCCCCGTCGGCGTTCTGGGTGGTGCGCTCCACGTACTTGATGCCATCCAGCTTCACGATGCCCTGGATCTGGGCCTCGTGGGTGGACTTCTCGGAAGTCCGGCTGGCGGCGCCGCCCACGTGGAAGGTTCGCATGGTCAGCTGGGTGCCAGGCTCACCGATGGACTGGGCGGCGATGACGCCCACGGCCTCGCCCATGTCGACCAGGCGGCCGGTGGAGAGGTTCAGGCCGTAGCAGCGGGCGCAGACGCCGCGCCGGGCCTCGCAGGTGAGCACGGAGCGGATCTTGACCGCGACGATGCCGCTGGTCTCGATGTGGAAGGCCAGTTCCTCGGTGAGGAGGGTGCCGGCGGGCACGATGACGGCCTTGGAGTAGGGGTCCAGGACGTCGTCCAGCACCACGCGGCCCATGATGCGGTCGCGGAGGCGGCTGCGGATGGTGCCGTCGCTGTTGACGATGGCCTTGACCTCGATGCCGTCCAGGGTGCCGCAGTCGTCCTCGTTGATGATCACGTCCTGGGCCACGTCCACCAGCTTGCGGGTGAGGTAGCCGGAGTCGGCGGTCTTGAGGGCGGTGTCGGCGAGACCCTTGCGGGCGCCGTGGGTCGAGGTGAAGTACTGCAGCACGCTCAGCCCCTCCTTGAAGTTGGAGGTGATGGGCGTCTCGATGATGTCGCCGGAGGGCTTGGCCATCAGGCCGCGCATGCCGGCCACCTGGCGGATCTGGGTCTTGGAACCGCGGGCGCCGGAGTCGGCCATGATGTAGATCGAGTTGAGGTACTTGCCGGTCTCGTTCCGCTTCTCCAGCTCCTTCATCATGTCGGAGGCCACCTGTTCGGAGGTGCGGCCCCAGACTTCCAGGATGCGGTTGTAGCGGGTGGCGGCGTCCAGCTTGCCCTCGTGGTAGTACTCGTGCTCGATCCCGCGGACCTCCTCGCTGGCGGCCTTGAGGAGGGCGGTCTTGGTGTCGGGCACGACGATGTCGTCGATGCCCACCGAGACGCCGGCCTTCATGGCCCAGAGGAAGCCGATGTCCTTCATGGCGTCCAGGAGCTTGATGGTGACTTCCGGCCCGTTCAGCTTGTAGGCGCGGTTCACCAGGCTCAGGAGGCCCTCCTTCTTGAGGAGGCCGTTGATGTAGGGCAGGCCCTGGGGCATGGCGCGGTTGAAGATGACCCGGCCCACGGTGGTGGTGATGAGCTCGCGCTTCACCTCGTGGCTGGGGCACTCGAAGACCTCCTGCTCGGAGTGCTTCTTGGGATCCTTCTTGTGCCAGGCCTCGGTGTCCACCACCTCGCCCTCGTAGCGGAGCTGGATGATCGCGTGGGTGTCGACCACCTTGGCCTCGTGGGCCGCGACGACCTCGTTCATGGTCGCGAAGACCATGCCCTGGCCCTTGCGGTCCTTGCGCTTCTTGGTGAGGTAGTAGCCGCCGAGCACGATGTCCTGGGAGGGCACCACGTTGGGACGGCCGTTGGCGGGGTTGAGGATGTTCTGGGTGGACATCATCAGCACCCGGGCCTCGATCTGGGCCATGGGGCTCAGGGGGACGTGCACGGCCATCTGGTCGCCGTCGAAGTCGGCGTTGAAGGCGGTGCAGACGAGGGGATGCAGGCGGATGGCCTTGCCTTCCACCAGGACGGGCTGGAAGGCCTGGATGCCCAGGCGGTGGAGGGTGGGGGCGCGGTTGAGCAGGACGGGGTGGTTCTGGATCACCTCGTCGAGCACGTCCCAGACCTCGGGGACGCCCTGCTCCACCATCTCCTTGGCCTGGCGGATGGTGGCCGCGTGGCCCTTGTGCTCCAGGCGGTTGAAGATGAAGGGCTTGAAGAGCTCCAGGGCCATCTTCTTGGGCAGGCCGCACTGGTGCAGCTTGAGGTCGGGACCTACGACGATGACGGAACGGCCGGAGTAGTCCACGCGCTTGCCGAGCAGGTTCTGGCGGAACCGGCCCTGCTTGCCCTTGAGGGCGTCGCTGAGGGACTTCAGGGGGCGGTTGGAGACGCCGCGCAGGAGGCGGCCGCGCTTGCCGTTCTCGAAGAGGGCGTCCACGGCCTCCTGCAGCATGCGCTTCTCGTTGCGCACGATGACTTCGGGGGCGCGGAGCTCGAGGAGCTTCTTGAGGCGGTTGTTCCGGTTGATGACGCGGCGGTACAGGTCGTTCAGGTCGGAGGTGGCGAAGCGGCCGCCGTCGAGGGGCACCAGGGGGCGCAGCTCGGGGGGCAGCACGGGGACCACGTCCAGGATCATCCACTCGGGCTTGTTGCCGCTGCGCTTGAAGGCCTCGGTGACCTTGAGGCGCTTGGCGATCTTCACCCGCTTCTGGCTGGAGGTCTCCTGCTTCATCAGGTGGCGCAGTTCGATGGCCAGGGCCTCGACGTCCACGTGCTTGAGGAGCTCCTTGATGGCCTCGGCGCCCATCTGGGCCCGGAAGCCCTCGCCGTACTCGGCCTTGTACTCCCGGTACTTCTCCTCGGCCAGGATCTCACGGGGCTTCAGGGGGGTGTTGCCGGGATCGGTGACCGCGTAGGCCTCGAAGTAGAGCACCCGCTCCAGGTCCTTCAGGGGGATGTCCAGGAGGTAGCCGATGCGGGAGGGCACGCCCTTGAAGAACCACACGTGGCTGACCGGGGAGGCCAGGGCGATGTGGCCCATGCGCTCGCGGCGCACGGCCTTCTTGGTGACCTCGACGCCGCACTTGTCGCAGATGACGCCCTTGAACTTCTGGCGCTTGTACTTGCCGCACAGGCATTCCCAGTCGTTCACGGGGCCGAAGATGCGGGCGCAGAAGAGGCCGTCGCGCTCGGGCTTGAGGGAGCGGTAGTTGATGGTCTCGGGCTTGGTGACCTCGCCGCGGGACCAGGAGCGGATCACGTCGGGGGAAGCCAGCGTGACCCGGATGCATTCATAGGCGTTGATGTTCTGCTGCTCGGGATACATATCAGACCTCTCGAATTCGTGGCGGTTTCAACAGGGAGCCGATGGAGCCTAGCCTTCGATGGTGAAGGCGGGTTCCTCGACGTCCTGGAGAGGTTCGAGCTCCTCCCGGGTCAGCATCGCCACATCGATGCAGAGGGCGTTGAGCTCCTTCTTGACGACGTTGAAGCTCTCGGGGAGGCCGGGATCCTTGATGGTCTCGCCCTTGATGATGGCCTGGTAGATCTGGGTGCGGCCATGCATGTCGTCGGACTTGTAGGTGAGCAGCTCCTGCAGCACGTGGGCGGCGCCGTAGGCCTCGAGGGCCCACACTTCCATCTCGCCGAAGCGCTGGCCGCCGAACTGGGCCTTGCCGCCCAGGGGCTGCTGGGTGATGAGGGAGTAGGGTCCGATGCTCCGGGCGTGGATCTTGTTGTCCACGAGGTGGTGCAGCTTGAGCATGTAGACGCAGCCGACGTTCACGGGCTGCTCGTAGGGCTCGCCGGTCATGCCGTCGAAGAGGATGGTCTTGCCGGTGATGTCCGGGCCGACCTTGCCGTTCTTCTCCCAGGCCTTGACCAGCCACTCCTTGATGTCGCCTTCGCGGGCGCCGTCGAAGACGGGGGTCGCGAAGTGGACGCCCAGGACCTTGCCGGCCCAGCCCAGGTGGCACTCGAGCACCTGGCCGATGTTCATGCGGGAGGGCACGCCCAGGGGATTGAGCACGATGTCCACGGGCTTGCCGTCGGGCAGGTAGGGCATGTCCTCCACGGGGAGGATGCGGCTGACGACGCCCTTGTTGCCGTGGCGGCCGGCCATCTTGTCACCGACCTGCAGCTTGCGCTTCACGGCCACGTAGACCTTCACGGTCTTCAGGACGCCGGGCATGAGCTCGTCGCCCTTGACCAGGCGGTCGATGCGCTCGTTGAGGATGTCGCGCAGGACGTGGAGCTGGCTCTCGGTCTTGTCCAGGATGTCCAGCACCTGGGCCTCGAGGCGCTCCTTGCCGGCGGCGACGCTCACCTGGCGGAAGCGGTGGTAGGGCACGGCCTCCAGCATGTTCTGGGTGAGCTTCTTGCCCTTGGGCAGCAGCTCCTTGCCCTTGTCGTCGCTCAGCGCTTCGGCGAGTTCCTTGTTCTTCAGGAGGGCGACGATCTTCTTCTTGGCCTCGGCGCGGATGATCCGCTCCTCGTCCTCGAGATCCTTCTCCCACTTCTGGATCTGCTCGCGCTCGATCTGCTGGGTGCGAAGGTCCTTCTCCTGGCCCTTGCGGGTGAAGACCTTGACGTCCACGACCGTGCCCTCGATGCCGGGGCCGACCGTGAGGCTGGCGTCCTTCACGTCGGAGGCCTTCTCGCCGAAGATGGCGCGCAGCAGCTTCTCCTCGGGGCTCAGGATGGTCTCGCCCTTGGGGGTGACCTTGCCCACCAGGATGTCGCCGTGGCGGACGGTGGCGCCGATGCGGATGATGCCGGACTCGTCCAGGTTCTTGAGCATCTCCTCGCGGACCTGGGGGATGTCGCGGGTGATCTCTTCGGGACCGAGCTTGGTGTCGCGCGCGTGGACCTCGAACTCCTCGATGTGGATCGTGGTGTAGAGGTCTTCCTTGACGATGCGCTCGCTGATGAGGATGGCGTCCTCGAAGTTGTAGCCGCGCCAGGGCATGTAGGCGACCACGAGGTTGCGGCCCAGGGCCAGCTCGCCGTGCTCACAGCAGGGACCGTCGGCCAGGATCTGGCCAGCGGCCACGTACTCGCCCTTCTTCACCAGGGGCACCTGGTTGAGGCAGGTGTTCTGGTTGGAGCGGGCGTACTTGATCAGGGTGTAGATGTCGACGCCGGACTCCTCGCCCTCGGTCTCGGGATCATCCTCGACCCGGACCACGATGCGGTTGGCGTCCACCGTCTCCACGATGCCGGAACGGCGGCAGAGGACGCAGGCGCCGGAATCGCGGGCGGCGTAGTATTCCATGCCGGTGCCCACGATGGGGGCCTCGGTGCGGACCAGCGGCACGGCCTGGCGCTGCATGTTGGCGCCCATGAGGGCCCGGTTGGCGTCGTCGTTCTCGAGGAAGGGGATGAGGCTGGCGGCCACGGACACGAGCTGCTTGGGGCTCACATCCATGAGGGTGATCTTCTCGCGCTCCACCGTCTTCGTTTCGTCGGCCACACGGGCGACCACGAACTCGTCCAGGATATTGCCGTCCTTGTCCACGGCCACGTTGGCCTGGGCGATGACGTGCTCGTCCTCCTCCCACGCGGAGAGGTACCAGGCGTGCATCTCGATCTTGGCGGGGCGCTTGCCGGCCTTTTCGAGGGCGGCGTTCTCGGCCTCCAGCTCGTCCAGGGGGACGACCTGCATGTAGCCGAACTTGGAGTCGCCCACGGAGGTGACCTTGGCGTAGTTGATGATGCGGCCGTTCTCGACCTTGAGGTAGGGGCTCTCGATGAAGCCGAACTCGTTGATGCGGGCGTAGCAGGAAAGGCTGGAGATGAGGCCGATGTTCGGGCCTTCAGGCGTCTCGATGGGGCAGATGCGGCCGTAGTGGGAGGTGTGCACGTCGCGCACCTCGAAGCCGGCGCGGTCACGGCTGAGGCCGCCGGGGCCCAGGGCGGAGAGGCGCCGCTTGTGGGTGATCTCCGACAGGGGGTTGGTCTGGTCCATGAACTGGGAGAGCTGGCTGGAGCCGAAGAACTCCTTCATGGCCGCGATGACGGGCTTCGAGTTGATCAGGTCGTGGGGCTGCAGGGGGCTGTTGGGGTCCTGCGCCATGGAGAACTTCTCCTTGATGGCGCGCTGCACGCGGACGAGGCCCACGCGGAAGCAGTTCTCCAGCAGTTCGCCGACGCTGCGGACGCGGCGGTTGCCCAGGTGGTCGATGTCGTCCTTGCGGACGGGGGCGACCTCGTCCACGCGCTCGGAGCGGGTGGTGTCGTACTTCTTCAGGCGGAGCAGGTAGTGGACGGTGGCGACGAAGTCCTCGACGGACAGGGTGCGGGCGTCCAGCTCCGTGGTGAGCCCCAGCTTGGCGTTCATCTTGTGCCGGCCGACCTTGGACAGGTCGTACTTCTGGGGATCGAAGAACATGGAGTAGAGGAGCTTCTTGGAGGACTCCAGGGTGGCGGGCTCGCCGGGCCGGATCTTCTTGAAGAGCTCCTTGGCGGCCTCCTCGCTGTCCTCGGTGTGGTCCTTGGAGAGGGTCTCCGTGAAGACCTTGCCGGTGGGATCGTTCTCGGGGAAGCAGACGGTGAAGTCGGAGACGTTGTTGGCCAGGAACATCTCGAGGTGCGTCTGCACGAAGGCGTCGTTGGCCTCGAGCAGCACCTCGCCGGTGTTCATGTTGACCACGTCCTCCAGGAGGACGGCGCCGTCCAGGATGCCGCGCTCCACGGGGACGTGCTGGACGCCGGCCTTGACGATGGCGTCAAGGAGGCGGCGGCTGATGGTCTTGCCCTTGGGGACGATGGGCTCCTTGCCCTTGGGGTCCTTGATGTCCTCGATGGCCTTCATGCCCACGAGCAGCTCGCTGGGCTGGAGGAGGACGGCGGCGCCCTTCAGGCTGAACCGCTGGGGCGTGTAGAAGTGGGAGAGCATCGACTGGTTGTCGGCGAGCCGGTCGTCGAAGAGGCCCAGGGCGCGCAGGAAGGTGGAGCCCAGGAACTTGCGCTTGCGGTCGATGCGGGCGTAGAGGAGGCCCTTGGTGTCGAGCTCGAACTCGATCCAGCTGCCGCGGTAGGGGATCACCTGGGCGCTGTAGAGGGCCTTGTCGGAGGAGATCGCGAAGAAGACGCCGGGGCTGCGGTGCAGCTGGCTCACGATCACGCGCTCGGTGCCGTTGATGACGAAGGTGCCGCGGTCGGTCATCGTCGGGAGGTCGCCGAAGTAGACCTCGGACTCCTGGCTCTGCTTGTAGCGGCGGTTGCCCTTCTCGTCCTTGTCGAACTGGTTGAGGCGGACGCGGATCTTGAGTGGGGAGGCCATGGTGGCGCCGCGCTCGACGCACTCCTCCATGCTCATCTTCTGGTGCAGGCCCACGGGCTCGCTGCACACGTCGCAGATCTTCGCCTGGTTCTTGTTGCGGGTGCCGCACTTGGGGCAGTCCACCGTGGGATCCTTGGGGTGGTCCGTCACGATGTGGTGGCCGCAGCTCTTGCAGGCGGTGCGCAGGTGCTCGAGGCCCTCGTTCTTGCCGCACTTGCAGGCCCAGTGGCCGACGGTGTAGTCGACGAACTCGACCTCGAGGCTCGCGTCGGCGCCGTCGGTGTTCTTGCCGTTGTGCACGGGGAACATGGACTCGAAGACGGCCTTGAGGCCGCGGCTCTCCCGCTCACCATGGAGCAGGTTCATCTGCAGGAACTCGTCGTAGCTGCGCTTCTGGATATCGATCAGGTTCGGGATGGGAACCAGGGAGCGGATTTTCGAGAACTGCACCCGCTGGCGGTAGATGTTCTGTTGAACGCTCATGGTTCACTCCGGAAGACGCCCCGGCGGGCCCTTGCGGGGCCTCCGGGGAAAGCGTGGGGAGGTCGTACGCGGCGCACTGGCAGGGGCCCTGAATACGCGGCCGGGGCCAGACAACCATCGTCGCCGATGGATGCTGACCCTGCGGATCGCGATGTGATGGCACACGGAACGAGGTGCAACCGGGGCCCTTTGTGGTGGCGAGGAGGAAATCCCCCGGACCGGGGTCCGGGGGCAAGGAATAAGCATACCACTTTTTCACAAACCACAAAGCGCAAGGTGTACGAAGACACCTCGCGCTTTGGACTTGACGCGGTCGGTCGGTTTTTTACTTGATGGTGACCTTGGCGCCGGCGGCCTCGAGCTTTTCCTTGATCTTGGCGGCCTCTTCCTTCGTGGCGCCTTCCTTCACGACCTTGGGAGCGCCGTCGACCATGTCCTTGGCCTCCTTCAGGCCCAGGCCGGCCACGATCTCACGCACGGCCTTGATGACGTTGAGCTTGTTCGCGCCGGCTTCGGTCAGCTCGACGTTGAACTCGGTCTGCTCTTCGACGGGCGCGGCGGCGGCGGCGCCACCGGCGGCGGGGGCCGCCACGGCGGCGGCGGAGACGCCGAAGCGCTCCTCGAGGGCCTTGACCAGGTTGGCCAGCTCGAGGACGGTCATGGTTTCGATTTCCTGGATCAGCATGTCAGCGGTGAGAGCCATGTAGTTCTCCTCTCTAATGCGATGAATGGGTTCGGGGTTGGGGTGACAAGGACCGGCCTAGGCCGCGCCTTCTTCCTTCTGCTTGCGGATGGCCTCGAGGGCCACCGCCAGACCGGAGATGGGGTACTGCATGAGGTAGAGCAGCTTGCCGATGAGGACTTCGCGGCTGGGCAGCTCGGCGATCGCCTTGAACTCGGCGGCGGTCACCGGACGACCGTCCAGGATGGCGCCCTTGAGGTTGGCGGCCGGGTTGTCCTTCAGGAAGTTGTTGACGGCCTTGGCCAGGGCGACGACATCACCCTCGGTGGTCGCCACGGCGGTGGCGCCCTTGAAGTGCTCGGAGAGCCCTTCGAACATCGACTCCTTGACGGCGATCCTCAGCAGGGTGTTCTTGGACACCCGGTACTGGCCCTTGCCCTCACGGACGGACTTGCGGAAGGCCGTGTCCTTGTCGACGGTGAGGCCCTTGAACCCGAGGACCACGGCGGACTTGGCCGTGGAGAAGGTCCCCTTGAGCTGGGCCACTTCGGTGCGTTTCTGTTCGCGTTCCATGGTCAGCTCCTCCTACTTTTCCGCGATCGGGGCGATGGAGATGCTGGGGCCCATGGTGGAGGCCATGTGGATGGCCTTCACGTACTTGCCCTTCGCCGCGGCCGGCTTGGCCTTGACGACGGCGTCGATGAGGGCCTTGGCGTTGTCCTTCAGCTTCTCGACCCCGAACGAGATCTTGCCGACGCCGGCATGGATGATGCCGGTCTTGTCGACGCGGTACTCGACCTTGCCGGCCTTGATCTCCTTGATCGCCTTGGCGACCTCGAAGGTGACCGTGCCCGTCTTGGGGTTGGGCATCAGGCCGCGGGGGCCCAGCACCTTACCCAGGCGACCCACGCCCTTCATCATGTCCGGGGTGGCCACGAGGGCGTCGAACTCGAGGAAACCGCCGGCGATGCGCTCGACGAGATCATCCCCGCCCACGATGTCCGCACCGGCCGCTTCCGCATCCTTGATCTTTTCGCCCGTGGCGATGACGGCCACCCGCATGGTCTTGCCCGTGCCGTGGGGCAGGACAATGGTGCCGCGAACCATCTGGTCCGCGTGACGGGGGTCGACGCCGAGCCTCATGTGAACCTCGACCGTCTCGTCGAACTTGGCGAAGGCCAGGTCCTTGATGACGTTCAGGGCTTCGGAGAGCTCGTAGGGGCGATCTTCGATCTTGGAGGCGGCAGCCTGGTACTTCTTTCCAGGTTTTGCCATAGTAACTCCTGCTCTAAAGATCTTCCGCGATGACGGTCGCGGTTGCCGGGATTCCCGCACGATGCGGGTTTCCGTGGTGAAAGGGTGCTACTTGACGACCTCGACACCCATGGACCGGGCGGAGCCGGCGATGGAGCGCACGGCGGCCTCGAGGCTGCCGGCGTTGAGGTCGGGCATCTTGACCTTGGCGATCTCTTCCAGCTGGGCCATGGTGATCTTGCCCACCTTGGTCTTGTTGGGGACCGCGCTGCCCTTGTCCAGGCCGAGCTTCTTCTTGATGAGCACGGCCGCGGGGGGGGTCTTGAGGATGAAGCTGAAGGAGCGGTCGCCGTAGACGGTGATGACGACGGGCAGGATCGTGCCCTTCTCCACCTGGGTCACGGACTTCGCGTTGAACTGCTTCACGAACTCCATGATGTTGACGCCGTGCTGGCCCAGGGCGGGACCGACGGGCGGGGCCGGGGTGGCCTCGCCGGCGGGCAGCTGCAGCTTGATGTAACCAGTGATCTTCTTGGCCATTTCTTTGTTCTCCCGCGACGGATTCCGGCGCATGCCGGCGACTGTCGCCTTGAAGGGCGGAGGGCGCGGCTAGCGCTTCTCCACCTGGATGAAATCGAGCTCCACGGGGGTGCTTCGACCGAACACCGTCACCATCACCTTGATGGTGGAGCGTTCCTCGTGGATCTCCTCCACGTCCCCTTCGAAGTTGGCGAAGGGGCCATCTATGATACGGACCTTTTCGCCCTTCTCAAAGTGGTATTTCGGCTTGGGCTTCTCCTGGGTCTCCTCGGTGTGGTTCATGATCTGCCGGACCTCGTCGTCCGTCAGAGGCGTGGGGCGCTTCTTGTTCGCGCCCACGAAGGAGGTGACCTTGGGGGTATTGCGGACGAGGTGCCAGTCGGCATCCTCCATCTCGTAGTTGGCGCCCTTCTTGGTGACGGCGATCTGGACGAGGAGGTAGCCGGGGAAGGACTTGCGCTTTTTGAGGACGCGCTCCTTCCGGCCGGTCTTGGCGTCGACCTTCATCTCCTCGTACGTCTCCTCGGGGATCTGGATATCCCCGAAGTGCTCGTCACGCTCTTCCATCTTGATGCGCTGGCGGAGGCTCTCCATCACCTTGGCCTCGTAGCCGGAGTAGGTGTGGATGATGAACCAGGCCATCTTCCGCTCATTGCCCGTGGCCTCGGCGGCCACCTGGCTTCCCAGAAGTTCGGTCATGGGTCCCTCCTGGCTAGTTGTGGGGGAGGATGAAGGACATCCCCCAGGAGATGGCCTTGTCCGCGGCCCAGAGGAACAGACCGACGAACGTCGACACGATGACCACCGAGTAGGTGGCGCTGAGCACCTTCTGCTTGCCCGGCCAATCCACGCGCTTGAGCTCGCTGATGAGCTCCTTGGCTTGATGCTTGATGGATGAAATCAACGGGATCTCCCGGCTTTCAAAGGGCTTCGAACGAAAAGGCCCCAGCTTGGTGTCGCTGGGGCCGAGCAGAAATGGCAGGGGAGACAGGGTTCGAACCCGCGACCTGCGGATTTGGAGTCCGCTGCTCTACCAGCTGAGCTACTCCCCTATGGGCTTTGCAAGGAAGGCGGCGGGTTGCCACGAGGGCGGCCCGCGCGAGAACCCCGCCCGATGGGCGGGGTCCCCTGGGAATCACCTACTTGCCTTCGCGGTGGAGCTTGTGGCCCCCGCAGGCCCGGCAGTGCTTCTTGAACTCGAGCTTGCCCGTGGTGGTGCGCTTGTTCTTGGTCGTCGTGTAGTTCTTGCGCTTGCACTCGGTGCAGAGCAACTGAACGATATCGCGCATGGCGGAATCCTTTAGGCGATGACTTCGTCAACCCTGCCGGAGCCGACGGTGCGGCCGCCTTCACGGATGGCGAACTTGAGGCCCTTTTCCATGGCGATGGGAACGATCAGCTCGACGGTCAGGGTGACGTTGTCACCAGGCATGACCATCTCGCGGCCGGCTTCCAGCTCGATGGAACCAGTCACGTCCGTGGTGCGGAAGTAGAACTGGGGGCGGTACTTGTTGAAGAAGGGGGTGTGGCGGCCACCCTCGTCCTTGCCCAGGACGTAAACGGCGGCGGTGAACTTGGTGTGGGGGGTGATGCTGCCGGGCTTGGCCAGCACCATGCCGCGCTCCACGTCCTTGCGCTCGACGCCGCGGAGCAGGATGCCCGCGTTGTCACCGGCCTGGCCCTGGTCCAGGGACTTCTTGAACATCTCGACGCCGGTCACGACCTTCTTGACGGTCTCGCGCAGGCCGATGATCTCCACTTCCTCGCCGACCTTGACGATGCCGGCTTCGATGCGGCCGGTCACCACGGTGCCGCGGCCGGTGATCGTGAACACGTCCTCGACGGGCATGATGAAGGGCTTGTCAACGGGGCGGGCGGGATCGGGAATGTAGTTGTCCACGGCCTCCATGAGGTCGTAGATGCACTTGCACTCGGGGGCGCCGGGGTTGGTGGCGTTGTCCATGGCCAGCTTCGCCGAGCCGCGGATGATGGGGATATCGTCGCCGGGGAAGCCGTAGGAGGAGAGCAGCTCGCGCAGCTCCATCTCCACGAGGTCGGTCAGCTCGGCGTCCGCGATGTCGATCTTGTTCATGAAGACGACGATGTAGGGCACGCCCACCTGACGGGCCAGCAGGATGTGCTCGCGGGTCTGGGGCATGGGGCCGTCGGTGGCGGCGACCACGAGGATGGCGCCGTCCATCTGGGCCGCGCCGGTGATCATGTTCTTGATGTAGTCGGCGTGGCCGGGGCAGTCCACGTGCGCGTAGTGGCGCTTCGGGGTCTGGTACTCGACGTGGGCGGTGTTGATCGTGATCCCGCGGGCCTTCTCTTCAGGGGCGGAGTCGATCTGCTCGTAGGACTTCGCCGTGCCGCCCTGGGTGACGGACAGCAGGGTGGCGATGGCGGCCGTCAGGGTCGTCTTGCCGTGGTCCACGTGACCGATGGTGCCGATGTTGACGTGAGGCTTAGAGCGATCGAATTTCTCTTTGGCCACAGGTGCCTCCTGGAGGTGGAAGGGGGATGGGGGTACTGAACAGTTGGATGGGTGCGCGGCAGAAAAGTGGAGCCCACAGGCGGGATTGAACCGCCGACCTCGTCCTTACCAAGGACGCGCTCTGCCCCTGAGCTATGTGGGCTTGGACTTTTCTGGAGCGGGAAACGGGGTTCGAACCCGCGACATTCAGCTTGGAAGGCTGACGCTCTACCAACTGAGCTATTCCCGCGATCAACCAGTCTTCCGCGAAAGAACTGGTGCCTAGAGAAGGATTCGAACCTCCGTAGGGCGGAGCCCGGCAGATTTACAGTCTGCTGCCATTAACCACTCGGCCATCTAGGCGTTTGTCAAACAACCCCATCGGTGCTCTGTGAGGCAAAGCTTTCCTGACAGGGAACATCCAAGGTAACACGCCCTTCGGGCGGATACAAGGGAAAAAGATTCACGTCGCTCAATCCCGTCTCCGGGCCAGCACACGGAAGAGCATGATGGCGGCGGCGCTGGAAACATTGAGACTTTCGATGCCCCCGGGCATGGGGATGGCCAGGAGTCCGTCGCAGTGCTCCCGGATCTTCTGGTGGAGACCCTCCCCTTCGGATCCCAGGACCAGGACGGTGGCCCGATCGAAGGATTCCTCCAGGTAGTCCACGCTCCCCGGGCCGGCCGCCAAGCCGTAGACCCAGGCCCCGGCCTCCTTGAGTTCCTCCAGGGCGCGGGAGAGGTTCACCACCCGCACCAGGGGCACCCGGCCCGCGGTGCCCGCGCTGGCCCGCACCACGGTCTCGTTGACCTGGGCGCTGCGGCGTTCGGGGAAGATGACGCCGTCGGCGCCGGCGCCCGCGGCGGAGCGCAGGATGGCGCCGAAGTTGTGGGGGTCCGTGACGCCGTCCAGGGCCAGGACGAGGGCCCTGGGGCCCTTCTCGCGCACCCGCGCGGCGAGCTCGTCGAGGGTGGAGAGGGCCACGTCGCCGCCCTCGCCCAGGACGCCCTGGTGACGCTGGCCCTGGGCCCGCCGGTCGAGGCTGTCCATGGGCTCGCGGTGGATGACGACGCCCTTCTCGCGGGCCGCGGTCCGGAGGCGCGCGCAGCGCTCCCAGGCTGTCGGCGCGATGCGGAGCGTCTGGATCTCGCCGCGCTCCAGCGCCTCCTCGCAGGCGTGGGGACCGAGGAACCGCATGCTAGAAGGCCTTCTTGAACCCGATGGACCAGAGGTGGCCCATGCTCTCCACGCGGGTCATGGTGCCGGTGGTGCTGTAGCCGCCCAGGGCCCAGAGGCCTTCCAGGTTCTTCACGTCGCGGTCCTGGCTCTGGCGGATCTGCCAGCCGATGTTCACCTCGCCGCCCAGCACCTTCCAGCCCAGGCCCAGCGAGAACGCGGCGTTGCGGCTTCCGCCCAGGAGGGGCTCCACGGTGGAGTCCGTGCGCAGGCCGGGGTCGGTGGAAAGGCCCAGGCGGCCCGTGAGCGTCTTGGTGATGGTCATCTCGCCCGCGAGGCTGAGGCCGAAGCCGCTGTGGAATTCGCCGGGCATCCCGGAGCCGGTGACGGGCCCGCTGGGGGAGGTGACGACGGAATAGCCGGGGATCCGGGTGGAGGCGCCCTGCACGTAGCGCAGGTCGGCCTCCCAGGTGAAGATCTGGTTCAGGCGCTGGCGCACGCCGATGGTGACGCGCCCGGGGAGGGTGACGTCCCCCTGGCCCGCGGCGGCGGTGGTGGCGGCCAGGACCGCGGGCGCGGCGGCGACGGCGACGGCGTCGCCATCGCCGAAGCCGCTGATGGAGGTCACCCTGCTCCGGCTGCCGTCCACGGTGGCGGAGAGGCCCAGCGTCCCCTTGATGGGGCCCTGCCAGGCGCCGGCCACGGTCCAGCGGGGGTTGATGGCCCACCGGAAGCCCAGCTCGTAGGAGGGCATGGTCTTGTTGCCCTTCTGCAGGGTGTTCACCTCCAGGAGCCCCTGGGCCGGATTGGCGTCGGAGACGGGGAGGGCGGGGTTGGCGGGGACCGGCACGCGCACCGCGTTGTCGAAGGAGTACTGCACCCGGGCCACGCCCACGGCGACGCCCACGGAGAAGGCGGGGGTGAAGGCGAAGCTGCCCTGGAAGGCGACGCGCCTGGCCACGAGCTCAAGCCCCTGGCCCTCGAAGCGGCCCGTGTAGTCCTGGCCGAACTGGGCGTGGCGCATGAAGGGGTTGTCCATCTTCAGGCCCACGTAGAAGCGGGGGCTGACCTTCCAGGCCGCGCCCAGGGCCGGCAGGAACCGGTTCCGGTCGGAACTGTAGAGCACGTTCTGGTTGGACTGGAGGGTGGCCTGGGAGGACATGGACTCCATGCCGGCGGAGACGAAGGCCGAGGCGTCGTCCCGGAGGGTCACCAGGAGGGCCGGGTTCAGGGCCCCCGCCTCCAGGCTCTGGCCGAAGGCGACCCCGGCCCCGGAGCGGGCGATGCCCACGGGGTCGGAGGCCGGCGTCCAGAAGGTCTGCGCCGAGAGGGGTCCGCCCAGGACCGCCGCCAGGGCCGCGGCCCCGCACGCGCCCATTGCCTTCTTCCTCGCACCGTAAGCCATACCTAATTCTCCAGGAGGGATGCCCACTGACCATATGGCGCGGGCGTCCGATAGGTTCAAAACCGGAACATCCAGGATGGCCGGGAAAGGGCCAGGGACCAAGGGGCGATTCGGAGCGGAGGCCGACCGGAAGGAGGCTTCCGCCCTGATGTCCATTCTTTTCTGGATTTATGGCGAGGCCCACCGGGTCCCGGGTCAGGCCTGCCAATCCTCGACGGCGAGCCCCCCTATCCGCGTGAATTCCCGCGTGTTGTGGGTCACCACCGTCATCCCCCCCACGAGCGCGGTGGCGGCGATGAGGAGGTCCCTCGGCCCCACCTGCCGCCTGCGGGTTTCATGGAGCAGCCTTCCCCAGACAAGGGCGGCGGAGGCGGTGAAGTCCAGTTGGGCGAAGGCCTCCAGCAGCCGCGCCCAGGCCTGCCACATGGCCCGGGCCGTCTCCGGGGGATGCCGGACGACGCCTCGCTGGATTTCGCCAAGGGAGACGACCGAATAGGCCAGGGCCCCGGGATCGTGCCGGCGGAGCCTGGCGATCACCAGGGGATTCCGCCGGCGCAGTTCGACGAGGAAGTTCGTGTCGAGGAGGTAGAGCATCAACCCGCTTCAATGCCGGTGATGCGGAAATCCACGTCCTTGACCTCCTCGACCATGGGGGGCATGGCCTCCAGCGCCTCCCAGTAGGCCGGGTCCCAGCCTTGGGGGCTGATCGGCTCAAGAATCACCGCCCGGCCAACCCTGCGCACCGAGACCGATTTCACCCCGGCCTCGAACCTGCAGCCTTGGGGCAACCGAACCGCCTGGGAGCGTCCGTTCATGAAGATGCTGCCCCTGTCCATGGCGCCTCCCGGGCAGGGTATATATCCGATATATACCTTCGCAAGGATCACTGGCCAAGGCGACGCGCCCCGGCCGGCCGCATCCAGCGGCCCGCCGGGGCGCGTCGCGGGCCGGGGCCCGGGGCTAGACGTCGTAGTACCGGGCCACTTCGTAGGGGGTGGGGCGGTTGTTGACGGCGTTGAAGTCGGCCATGAGGTGCTTGATCCAGTCCTGGATCTGGACCTCGTCGAAGACGCCGCCGGCCAGGAGGAAGGCGTGGTCCTCGCGGAGGGCGTCGCAGGCCTCCTTGAGGCTGGCGGGAAGGGGCTTGATGGCCTTCCGCTGCTCCTCGGTCCAGCTGAAGATGTTGGCGTCGAAGGGGCCGAAGCCGTTGGCCGTGGGGTCGATGCGGTTGATGATGCCGTCGATGCCCGCCATGAGCTGGGCGGCCAGGGCCAGGTAGATGTTGCAGGTGGCGTCGGGGGGACGGAACTCGAACCGGGCCGTCTCGGGCTGGTCGGCGTACTTGGGGACCCGGATGGCGGCGCTGCGGTTGCCCAGGGAGAAGAAGGCGTTCACCGGGGCCTCGAAGCCGGGCACGAGGCGGCGGTAGCTGTTGGTGCTGGGGTTGGTGATGGCCAGGAGGGCCGGGCCGTGCTTGAGGATGCCGCCGATGTACCAGAGGGCCTCCTGGCTGAGGCAGCCGTAGCCCTTGGGGTCGTAGAAGAGGTTCTTCCCGGCCTTCATCAGCATCTGGTGGAAGTGCATGCCGCTGCCGGCCTCGCCGTAGAGGGGCTTGGGCATGAAGGTGGCGCTCTGGTTGTTGCGCAGGGCCACGTTCTTGATCACGTACTTGATGATCTGGGTGGCGTCGCCGGCCTTGAGGATGTCGAAGAGGGGGGTCTCGATCTCGCACTGTCCGGGCCCGCCCACCTCGTGGTGGTGGTACTTGACGGGCACGCCCAGGTTCTCGAGCTCGATGCACATCTCGGCGCGCAGGTTCGCGAGGGCGTCCTTGGGCGGGATGGCGTGGTAGCCGCCGTGGAGGGGGATCAGGTGCCCGTGGCCGGCCGAGGGGGAGTTCCAGGCGCCCTCGACGCTGTCGAGGCGGTAGGCGGCCACGTTGACGTCGTTCTCGACGGAGACGTCGTTGAAGACGTAGAACTCGTACTCGGGGCCCCAGATGCTGCCGTCGGCGATGCCGGTGGAGCGCAGGTAGTCCTCGGCCCGGGTGACGATGTTGCGGGGGTCGAAGGCGAAGGGGCGCTTGGTGTCGGCCTCGAAGGCCGAGCAGATGAAGCTCAGCGTGGGGAACTGGCAGAACGGGTCCACGAAGGCGGAGCCCAGGTCGGGGAGGAGCACCATGTCGCCGGACTTGACCGACTTCAGGCCCACGCTGGAGCCGTCGAAGCCGACGCCGTCGCGCATCATCTCCTCGGTGAACTGGGACGCCGGGATCGTGACGTGGTGCCAGTTCCCCCACATGTCGCTGAACTTCAGGTCGATCATCCGGTACTGGTTTTCCCTGATGAAATTCCTTGCCTCATCGAAGGTCCTGAACACGGATGCCTCCCTGTATCTGCTTGCTACTTGACGGTTTCCATCAGACGCTTGCGCGTGTAGGGGATCAGGCCGCCGGCGTCGATGATGGCCTGGCGCGCCTCTGGAAGCCTAACCGTTTCGAAGGTCCTGCCGGTGGTGACGTTTGTCACCTTTCCGGGCTCGATGGAGAGCTCGTGGCCCTCCTCGGCCTCCACCTCGGGACAGAGGATGACGTCGAGCCCCAGGTTGATGGCGTTCTGCAGGAAGATGCGGCTCATGCTGCGGGCCACGATGGTGAGGTCGTAGCCCTTGAGGGCGCTCGCGGCCTGCTCGCGGGAGGAGCCGCAGCCGAAGTTGTGGTCGGCCACGATGACGGAGCCCTTGGGGAAGGCGCCGGACTTGAGCTTCTCGTTGAGGTCCGTGCGGTTGGCGAAGCAGAACTGCGGGGTCTCCGTGGGCAGCACGGTGGCCATGTAGCGGCCGGGGTAGATGTCGTCGGTGGAGATGTCGGCTTCGAGCTTGATGATCACTTTGGACATGTTTCCCTCCTCAGGCCTTGCGGGGATCGGTGATGACGCCGGTGATGGCCGAGGCGGCGGCCACCGCCGGGCTGCAGAGGTAGACCTCGGACTTGGGGTTGCCCATGCGGCCCTTGAAGTTGCGGTTCGTGGTGGAGAGGGCCACCTCGTCGTCGCCCAGGGCGCCTTCATGGACGCCCAGGCAGGGGCCGCATCCGGAGTTCATGACGACCGCGCCGGCCCGCATGAATTCGTGGATGTAGCCGCGGTCCAGGGCCTGGCCGAAGATCTTGCCGGAGGCGGGGAAGACCAGCATGCGGGTGCCCTCGGCCACCTTCTTGCCCTTCAGGATCTCGGCGGCGATGGCCAAGTCGTCCAGGCGGCCGTTGGTGCAGCTGCCGATGACGATCTGGTGGATGCGCTTGCCGGCCACCTCCATGATGGGCTTGACGTTGTCCACGGTGTGAGGGCAGGCGATCTGGGGCGCCAGGGCGGAGACATCGATCTCCACCACCCGCTCGTACACGGCGTCGGGGTCGGGGGTGACGGGGGTGATGGCGTCGGTGACGCCGGCCTCCTCGCGCAGGTAGCGCATGGTCTCGGCGTCGGCGGGCACGATGCCGCTGGTGGCGCCGGCCTCGACGCTCATGTTGCACACCGCCAGGCGCCCCGAGGTGGTCATCTTCCGGATGGTCTCGCCGTGGTACTCCAGCACGCGGAAGTTGGCGCCCTGGGCCGTGAGCACGCCGATGAGGTGGAGGATCAGGTCCTTGGGGCCGACCATGGGGGGGAACTCGCCGGAGACGACCACCTTGATGGTGGGCGGCACCTCGATGTTCACGGCGTAGCCCAGGGTCCAGGCGGAGGCCATCTCGGTGGCGCCGACGCCGAAGGAGAAGGCGCCCAGGGCCCCGTGGCTGGTGGTATGGCTGTCGGTGCCCACGACGACGAAGCCCGGGCGCACGTAGCCGTACTCGGGGAGGATCTGGTGGCAGATGCCGCCCACGTCGCCGCGGATGTCGTGGAACTTGGCGATGCCGTGCTTCTCGACGAAGCCGCGGATCTTCTTCTGGTTGGTGGCGGTCTTGGGGCTCTCGGCCGGCACCCGGTGGTCGAAGATGATGGCGATGCGGGACGGGTCCCAGGGCTTCGCCTCGATGCCGGTGCCCTCGTGGATGGCCTCGAACTGGTTGATGACCAGCGCGGCGTTCTCGTGGGACATGGCCAGGTCGACCTTCGGTTCCAGCACGTCGCCGGCCTTGACCGTCTCGCGTCCCGCCGCCCGGGCGAGGATCTTCTCAACTACCGTCATTCCCATGGTGTCCTCCTTGTGGGTTCAGGCGCGGTGCCCGGGTCTCCCCGGGCATCGTGCGGGGGAGTCCGAGGGGGGACGGAGAGGGCGCGAAGCGACCGCGCGGTCCCCCCTCGGTCATATCAGATGACGCCCTTGGCCTTGAGTTCGGCGCGCCGCGCCTCGTCGAGCCCGAGCCTTCCGTAGATCTCCGCGTTGTGCTGGCCGAGGGTGGGGGGCGGCGCGGCCACGTCCCCCGTGCACTGGTCGAAGAGGGCGGTGAGGCCGAAGACCTCGATCTCGCCGATGCCCTCCACCTCGGTCTTCTGCAGGACGCCGCGGTGCCGCACCTGCTCCTGGCGCAGGGCGTCCTTGAGGGAGAGGATGTCGCCGCTGGGCACGTCCTTGGCGTTCAGCTTCTCCACCCACACGGCGGTGACGTCCTCCTGGAGCTTCGCCTCCAGCAGGGGGGTGAGCTCCTTGCGGTTCTTCTTGCGGGTGTCCCGTTCCTGGAACCGGGGGTCCGCCTTGAGCTCGGGGACGCCCAGCACGTCGCAGACGGCCTCCCACTGCTCCTGCTTGTTGGCGGCGATGTTGATGTGGCCGTCCTTCGTGCGGAAGGTCCCGGAGGGGGCGGCGGTGAAATTGTCGTTGCCCATGACGACGGGATCCTGGCCGCCGATGAGGAGGTTGGCGGCCACCCACCCCATGAGGGGCATGATGGAGTCCAGCAGCGCGATGTCGATGAACTGGCCCTGGCCGGTGCGCTCCCGGTGGTAGAGGGCGGCCATCAGGGCGAAGGCCGCGTTGAGGCCGCCCACCGTGTCGCACACGGGGAAGCCGGTGCGCAGGGGATTCAGGCGCTCGTCGCCGTTGACGGCCATCTCGCCCGACAGGCCCTGGATGATCTGGTCGTATGCGGGCTTGAAGGCGTCGGGGCCGGTCTGGCCGAAGCCGGAGATGGCGCAGTAGATGAGCTTGGGGTTGATGGCCTTGAGGACCTCGTAGCCCAGGCCCAGGCGGTCCATGACGCCGGGGCGGAAGTTCTCCACCAGGACGTCGGCCTCCTTCACCAGTTCCTTGAAGATCTCCTTGCCCTCGGGGCTCTTGGTGTTGAGGGTGACGGAGCGCTTGTTGGCGTTCTGGGCCAGGAAGCTGGTGCCCATCAGGGCCTTGTTGTAGGCGGGGACGATGCCCAGCTTGCGGGCGAGGTCGCCGTCCTTGGGGTTCTCCACCTTGATGACGTCGGCCCCCAGGAGGGCCAGGTGCAGGGTGGCGAAGGGGCCGGAAAGGACGTTGGTGAGGTCGAGGACCTTGACGCCCTCGAGCATGCGCTGTTTGGTCATCTCAATATCCTAGGGGGCCGGCGCGGTGGACGCGGCCCGTCATGTCGCGGCCGAAGAAGGCGGCCACGTCCTTGGCGATGTCGACGAGGGCGGGGAGGTCGATGTCGGTGCGCCGCCCGGTGCGGCGGAGGCCGTGGACGAGGTCCTCGGTGGCCACGTTGCCCGCGGCCACCTTGGTGAAGGGGCAGCCCCCGAGGCCGGCGAAGCTGGTCTCGAAGGTGGTCACCCCGGCGTCCATGGCGGCGTAGACGTTGGCCATGCCCAGGCCGTAGGTGTCGTGGAAGTGCGCGGTGGGCTGGACAGGACCCAGGGCCAGGATGGCCCCGAAGAGGGCCTTCACCTGGTCGGGGTGGGCGTGGCCGGCGGTGTCGGCGAGGCTCACGTTCAGGAGCCCGGCGTCCACGTAGGCGCGGACGATGTCCAGCACCCGGTCCCGGTCGATGCGGCCTTCGAAGCCGCAGCCGAAGGCGCTCTGAACGCTCACCTGGACCTTCTTGCCCGCCTCCTGGGCCGCGCGGCCCATGGCGATGATGCGCTGCTGGGCCTCCAGGCTGCCCATGCCCGTGTTCTTGCGGGAGTGCGTGTCGGAGGCGGAGACGCCCATGCAGAAGAGCTCCACGCCGACGCCCATGCCCCGCTCCAGGCCCTTCTCGTTCAGGACCAGGCCCGAAAGGAGGGCGCGGGGTCCCGGCGCCTGGGAGAGGCGCCGGAACAGCTCGTCGGTGTCGGCCATCTGGGGGACCTTCTCCGGGTGGACGAAGGAGCCCACCTGGACGATGTCCAGGCCGGAGGCCAGGAGCGCGCGGATCCAGCGCTCCTTGACCTCGGTGGGCACCACCTGCCGCTCGACCTGGAGCCCGTCGCGGGGCCCCACTTCGTGGAGGACGATCCCGGCCATGGCTACAGCGCCCTGGCGATGGCTTCGCCCATCTCCAGGGTGGTGGAGGAACCGCCCATGTCGTAGGTGCGGACCTTGCCCTCGGCGATGACGGAGGCGGTGGCGGCCTCGAGCTTGCGGCCCATCTCGGTCTCGCCCAGCCAGTCCAGCATGAGCTTGGCGGCCAGGATGGTGGCGATGGGGTTGACCTTGTACTGGCCAGCGTACTTGGGGGCCGAGCCGTGGCTGGGCTCGAACACGGCCAGCTTCTCGCCGATGTTGCCGGAGCAGCCGAAGCCCAGGCCGCCCACGAGCTGGGCGCTGAGGTCGCTGATGATGTCGCCGAAGAGGTTGGTGGCCACCATGACGCCGTAGCTCATGGGGTTCTTCAGCAGCCACATGCAGATGGCGTCGACGTTGGCGTCGTCCAGGGAGATGCCGGGGTAGTCCTTGGCGACGCGCTTGGCGGTCTCCAGGAACATGCCCTCGGTGGCGCGGACCACGTTGGCCTTGTGGATGCAGGTGACCTTGGGATAGCCGAACTTCTTGGCGTACTCGAAGGCGGCGCGGATGATGCGTTCGCAGCCCTTGCGGGTGTTGATCTTGCAGGTGATGGCGTAGTCGTCGGGGCCGTTGGCGGCGAAGTGGGCGAAGGGCTTGGAGGCGTTCTTGAGGGCCGTGGAGACGGCCTCGGGCACGGGGCTGAACTCGACGCCGGCGTAGAGGTCCTCGGTGTTCTCGCGGAAGACCACCAGGTCGATGCCCTCCTTGAAGTTGAGGGGGTTGCCCGGATAGGCCTTGCAGGGGCGCAGGCAGGTGTAGAGGTCGAACATCTGCCGCATGCGCACGATGGGGCTGCGGTAGACGAGACCCTTGCCCTGCAGCTCGGGGACGAGCTCGAGCTCGGCGTCCTTGGCGGGCTTGGAGGTGATGGCGCCGAACATGGCGGCGTCGGAGGCGTGCAGGAGGTCGATGGTGCGCTGGGGGAAGGCCTCGCCCTCCTTGCACCAGAATTCCCAGCCGATGTCCCCGTGGGTGTAGGTGGCGTCGAACTTGAGGGCGTCCAGGCAGATGCGGGTCGCCTCCATCACTTCCACGCCCACGCCGTCTCCAGGCAGCCAAGCGATCTTGTAGCTCATGGTTCCTCCGTTTATCAGGGGGGTCTTGGGGTGGAACGATGCTATCAAGACCGCCCCGATCCGATTTGAAGGGCTGCTGTGATGGAAGTCCCAAATGGGCACCTGCCGGCTGGCCGGCAACACCCCGGGCGGGGGCCTTCATGACTATTGCTTGATTTGGCTCGCTTTAGGATCATGCATCCAGCCCGGAGAAACACCGGGGCACCGACAAGCAAATCCAGCTTTGCCTTGTCAATCTGTAAAGTTTCTTGGCCATCCCGTTCCCTTTCGGGCCCGTACGCGAGACAGCCGCCCGCAAGGCGGGCGGCTGTCGGGGGTGGATCGCCCTAGAACTTGAAGCGGGCGCCCAGCTGGACTTCGCGGGTGTTGCGGTCCTGGACGTTCAGGGTGCCGAAGTTGGCGTTGGCGAACTGGGTGTTGCTGGTGGTCCAGTTGGCCCAGTTGAAGACGTTGAAGAGATCGGCCTGGAGCTCGAGGCTCAGGCGGTTCCCGAAGGGGAAGGCGCGGGTGAAGCGCAGGTCGAAGGTCTTGACGGCGGGCTGGCGGTAGGCGTTGCGGCCGCCGGAGCCCACGGCGTAGTCGTTGCTGGTGGAGGTGTCGCCGTTGAGATCGGAGGTGGCGTAGCCGGTGTAGGGCTGGCCGGTGGTGACGGTGGCGATGGCGGCGCCCTTGATGCCCCAGATCACGGGGAAGTAGCCGGCGAAGACGGCGCGGAACTTCACGTCGTTGTCGCTGGGCCCGTAGTTGCTGTGGGGATCGGCGGGGTTGTTGACGGTGGAGTTGGCGGAGGCGCTGGCGGTGACGCGCTCGTTGGAGTTGTTGTCCCGGGAGCTGGCGAAGGTGACGCTGCTCTGGAAGCCGTAGCCGGTGTCGCTGGTCTTGCTGGCGGTGATGGAGATGGCCTTGTAGCGGCCCGTGCCCTGGTTCTCGGAGAGCCAGATGTTGCCGAAGCCGCTGAAGTCCAGCAGCCGCCCCCGCACGTAGGCCATGCCGGGCCGGCCCGAGCTGGCGAAGGCGTTGTTCTTGGTGGGGTAGCCGTCGCGCCAGTAGCCGTTGGGATCGGGGGTGCCGTCGGCGAGCTTCTGGCGGAGGTTGATGTTCACGAAGTACTGGAGGTTCTCGAACTCGGCGTAGCTGGCGCGGACCCCCAGGACGAGGCCGTTCTCCAGTTCGTGCTCGATGCCCAGGCTGGCGCGCTTGGCCCGGGGCAGCTTGTTCTCGGGATCCCAGACCTGGCCGTCCTTGCTGGCGGAGCCCAGGAGGGTGAGGTTGGCCGCGCTGAGGGCCGAAAGGCGGGTGCCGCCGTTGGTGACCAGGGCGTTGTAGGAGAGGACGCCGCTGTTGGCCGCGGTGCGCACCGTGGCGTTGGAGGCCGCCAGGGTGTAGGTGGAGGTGGTGTTCCCATTGCTGTTCATGGTGTTGGACACCGTGAGGCTGGGATTGGGGCTGGAGAAGAAGCCCGCGCCGCCGCGCAGCATGGTCTTGCCCTTGCCCGTCAGGTCATAGGTGAAGCCGAAGCGGGGATCCAGGGCCCGGGCGCTGTTGGCCTGATCAAGGCCGGCCAACTGGGCGTTGGGACGGGGGTTGTCGGGCTGGTTCTCGGAAGTGAACCGCATGCCGAAGGACAGGGTCAGGCGGCGGTTGAGGAGGCCGGAGTAGGCGCCCTGCAGGTAGGCGGCGTACAGGGAGGAGTCGTAGGAGATGGTGCCGCCGTAGTTGCTGAGGGCCTGGCGGTAGGTGAAGCTGTCGGTGGAGGTCAGGGTGCCCGTGGCCCATCGGTTGGCCACCGCGTAGTTGCCGAAGGAGAAGGCGCCCATGTTGTAGCGGTAGAAGGTGTTGGCGAAGCTGAACCACTGGAAGTCGATGCCGCCCTTGAGGGTCCAGTCGCCGTCCGTGTAGGTGACGTTGTCGATGAGCTGCTTGCTGAACTCGTCCAGGCCGTTGGGGAGGAAGTTGTTCTGGCCGGCGTTGAAGCCGTTGGTGATGGAGATCTCGGGGGAGACGTTGGAGTTGGCGTAGCGGGGCCGGCGCTCGGTGGCGATCTGGAGGCGGGCCTCGTTCACCATCTTGGGGGAGAGGATGGCGTTCCACTCGGCCACCCAGGAGAGGCCGTTGTCCTTCTCCAGGCCCTGCTGGGTCTGGCCGGTGATGGGGGCGGAGGAGCTGGTGAAGTCGGTGGTGCCGTTCTCCGAGTTCCAGTTCTGGACGTTCACGCGGAGGGTGAAGCGGTGGCTGTCGTTGAGGTTGTAGTCGAGGCGGGCGAAGGCGACGGTGTTGCGCTTGTCGTTGGTGTACTGGTACCCGCTGTCCTGGGCCAGGGTGCGGCCGTCGTTGGACACCTGGATGTTGCCGAACTTGCCCAGGAAGGTGTTGAGGTTGGCCTGGGAGTTGTTGGAGCTGTCGAGGCCGAAGCTGGGCGTGAACTTCTCGGTGTAGTGGAAGACCTCGAGGCCGGCGAAGAAGAACAGCTTGTCCTTCACGATGGGGCCGCCGAAGTTGAAGTTCCAGTCCAGCTGCTCGAAGTCCTTGGTGCGGCTCTTCTCGCTGTTCTGGAGGGCGGTGGCCGCGGGGGCCGGCTTGATGCGGGCCACCAGGGACTTGGGACGCATCTGGACCAGCAGGCTGCCGGTGAACTCGTTGGAGCCCGTCTTGGACACGGCGTTGATCACGCCGCCGGCCGCGTTGCCGTACTGGGCGTCGTAGGCGTCGGTGATGATCTGCAGTTCCTTGATGGTGTCGATGCCGAAGGCGAAGGGGATGCGGGTGGAGCCGCGCTGCTCGCCGAAGAAGTTGGAGTTGTAGCTGGCGCCGTCGATGGTGAGGTTGTTGAAGATGCCGCGGCCGCCCTCCACCGAGAGGCGGTTCTGGTCGGCGGCGGTGGTGGCGCCGGGGGTGAGGCGGGCCAGGGAGGTGAAGTCGCGGGCCGCGAGGGGCACCGATTCCACCATCTTGCTGTTGATGGCCACGGTGGTGGTCACCTGCTGGGAATCCAGGGCCGCGGAGGCGGCCACGACGGCGACGGTCGCGCCGGCCTCGGCGCGGTCGAGGGAGAAGTTGGCCAGGGAGGTGGCGCCCAGGCCCACCCGGGTGGAGGTGTCCTTGAGGGTGCGCATGCCGGGGGCCGACACGACGATCTCGTAGGTGCCCAGGGGCACCAGGGGGAAGATGTACTCGCCGTTGGCGGCCGTCACCTGGGTGCGGGTCAGATTGGTGGCCACGTTCCGGATGGTGACGGAAGCGCCGGCGAGGCGGCCCCCGTCCTTGGAGGTGACCGTGCCGCGCACGGCGCCCGTGGTCGAGCTGGTCTGGGCGCTGGCGACGGTGGCGCAGGCGATGGCGGAAAGCAGGGCGATACTCCAGCGGCGCTTGTTCATGCTTGCTCCTGGCCCATACGGGGCATGGATGGAGGGGGGGCTGGCCGGATGGGCAGCGGAACCTCGGTTCGATTGGTGGATCCAAGATGCCAGACGAGCCGCCGTCTGGGAAGAAATAGCCCGCAGTGATATTGAAACTTTTACGGAAAATGTCGCACTTATAGCGACCTCAGGCGTGAGCTCGCTTGGTTTTCCGTGCGGCGGGTGCCACCGACTCGGGCAGGAGGGGTTCGGCCGCCGCCCCCTCCAGGAGGACCCGGGCGTGGGCCAGGGCCTCGGGACGGTCGGGGTGGCCGGACAGGAGCCGGGCCAGTTCCCGGAGGCGCCCCTCTCCGGCCATCCAGGCCAGGGAGCTGCGGGTGCGTCCGTCCAGGACCTCCTTCCGCAGTTGGCCGTGGTGTCCGGCCCGGGCGGCGACCTGGGCCAGGTGGGTGACGGCCAGGACCTGGTGGCGCCGCCCCAGTTCCCGCACCGCGGCCCCCACGGCCAGGGCGGTCTCCCCGCCGATGCCGGCGTCCACTTCGTCCAGGACCAGGACGAGGGGGTCCCGGCTCCCCTCCCCCAGGGCCATGCCGGCTCCCTGGAGGGCCAGCATGATGCGGCTCAGCTCGCCCCCGGAGGCCACCTTGGCCAGGGGGCGGAAGCCCTCGCCCACGTTGGGCTCGATCCAGATGGCCACGGCGGAGAAGCCCTGGGGGGCGCAGCGCACGGGGACCCCGGCCCGCAGGACGGGGCTGGAGGCCTCCTCGGCCACGGCGAGGCGGACCTGGATGCGGCATCCCCCCATGCCCAGGCCCCCGAGGCGGCGGTGGACCTCCTTCTCCAGGGCGGGGACGAGTCCCGCCCTGCGGGCGTGGAGGGCCTCGGCGGCCGCGGCGTAGGCGGCGCAGGCGGCGGCCAGGGCCCCCTCCAGTTCCTTCAGGGAGGAGCCGCCGTCCTCCAGTTCCCCCTGCTCACGCCGGAAGGCCTCCAGGCGGGAGGCCAGTTCCTCGGGCTCGCAGCGGTGGCGCCGGGCCAGCTTCTCGAACTGGGCCAGGCGGGTCTCCAGGGCCTCGATGCGGTCAACCCCTTCCCGGGACCAGCGCACGGCTTCGTCCTGGGCCAGGGCCTGCAGGTCCTCCAGTTCCAGGAGGGCGCTGCGCAGCCGGTCCACCCCGGCCTGGGCGGCGGGGAGGATGGCGGCGGCCCGGGCCTGGGCCCGGTGCCCCTCCTCCACGTTCCGGACGGCCTCCCGCAGGGCCTCGGCCCCCTCGCGGAAGGCCGATTCCAGGTGGACGGCGTGGCGCAGGGGCTCCCGCTCCTCCCGGAGGCGGGCCCATTCGCCGGGCCTGGGGGCCAGCTTCTCCAGATCGGCGATCTGCTCCGTCAGCCACTCCAGGCGCTCCCCCTTCTGGGCCTCGCTGCGCCTGCGGGCCGCGAGGCGGCCCTGGGCCTCCCGCACCTCGGCGGCTTCGGCGGAGAGATCGGCCCGGATGCCCAGCACCTCGTCCAGGAGGCCCAGGTGCCGGTCCTCGGCGAGGAGGGACTGGTGGTCGTGCTGGCTCGTGAGGCGCATCCAGATCCGGCCGGCCTCCCTCAGGTCGGCGAGGCTGCAGGCGCCGCCGTTGATCCAGGCCCGGCTCCGGCCGTTGGCCCCCACTTCCCGGCGCAGCACCACGGGCTGCTCCTCGGGCAGGCCCCGCTCGGCCAGGAAGGCCCCCCAGGCCTCGAAGGCGCCGTCCACCACGGCCTCGGCCAGGGCGCGGGCACAGCCCGTGCGCACCAGGTCGCCGTCGCCCCGGGCCCCCACCAGCAGGGAGAGAGCGTCCACCAGGAGGGACTTGCCGGCCCCGGTCTCGCCGGTGAGGGCGGTGAACCCGGCCTGGAATTCCACGGAGAGGTCTTCCACCAGGGCGAGGTTCTGGATGCGGAGCGAGGAGAGCATCCCATGAGCCTACCTGAATCGGGGCGGATGACGCTTGACTCCCGGCCGGCCATCGCCCATCATGGGGGCTCTGAGTTCTTTGCCAGTTCCATAGTGAGCTATCCAGAAAGGTGGAGGGACGGGCCCTGTGAAACCTTGGCAACCTGCGACGAGCAAGGTGCCAATTCCTGCCGGAGCCGACGGAAGTCGGAGCCGGATAGATACCGAACTGATGTGACTGCCGAATCAGACGGAAAAGGGGGCCCGAATCATCGGGCCCCCTTTTTCGTCGTCTGAAGCTCGCGAGGAACCCAAGCGCTCCCTCGAATCCGTCCGGAGGCCCCCCCCAGGGGAGACAAGGACGGAACCCGACACCCCCCCTCCCGGGGAGGGGGGATCTCTGCCCGGAGACACCGTGAGCGAAACCATCCACCAGTTCGAAACCCTCGCCCTCCACGGGGGCCACGCCCCCGACCGGGAGACCCGGAGCCGGGCCGTCCCCATCTACCAGACGACGAGCTATGTCTTCGATTCCACCGACCACGGGGCGCGCCTCTTCGCCCTGGAGGAGGCCGGCAACATCTACACCCGCATCGGCAACCCCACCGTGGACGTGCTGGAGAAGCGGGTCGCCCAGCTGGAGGGGGGCGTGGCCGCGGTGGCCACGGCCTCGGGCCAGGCCGCCATCACCCTGGCGGTGACCACCCTGGCCAAGGCCGGGGACCACCTGGTGGCCGGCACCAACCTCTACGGGGGCACCCACACCCTCTTCAGCCAGAGCTTCCGGCGCCTGGGCATCGGGGCCACCTTCGTGGACAGCGGCGACGCCCAGGCCTTCCGCGCCGCGATCCGCCCCGAGACCAAGGCCCTCTACGTGGAGGCCCTTGGCAACCCCAAGCTGGACGTGCCCCATTTCGAGGCCATCGCGGAAATCGCCCGGGAGGCGGGGATCCCCCTCATCGTGGACAACACCCTGGCCTCCCCCTGGGTCTGCCAGCCCCTGAAGCACGGGGCCCACATCGTCATCCACAGCGCCACCAAGTTCCTGGGGGGCCACGGCACCAGCCTGGGCGGCATCCTCGTGGACGGGGGCACCTTCGACTGGACCTCGGGCAAGTTCCCCGAGTTCACCTCCCCCAACCCCTCGTACCACGGCGCGATCCTCACCCAGGTGGCGGGCCCCGCCGCCTTCGCCGCCAAGGCGAGGCTGGAGGGCCTGCGCGACTTCGGCCCGGCGCTGTCGCCCTTCAACGCCTTCCTCCTCCTCCTGGGCATCGAGACCCTGCCCCTGCGCGTGGACCGCCACGGGGCCAACGCCCTGGCCCTGGCGCAGTGGCTGGAGGCCCACCCCAAGGTGGCCTGGGTCAACTACCCCGGACTGCCCTCCCACCCCAGCCACGCGTTGGCCCGGCGCTACTTCCGGGAGGGGGCCGGCTTCGGCGGCATCCTCACCTTCGGGGTGAAGGGGGGCCTGGAGGCCGGGCGCCGGGTCATCGACCGGGTGGATCTCTTCAGCCGCCTGGCCAACGTGGGCGACGCCAAGAGCCTCATCATCCACCCGGCCACCACCACCCACCAGCAGCTGAGCCCCCAGGAGCGGGCCGCCAACGGCGTCACGGACGATCTCATCCGCCTCTCGGTGGGCCTGGAGAACGTGGAGGACCTGAAGGCCGACCTGGCCCAGGCCCTGGCGGGGGTGGAGGCGTGAGGCGTTTCTTCCAGGCGGCGGAGGATCGCCGCACCGCCTACCGGATCCACGGGGAGGGCCCCCTGCGGGTGCTCCTCCTCCACGCCCTCACGGGGGGGCCTGACGCGGCCGACGCCCCCGGGGTGAAGGGCTGGTGGGCCCCCATCTTCCGCCCGGGGGCCCCCCTGGGTCCGGAGGTGGCGACGGTGTACACCCCCAATCTGGCCGGCAGCTGCTACGGCACCCAGGTGGCCCGGCCGGAAGGGGGCTACACCACCCGCTTCCAGGCGGAGGTGCTGGCGGAGTGGCTCCGGGCGGAGGACCTGCGGTTCGATGTGCTCCTGGGGGCCTCCCTGGGCGGCATGGTGGGCCTGGAACTGGCCCTGGCGGAACCGGGGCGCTTCGGCCGCACCGCCGTCATCGGCTGCGGGGCCCGGGCGGAAGCCTGGCTCTGGGGCACCAACGAGGCGCAGCGGGCCATCCTGGCCAGTCCCACCCTGGGGGACGCGGAGGCCATCGCCCTGGCGCGCCGGGCCGGCATGCTCACCTTCCGGAGCCCGGCGGGCCTGGCGGGGCGCTTCCAGGACGCGGCCAGCCTCCAGGCCTGGCTGGCCTTCCACGGCAAGGCCCTGGCCGACCGGTTCACCCGGTCGGCCTACCTGGCCATGCTGGAGGCCATGGACCAGCACGACGTGGGCCGGGGCCGGGGCGGCCTCCGGGAGGCCCTGGCCGGCCTGGGGGGTCCCCTCCACGTGCTGGGGCTGAACCCGGATCACCTCTTCTCCCGCGCCTGCCTGGAAGAACTCGTGGAGGCCGCCCGCGCCGCCGGGCGCCTGGGCTGCGTCCGCTGGGTGGACAGCCCCCACGGGCATGACGCGTTCCTCATCGAGTGGGACCCCGTCGTCGCCTGGCTCAAGGAGGTGGTGGCATGAAGGTGCTCAAGTTCGGCGGAACCAGCGTGGGGTCCACCCCGGCCCAGCTCCTGGCGGCCCGCATCATCCGGGAGGAGCTCCCCTCGGGGGGGGTGGTCGTCGTCTCCGCCCTCTCCGGCACGACGGATCTGATCCTCAAGGCCATCGCCGCCTCGGCCCGGGGGGACCTGGCCGCCGCCTCCGCGGGCCGGGCCGCCCTGGAGGCCCGCCACTGGGAGGCGGCCCGGGCCCTGGGCCTGGAGGGGGCGGTGCGCCCCCACTGGGAACCCCTTCTCCAGTCCCTGGGCGATCTGCTCCAGGGCATGGGCCTCCTGTGGGAGGCCTCCCCCCGGAGCCGGGATACGGCCCTGGCCGTGGGAGAGACCCTGTCGGCCCGCCTCATGGCCGCCCTCCTCGTCCAGGAGGGACTGGACGCCGCCTTCCGGGATGTGCGGGAGGTGATCAAGACCGACGGCCGGCACGGCCGGGCCCGCCCCGATCTGGAGGCCATCGCCCAGGCCGCCCAAGACTGGCGGTCCGCCCTGGCCCCCGGGGCCGTCTGGGTGACCCAGGGCTTCCTGGGCCTGGGGCCGGACGGGGCCACCACCACCCTGGGCCGGGGGGGCTCGGACACGAGCGCCGCCCTGCTGGGGGAGGCCCTGGGCGCCGCCGAGGTACAGATATGGACGGACGTGGACGGGGTGCTGAGCGCCGATCCCAGCCTGGTGGCCCTGGCCCGGCCCATCCCCGTCATGACCCTGCCGGAGGCGGCCGCCCTCTCGGCCTTCGGGGCCAAGGTGCTCCACGCGGACGCCCTGGCGCCCGTCAGGCGGGCCGGCTTTCGGCTGGTGGTGGCCAATACCCACCGTCCCCAGGCCGGCAGGACGGTCATTCTCCCGGAAGCACCCGCCCGGAGGCCCGGAGAGATCACCTCGGTGGCCTACAAGGAAGGGGTCTCCTGCCTGCGGGTGCCCCCCACGGCGGACGCGGAGCAGCTGTTCCAGGCCTCCACCCGCCTGCTGGAGGCGGGCGCCTCCCTGTACGGCCTGCTGGCCACCCCCGACGGCGGCCTCCTGGTGGCCCGGGGTGAAACGGCGGATTCGGAGGCCGTGCTTGCGGACCTGGCCGCCTCCGGCCTGGATGTGAGCCGGGGCTGGGCGGTGGTGGCCCTGGTGGGCGAGGGTCTGCGGGCGGCGCCTGGCCGGGCCCTCAGCCTCCTGGGTCCCCTTGCGGCGGAGCCCGTCGCCGCCATCCTTGCGGGGGACACCGGCGTCTCCCTGGCCTTCCTGGTGCCGGAGGCGCGGCTGCAGGACCTCATCCCCCGCCTCCACGCCCACTGCATCGAACACGCCCAGGGAGTCTGCCCATGATCCGCGGCCTCGAGAACAAGCGCATCCTCCTCACCGGCGGCAGCCGGGGCATCGGCGCCGCCACCGTGCGGCTCCTGGCGGAACTGGGGGCCAAGGTGGCCTTCACGTACCGCCTCCGTTCCGACGCCGCCGAGGCCCTCGTGGCGGACGTGGAGGGCCGGGGGCGCACCGTGCTGGCCCTGCGGGCCGACCAGCGCTCCCGGGAGGACGCGGCCGCGGCCGTGGCCGCCGTGGAGGAGGCCTGGGGGGGCCTGGACGGCTTCGTGGGCAACGCCGGCGTCTGGCTACCCACCCCCGCGGACGCCCTGGATGAGACGAACCTGCTCTCCATTCTGGAAACGAACGTCACCGGCCTCTTCCGGTGGAACGCGGAGGTGATCCCGGCCCTGCGCCGGGCCGGGGGCGGGGCCATCGTCCTCCTGGCCAGCACCGCGGGCCAGCGGGGGGAGGCCGGGTACGGGGCCTACGCGGCCAGCAAGGGGGCCGTCATCTCCCTCACCAAGAGCCTCGCCTCGGAGCTGGGCCCCCAGGGCATCCGGGTCAACTGCGTGGCCCCGGGCTGGGTGGACACGGACATGTCCGCCGGGGCCCTGCGCTCGGACGCCGCCCGGCGGGAGCGCATCCTGGCCGCCTTCCCCCTGGGACGGATTCCCGTCCCCGAGGACCTGGCCGGCCCCATCGCCTTCCTGCTGGGCGACCTGGCCGGAGCCATCCACGGCGAGATCCTCAACGTGAACGGCGGCACGGTCCTCTGCGGCTGATTTCCTTGACGCTCCCGGCCAGCCGGGCGCATGCTTCCCCCACCCTCCGACCCCCGAGCCCCATGCCCGCCTCCTTCCTCGACGCCCTCCGGTCCGGCCAGTGCTTCCTCTTCGACGGGTCGACCCCCACCGTCCTCTATGAGCGGGGCGTGTACATCAACCGCTCCTTCGACGAGGCCAACCTGGCCTCGCCCGAGCTGGTGGAGGCCATCCACGGCGAATTCCGCGCCGCCGGAGCCCAGGTGCTCACCACCAACACCTGGGCCGCCAACCGGGTCAAGCTCCAGGGCTACGGCCTGGCGGAGCGCCTCCACGAGATCAACGTGGCCGGGGCGGCCCTGGCCCGGAGGGCCCTGGACGCGGAGGGGGAAGGCTGGGTCGCGGGCTGCATCGGTCCCCTGGGGGTGCGCATCGAGCCCTGGGGGCCCACCAGCTTCGAGGAGGCCAGGGGCTACTTCGCGGAGCAGGCCCGGGCCCTCATCGAGGGCGGGGTGGACCTCTTCGTGCTGGAGAGCTTCGCCGACCTCAACGAGATCCACCAGGCCATCCTGGCCATCAAGTCCATCTGCGACCTGCCCGTGGCGGCCCAGATGACCCCCAACGACGAGGGGCAGACCCTGTACGGCACGGAGCCCGAGTGGTACGTGGCCAAGCTGGCCGAATGGGGCGCCGACCTCGTCGGGGTGAACGGGGGCACGGGCCCGGCCCCCCTGCTGGACCTCCTCAAGCGGTTCCGCACCGTCACCAGCTGTCCCCTCATCCTCCAGCCCAGCGCCGGCCTCCCCCGCATGGTGGACGGGCGCACCCTCTACATGGCCAGTCCCGAGTACCTGGGCGAGTTCGCGCGCCAGGCCTTCCAGCTGGGGGCCCGGGCCGTGGGGGGCTGCGCCGGCACCACCCCCGCCCACTCCCGGGCCATGCAGGGGGCCCTGCGCCAGGAGCGCGCCTTCGTGGAGGGGGCGACGGAGAAGCCCCCTTCGGAGACCCCCTCCTTCGCGGTGCCCCGGGCGGAGCGCAGCGCCTTCAGCCGGAAGCTGGCCGACGGCGGCTTCGTGGTCTCCGTGGAACTGGTGCCCCCCAAGGGGATCAGCGCCGACAAGCTGGTGGAGAACGCCGCCTTCTGCAAGGCGCGGGGGGTGGACACCATCAACGTGCCCGACGGGCCCCGGGCCATGGCCCGCATGTCGGCCCTGGCCACGGCGGTCATCATCCAGGAGCGGGTGGGCATCGAGGCCCTCATGCACTTCGCCTGCCGGGACCGGAACCTCCTGGGCATCCAGAGCGACCTGCTGGGGGCGGCCGCCCTCGGCGTCCAGAACGTGCTGGCGATCACCGGGGATCCCCCCAAGCTGGGCCCCTACCCCACCGCCACCGCCGTCTTCGACGTGGACGCCATCGGCCTCACCAACATCCTGCGCCAGCTCAACTCGGGCCTGGACCTGGGCGGCAGCCGCATCGGGGTGCCCACCCGGTTCAGCGTCGGGGTGGGCGCCAACCCCGTGGCCGTGGACCCGGAGCGGGAGAAGTCCCGCTTCCGCTACAAGGTGGAGGCGGGGGCGGAGTGGGCCATCACCCAGCCCGTCTTCGACGCCGACGCCCTGTTCAGGTTCCTGGAGTTCGCCGAGCCCCTTGGGATCCCCGTCATCGCCGGCATCTGGCCCCTCAAGAGCCTGCGCAACGCCGAGTTCATGGCCAACGAGGTGCCGGGGGTGACCCTCCCGAATGAGCTCCTGAAGCGCATGGCCCGGTGGCAGAGCGCCGAGGACCAGCTCAAGGAGGGCCTGGACATCGCCCTGGAGATCATCGGGAAGGTGCGTCCCTCGGTCCGCGGCCTCCAGCTCTCGGCCCCCCTGGGGCAGGTGGGGATGCTGGACTCGCTGCTGGAAGCGGGGGTGGGCCGTGGGTGAGCGGGTGAAGGTGCGCTTCCTGCCCGAGGACCTCCTGGCCGAGTGCCCCGCGGGGACCCCCCTGCAGGCGGTGGCGGACGCCGCCGGGGCCGACCTGACCTTCGGGTGCCGGACCGGGTCCTGCGGCACCTGCCGGGTGCGGGTGCTCCGGGGCCTGGAACACTGCTCGGCCCCCGGCCGGGAGGAGCGGGACTACCTCCGGGGCCTGGAGGCCCCCCCCGACCAGAGGCTGGCCTGCCAGTTCACGGTCCAGGGGGACGTGGAGATCGAATACCTGGGAGCCGACCTGTGACCTCGCTTTCCGCCCTCCTCCTGGAACGCACCCTCCTCCTGGACGGGGGCATGGGCACCCAGATCATGGCCCGCAGGCCCACCGTGGACGACTTCGGGGGCCCGGCCCTGGAAGGGTGCATGGAGCTGCTCAACGAGCGAAGGCCGGAATGGATCCGGGACATCCACGCGGCCTACCTGGACGCGGGCGCCGACGCGGTGGAGACCAACACCTTCGGCGCGAACCGGGTGGTGCTGGGGGAATTCGGCATCCCGGACCGGGCCGAGGAGCTGAACGAGACCGCGGCCCGGCTGGCCCGGGAGGTGGCGGCCTCGTACGACCGGCGCCGCTACGTGATCGGATCCGTGGGGCCCGGCACCAAGCTCCTGACCCTGGGCCACATCGGGTACGAGGAGCTGTACGCCAGCTACCTGGCCCAGATGCGGGGCCTCCTGAAGGGGGGGGTGGACGCCGTCCTCATCGAGACGAGCCAGGACCTGGGCCAGATGAAGCTGGCGGTTCGCGCCGCCCGGGAGGCCATGGCCGCGCTGGCGCTGATGCGCCCCCTGTGGGTGCAGGCCACGGTGGAGACGACGGGCACCCTGCTTCTGGGCACCGAGATCCAGTCCGTCATCACCACCCTTGAGGCCCTGGGCATCGACGTGCTGGGGCTCAACTGCGGCACGGGCCCGGACGAGATGCGGGCGCCCCTGGCGGCCCTGGCCGAGACCTCCCCCTGCCGCATCAGCTGCCTGCCCAACGCGGGCCTGCCCGTGAACCGGGACGGGGCCCTCGTCTACCCCCTGGAGCCCGAGGCCTTCGCCGCCAAGGTCGCGGGCCTGGCCAAGGCCTTCAACCTCAATATCGTCGGGGGCTGCTGCGGCACCACCCCCGACCACATCCGGGCCCTGGCCGGGGCCCTGGGATCGTCCGGCATCACCCACCGGACGCCCGTCCTGGACCGTTCCGTCTCCAGCCTCTACCTGAGCACCCCCCTGCGCCAGGAGCCCCGCCCCCTCATCGTGGGCGAGCGCACCAACGCCAACGGCTCCAGGAAGTTCCGGGACCTGCTGGCCCAGGACGACTACGACGCCCTGGTGGAGGTGGCCAAGGACCAGCAGCGGGAGGGGGCCCACATGCTGGACGTGTGCGTGGCCTACGTGGGCCGGGACGAGGCCGCGGACATGGAGGCCTTCCTGAAGCGGGCCGTGACCCAGGTGTCGCTGCCCCTGATGATCGACTCCACCGAGGTGGCCGTCATCGAGCGGGCCCTGCGCACGGCCCCGGGCAAGTGCGTGGTCAACTCCATCAACTTCGAGGACGGGGACGCCCGGGCCCGGCGGGTGCTGGACCTGTGCCGCACCTACGGGGCGGCCGTGGTGGGCCTGACCATCGACGAGGGGGGGATGGCCAAGACGTCCGGCGAGAAGGCCGCCGTGGCGAAGCGGCTGGTGGACCTGGCCGTGGGCGAGTACGGCCTGGATCCCTCCGACCTGATCATCGATCCCCTCACCTTCACCCTGGGCAGCGGGGAGGAGGGCTTCCGGCGCTCCGCCCTGGAGACCCTGGAGGCCATTTCCGCCATCAAGGCCGCCCACCCCGGCGTGCTCACCATGCTGGGGGTGAGCAACGTGAGCTTCGGCCTGGCCCCCGCGGCCCGGCACGTGCTGAACGCCCTCATGCTCTACCATGCCGTGAAGGCGGGCCTGGACCTGGCCATCTTCAACTCCGCCAAGGTGATCCCCGTGGCCGGCATCCCCGCCGGCCAGCGGGAGGCGGCGGAGGACCTCATCTTCGACCGGCGCCGGGAGGGCTACGATCCCCTCAAGGCCCTCATGGCCCTCTTCGCCGGGGGCGCCCCCCGGCAGGAGGCCGCCGCCACGGACCCGGACCTGCCCGTGGCCGAGCGGCTCCGCCGGGACATCATCCAGGGCGCCAAGCGCCAGATCCTGGCCGACGTGGACGAGGCCCTGGCCACCATCCCCCCCCTGGAGATCATCAACGGCATCCTCCTGGAAGGCATGCGGGTCGTGGGCGAGCGCTTCGGCGCCGGCGAGATGCAGCTGCCCTTCGTGCTGGAGAGCGCCGAGGCCATGAAGGCCGCCGTGAAGCGCATCGAGCCCCACATCCCCAAGGAGAGCGCCACCACCCGCGGCCGCATCATCCTGGCCACGGTGAAGGGGGACGTGCACGACATCGGCAAGAACCTGGTGGACATCATCCTCTCCAACAACGGCTACGAGGTGGTGAACCTGGGCATCAAGCAGCCCGTGGAGGCGGTGCTGGCCGCCCTGGAAAAGCACGGGGCCGACGCCATCGGCCTTTCGGGCCTCCTGGTCAAGTCCACCGCCGTCATGCGGGACGACCTGAACTGCATGGCGGAGAAGGGCCTGGACATCCCGGTGATCCTGGGCGGGGCCGCCCTGACGCGGGACTACGTGGAGGAGCAGTGCCAGGCCGTGTACCCCGGGCCCGTGCTCTACGCCGAGGACGCCTTCGAGGGGCTGCGCCACATGGACCGCATCACGGGCATCCGGAAGGAGGGCGGCGACCCGGCCTCCCTGGCGTCCCGGCCCGGCGCCTCCGCCATCACCGTCATCAGCCGGGCCGGGGCCGCCGTCCCCCTCACCCCCGAGGGCCAGAGCTCCTGGGTGCGGCGGGGCCTGGAGACGCCCGAGCCCCCCTTCCTGGGCGTGCGGGAGGTCCAGGCCTCCCTGGAGGACGTCTTCGGGTTCCTGGACACCTTCACCGTCATCCGGAACCGCTGGTCCTTCACCCAGGGCCGGCTCTCGGACGAGGCCTTCGACGCGGTGCTGTCGGAGAAGGCCGAACCCCTCCTGGCGGCCTGGAAGGCCCGGATCCTGGCGGAGGACCTCCTGGTCCCCAGGGCCCGGTACGGGTACCTGCCCGTCCAGGCCCGGGGCGACGAGCTCCTCGTCTACCGGCCCGACCGCTCCGCCGTGGCCGCCGTCCTCCCCCTGCCCCGCCAGGAGACGGGCCGCCGTCTTTCCATCGCCGACTTCTTCCATCCCGAGGCCAGCGGACAGTTCGACATCCTGCCCCTCCAGCTGGTCACCCTGGGCCAGAAGGCGGCGGACCTCGCCCAGGCCCTGTACCGGGATGACAAGTACATGGACTACTTCCTCTTCCACGGCCTCGCCACCGAACTGACGGAGGCCTTCGCCGAGTTCCTCCACGCCCGCATCCGCCGGGAGCTGGGGATCCACGGCAAGGACGCCCCCACCCTCCGCCAGATCTTCAGCCAGGGCTACCAGGGATCCCGGTACTCCTTCGGCTACCCGGCCTGTCCGGACCTGGAGGGGAACCGCATCCTGCTGGACCTCCTGGACGGCGGGTCCATCGGGGTCCACATCTCCGACCAGGCCCAGATGGACCCTGAATATTCCACGTCAGCCCTGGTGGCCTGGCACCCCCAGGCCAGGTACTTCTCCATCTGATGGAAGGGCATGGAAAAGAAGACCGCCCAACCGGGCGGCCTTCCGTTTCCCCGATCCAGCCCTCAGCGCTGTGCCATTAACCATTCAACAAGCCGGTCATGCCAACGGCTGGGATCCTCCAGATCGCTCCGGCAGAGCCGGGGGGGGCAGGAAGGCTCCTTCCACCCCACTTTGCCCGTCGCGGAAAGACAAGTGGGTGGTTCGACGGCCCTTTTCAGGCTGGCGTCACAGGTTGGGGCCGAATTCATTTCTCGCCTCCGGCACTTCAAAGTCGCATCCAACAAGATAGGCATCTGGCAATCTGATGCCATGGCGCGAATTCTTCAAACCCGGGTCGCCCCCCTCTTCCCCTCCGGGGGGGAGGTGAAGGTGATGCTCTTCGGGGAGGCCCCGGGCCCCCGGGGCGCGGACCAGAGCGGGATCCCCTTCTGGGGTGACCGGGCCGGGGGCTCCCTGTACCGGGCCCTGGAGGCCGCGGGCCTGGCCCGGGTCCCCGCCGGCGCCTACGATGCCTGGGACGGGGCCCGGTTCCGGGAACTGGGGCTGAGGCCCGAGCTTTCCGGCGCCGCCCTCAGCAACGCCCTGCCCTGGTGCCCCACCCGGGACGGCCAGACCTTCCGGGCCCCCACGGACCGGGAACTGCTGGACCCCGCCAACCTCACCCGGCTCCGGGAGGAGCTGGGCGCCGCCGCGGCCCGGTGCCGGGGCCGGCTGCGGGTGGTGGCCATGGGGAAGCGGGCCGAATGGGTCCTCTCCCGCCTCGCTCCCGATGTCCCCTTCGACCTCCACGCCCTCCCCCACCCCTCGGCCCAGGGCCTCCTGCAGGCCGCCCCCGGCAAGGGGAAGGGACTCCGGCTGGAGGACCTCCGCCGGGCCTGGGAGGCCCGGCTCAGCACCCTCCTGGAGACATGACCATGGCGACTCCCGCTTCGTCCCTCTGGCCCCGGGAGCACGGCGCCTACGCCCAGCTGGGCATCGCCCTCCTCGCCGGCGCCGTCCTCGGCCACGGGTTCCGGGGCATCAGCCAGGCCCTCCTCACCCTCCTGCTCTTCCTCGCCAGCGAACCGGTCCTCGTCATCCTGGGCCGGCGGGGGGGCACCCCCCGGGACGCCAACCGGGTCCGGGCCGCCCTCCGCCTGCTCATCCTGGGCTCCCTCATCCTCCTGGCCGCCGGTGGGGCCTGGGCCGGGGCCCCCGCCGCCCACTTCGCGGGCATCCTGCCCGCCGCCATCCTGGGCGCCGCCCTCTTCGCCCTCTTCCTGTTCAAGCTGGAGCGCACGGCCGCCGGGGAATTGCTGGCCGCCTGGACCTTTTCCGCCGCCGCCTACGCGGTGGCCCTCCTGGGCGGGGCCGGCGCCCACAAGGCCACCATCCTGGCCTTCGCGCTGGCCGCCATGTTCACGGAGGCCACGGCCGTGGTGCACCTGCACCTGGTGGCCCTGAAGCGTTCCGCCAACTGGCCCCGCTTCCTGGCCGTCCTCCTGGGCCTGGCCCTGGCCGGCATCGCCCTGGCCCTTTCCCGGCCGGGCATGAACCGGGCGGCCGGCGCTTCCCTGGTGCCCATGGCGGTGGCGGCCATCTCCGTGTGGTCCCGCCCCCCGGAGCCCCGCATGCTGAAGAACCTGGGCTGGACCGCCACCGCCTGCGGGCTCCTGGGGGCCGCCCTGGCCGTGCTGGGGCTTTGGTAGATCCCTTTCTCCTTGGGAAATCTGGCTTTTGATGGTCTCCTATGAAGGAGGCCCAGCGTTTCAATGGACGCCGGGCGACGGAGGTGGCCATGGCCCGAAAGACCGATTCCTGGACGGGGGCGCCGGAAGGCTCCGCCCTCGCCGCCGAGATCCACCGCAAGCTCGAGGTCAGCCACCGGCAGGCCAAGGGGCTCATCGACGCCGGCTGCGTCAAGGTCAACGGGGAGGAGGCGCGCGGCCACGGCCTGCGCCTGAAGCCCGAGGACCGCCTGGAGGTGGTCTTCGATCCCGAGATGGTCTACGCCCAGCTGCCCCGGCCCAGCAAGTCCGCCGGGGAGGCCTTCACCATCCTTTCCGAGGACAAGCACCTGATCTTCGTGGACAAGCCCGCGGGCCTGCTCACGGTCCCCGCCGAGAACCACAACGATCCCTGCCTGGCCGAAGCCCTCACGGATCTGTACCGGCGCCGGGGCTTCAAGCGCTTCCACCTCTTCATCGCCCACCGCCTGGACCGCTTCACCTCCGGCGTCCTCGTCTTCGCCAAGACCCCCGAGGCCCTCAACGGCCTCAAGCGCATCTTCGACGAGCACCACCTCCACCGCATCTACAAGGCCATCCTCGTGGGCGAGCTTCCGGAAAACGCGGGCACCCTCTCCGACCGCCTCGTGGAGCGCAAGTCCCTGCGCATGGCCGTCGTTCCGGAGAAAAGCAAGGCCAAGCACGACATCAAGGGCGCCAAGGTGGCCGTGACCCACTACCGGGTCCTGGAGCGCCTGCCCGGGCATACGGTCGTGGAGGTCAAGCTGGAGACGGGCCGGCGCAACCAGATCCGCGTCCAGTTCGCCGAGCGCGGCTTCCCCCTCCTGGGCGACCAGGTGTACGGGACCCGGAGCCCCCTCATCGACCGCCAGGCCCTCCATGCCGAACTGCTGGGCTTCCGCCACCCCGTCACCGGGGAGGGCGTCACCGTCACCGCCCCCATGCCCGCGGATCTGGAGCGGGCCCTCAAGGCCCTGCGCAACGCCCGCCGGGTCGAGCGCGCCGAGGCCGGCATCAAGGGGGAGGAGGCCATCTACAAGCCCAAGATCACCAAGGACCGCAAGCTGGAGCGCGTGCGGCGCGCCGCCCGCTTCACCGAGGACCCGCCCTCCCGCCATGATGAACGGCCCCACGGCGCCGCCGATGGCCCCAAGGGCCGGGATTCCGAGCGGCGGCCCCCCTTCAAGGCCCAGGCCCCCAGGCCCGGGTCCCGGCCCGCCCGGACCCAGGATGGCCCTCCCCGCACCGGGGACCGCCCCGGCCCCAGGACCGCCCGCCCCGCGGGCAAGCCGGAAGGGCGCCCCGGTTCCAGGCCTGAAGGCCGCGCCGGCTCCAAGCCCGGAGGCCGTCCCGCCGCCAAGCCCGGGCTCCGGCCCGGCACCAAGGGCAAGGGCCGGCCCTGAGGCCCGCCCTCAGTCCCGGGCCTCGGCCCCGCATCCCTCGCCGGGGCCCAGGCGCTCCTGGATCCCCTCCCGGAGCTTCTGCAGCAGATCCACGAGCGCCTCGTTCTCGGCCGGGGTGAGGACGGCGTCCACCTCCGCGCAGACCGCGGTGTGCAGGGGCGCGAGCCTGGCCTCCAGGTCCCGGCCCTCGGGGGTCAGCTGCACGAGGCAGCCCCGGCGGTCGTTGGGATCCTCCCGGCGGCGCACGAGGCCGGCCTTCATCATGCGGTCCACGAGCCTGGGCACGTCCGCGCTGCGGGAGATGATGCGCCGGCGGATCTCCCGGATGAGGTAGCCCTCCTCGGGCCCGCCCCGGAGGATGCGCAGGACGTTGAACTGCTGGTCCGTGATCCCCGCGGGCTTGAAGAGGCGCTCGTCGGTGATGCGGGTGGCGAATTCCCGGGCCAGGAGGATGGAGAGCAGGAGTTCCTGCCCTGGTTCCAGGGGCTTTCCGATGAGGAGTTCTTCACGCAGCTTCATGGTCGGGGAGGGTCCTTCGCCGCAGGGCGCCTCCCAGTCTAGGGGGTGGCGGGGGGATTCCACAGGGGGGCCTCCAGGGGCATTTCCGGATTTCTTCAAAAACATGTTGCGTTCCTCCCGAACCCGACTAAATTGGTAATAGATGTTACAACACCTTTTCCGGAGAACACCATGAACCTTTCCCGCCGCCTCCTGATCCCCGCCGCCGTCCTGATGATGGTGGCCCCCGCCTTCGCCGGGGATGTGGACACCTACAAGATCGACGCCGTCCACTCCACCGTCGGCTTCAAGATCCGCCACCTGATCGCCCGCACCACCGGCAACTTCGCCAAGTTCGAGGGGACCATCGACGTCAACACCAAGGACATCACCAAGTCCAGCGTGGCCGTCACCATCGACGCCGCCTCCATCAACACGGGCAACGAGGCCCGGGAGAAGCACCTGAAGTCCCCCGACTTCTTCGACACGGCCAAGTTCCCCACCATCACCTTCAAGAGCACGGCCGTGAAGGAGGTCGCCAAGGGCAAGCTGGAGGTGACCGGGGCCTTCACCCTCCACGGGGTCACCCGCACCATCGTCATCCCCGTCACCAACCTGGGCACCATGGCGGGCATGAAGCCCGGCTCCGTGGTGGCCGGCTTTGAAGGCGCCCTCACCATCAAGCGCTCGGATTACGGCATGAGCGGTATGATCGGTCCCCTGGGCGACGAGGTGGAGATCTCGCTCAATATCGAGGCCGGCAAGACCAACTGAAACCCGGGGAGGAAGCCATGAGCGAACCCAGGATCCACGATCGCAAGCCCGAGGTGATGACCCTCGAGCCCGGCACCTACTGGTGGTGCGCCTGCGGGCTCTCCGCCAAGCAGCCCTTCTGCGACGGGGCCCACAAGGGCTCCGGCCTGGGCCCCACCCGCTTCGAGGTGGAGGAGACCCGCCAGGTGGCCCTGTGCAACTGCAAGCACTCCGGCGCCAAGCCCTTCTGCGACGGGGCCCACAAGGCCCTCTGAGGCCATCGGCCCGGCGCGAAGCCCCCCTTCCCGGGGGGCTTTCCTGTGTCCGGAGGGGCGGGAATCCAGGTTAGAATCGGATTTCCAGGCCTTTCCCACGGACGAGCCCAGCCTATGAACCATCCCCTGCCCCCCGAAACCAGCCCCGTGCCCCTCGCCCCCGGCGAGCGGCTGCCCAAGGCCAAGCGCGAGAAGCTGAGCCCCGAGTCCATCGCGAAGATCAAGGAGATCGCCGCGAAGTTCCCGGACCGCCTGGCCGGTACTCTGCCGGCCCTCTACATCGCCCAGCGGGAGTTCGGCTTCCTCAGCCTGGGGGCCATGAAGGAGGTCGCCGCGGCCCTGGACGTGCCCGAGGGCCACGTCTTCGGGGTGGCCACCTTCTACACCATGTTCCGCAAGAGCCCCGTGGGCCGGTACCACTTCGAGGTCTGCACCAACCTGAGCTGCGCCCTGAACGGCGCGGCCGAGCTCCTCCAGAAGGTGGTGGAGAAGACCGGCGCCAGGGTCGGGGAGGGCCCCACCGCCGACGGCATGTGGAGCGTGGAGGAGGTGGAGTGCCTCGCCTCCTGCGGCAGCGGCCCCTGCATCCAGGTCAACCACGGCGTCTTCGACGAGTTCGTGGACGAGGCGAAGCTGGAGGCCATCATCGACGCCTGCAGGCGCGGCGAGACCGCCGCGTGGGGGGAGTGACCATGGCCGCGATCCGCACCAAGCCCGACCACCAGAGCTACACCTTCCCCGGCTTCGGTTCCGACAGGTTCCCCAACCTGATGCTCCGGGGCGCCGGCGACCTGCACAACTGGCACCTCAAGACCTACCAGGAGCGCTGGGAGGGCTACGAGGGCATGAGGAAGGCCCTGAAGATGGAGCCTTCCGCCGTCATCGCCGAGGTGAAGGCCTCCGATATCCGGGGCCGCGGCGGCGCGGGCTTCAGGGCCGGGCTGAAGTGGAGCTTCATGCCCAAGGACACCCCCGAGAAGAAGTTCACCCGCTACCTGGTGTGCAACGGCGACGAGGGCGAGCCGGGCACCTTCAAGGACCGGGCGATCCTGGAGTACAACCCCCACCAGCTCATCGAGGGCATGATCATCGGCGGCTGGGCCATGCAGTGCCGGACGGGCTTCATCTACCTGCGCGGCGAGTTCGCCTGGCTCATCGACAAGCTCGAGGCCGCCATCCAGGAGGCGAGGGACGCCGGCTACCTGGGCAAGGACATCCTGGGCACGGGCTGGGACTTCGACATCCTCACCTACCGGGGCGCCGGCGCCTACATCTGCGGCGAGGAGACCGCCCTGCTCAACAGCCTCGAGGGCCGGCGCGGCGAACCCCGCGTGAAGCCGCCCTTCCCGGCCTCCGTGGGCGCCTTCGGCCAGCCCACCACCGTCAACAACGTGGAGACCCTGGCCGCCGTCGCCCCCATCCTGCGCATGGGCGGCAACGAGTACGCCAAGCTGGGCACCCCCGGCAACACGGGCACCCGGATCTACGGCGTCTCCGGCCACGTGAAGCGCCCCGGCCTCTACGAGCTGCCCCTGGGCCTGCCCCTGGAGTTCCTGATGAACGACCTGGCCGGGGGATCCTCCACCGGCGCGAAGATCAAGGGCGTCATCCCCGGCGGCAGCAGCGCCCCCATCTTCACGGAGAAGGACTTCGACTGCCCCCTGGACTTCGACACCGTGAGGGCGCGGGGCTCCATGGCCGGCTCCGGCGGCCTCATCGTCATGGACGAGCGCACCTGCATGGTGCAGGCCTGCCTGCGCCTGGTGAAGTTCTACGCCCACGAGAGCTGCGGCCAGTGCACCCCCTGCCGGGAAGGCTGCAACTGGATGGAGATGATCCTCCACCGCATGGAGCACGGCCAGGGCCGCCCCGGCGACCTGGACCTGCTGGCGAGCCTGCCGCCCCGCATCAACATGCGCACCCTCTGCCCCCTGGGCGACGCCGCCTGCGGCCCGGTGGAGAGCATGATCGCCAAGTTCCGGGACGAGTTCGAGTACCACCTGACCCACAAGACCTGCGTGCCGGGGACCCGCTCCATCCTCCCCGCCGCCCACGCCGGGGCGCACTGAGGCTGAAACGGGCATGTGCCAGGACGAACGGGGGGCCCCTGGGCCCCCCGTTCCACTCGTGACGAGGCCAGCTATCGCCAGCCGTAGGTCCGGTACGGGATGAAGGTCGCCCGTCCTACCCCATCCGTGCTCGGCCCTCCCTGGCAATACGTCACCGTTGGCGGAGCGAACTGGACGGGGACCATCGGCGGGTTGAGGATCTGCCCGGCGCAGTAGCCCATGCCTCCCACCAGCCCTCCTCCCAGGGCTCCGACAGGTATGGTGGGCGTGCCTGCAGCGGCGGCCAAGAAGCCGCCGCCCACGGCCCCCACGACCATGGAGCTTCCCAGGGCCTTGGCGTTGATGCTGAAGTCTGGCCTCATGAATTGCTGGCTTGGGGTCATGCCGCCCGTGATCCGGGCCAGATCACGGTGGCCAAGCCGGGGATGGGGAAGCTGTAGGTTCATGGTTTGTGTCTCCTTGGGCTCCGGAGTTTTTGGGAAGGTGAGGACGGAGTCCGGAGCATTCCTCCGCTCGTCACCTGGCGGGAGCAGTTCGGGCAGGTCCATCCACCCCGGGTCAGCTCCGACCATGTTCTGGGCACCCGAAATCTCGGAAACACGTGAAGACAGGCTGGGCAGAACCGGCGTGGCTGCCAAAGCGCGTAGAGCAGGAGGAACCCCAGGGTGAACCAGGTTCCCATGCGATCCCTCCCTTGAAATCCCTGGCTCCATGCGCATCCCGGAGACCGATGTGCATGACGGAGTCCGGAGGTTCCCGGGACGCCCCTTGACGCCTCTGGCCGCAGAAACAGGTGCTCGGCGGAAGGGGAGCGGGATGATCCCGCCCATGCCTTGTCTCGCGCTGGTTCGGCCATTCCATGGAAAGCCAGGATCCGGCAACGGTACGAATGACCGGAAGGGGTCCCGGTTCCATCCAGGAGCCCATGCCCCCTTCATCCCAGGCATCCCCGTCCATCCCCTTCATCCCCGGCAAAAGCCAGGGCAGGGATGGGTCCGCGCAGTCGGATACCTGATGCGCCGACCCACCCCTGCCTTTGCTTATTGCCGGGGATGAAGGGGATGGACGGGGATGCCCGGGATGGAAGCCGGGTGACCCCGGCTTCCGGGCGCCGCTTCAGCTGAGGATCCCGGCAATGCAGGCGGACATGAAGTTGGCCAGGGTGCCGGCGATCATGGCCTTCAGGCCCAGGCGGGCCAGGTCGCCCCGGCGCTCGGGGACGAGGGCGCCGATGCCCCCCACCTGGATGGCGATGGAGGAGAAGTTGGCGAAGCCGCAGAGGGCGAAGGTGCTCACCAGGCGGGCCTTCTCGCTCAGCTGGGGCAGGCCGCCCAGGTGGATGAAGGCCACGAACTCGTTCACCACCATGCGCTCGCCCAGGAGGCTGCCGACGACCCCGGCCTCCTTCCAGGGCACGCCCATGACGAAGGCGAAGGGCCGGAAGATCCAGCCCAGGATGGCCTGGAGGCTGGCCTTGTCGTGCACGGCGTGGATGAGGCCGTTGAGCATGGCGATGATGGCGATGAAGGCGATGAGCATGCCGGCCACGTTGATGGCCAGGTGCAGGCCCTCGGAGGCGCCCCGGGCCGCGGCGTCCAGGATGTTGGCGTCGGTGTTGGGGATGTCCACGGCCACCTCGCCGCCGGTCTCGGGCACGCCGGTCTCGGGCACGAGCATCTTGGCCACCATGATGGCGCCGGGGGCGGTCATGATGACGGCGGTGAGGAGGTGCACCACGTCCACGTGGGCCACCTGCACGTAGGCCACCATGATGGAGCCCGACACGTGGGCCATGCCCGCGGTCATGACCACCATCAGTTCGGAGCGGGTCAGGCGCGCCAGGAAGGGGCGGATGGTGAGGGGGGCCTCGGTCTGGCCCATGAGGATGCTGGCGGAGACGGAGAGGCTCTCGGCGCCGGAGACCTTGAGGAAGCGGCTGATGGCGCGGGAGAAGGCCCCCACCACCCACTGCATGGCTCCCACGTAGTAGAGGACGGCGAAGATGCTGGCCACGAAGATGATGGTGGGCAGCACGACGAAGGCGAAGATCATCCCGATGCTGCCCACCGTGGCGCCCTGGGCGTTCGTGACGGCGGCGCCGGCGGGGGTCGCCAGGGGTCCGAAGACGAAGGTGGCGCCCTCCTTGGCGAAGCCCATCAGGCCCTCCACCACAACCCGGGCCTTGTCGAAGACGGTGCCGACCAGGTTGCCCCGCAGGAGGCCCAGCACGACGAGGCCGCCGAGGGCCCGCTTGGGCCAGGCGCCCAGGTTGACGCCGGCCCGGCGCAGGGCCATGGGCAGGAACAGGAGGGCCAGCACGATCCAGCCCGCGTGGCGGGGCCAGGGGATGAAGCCCAGGAGGGACGAGATGGCGCCGCCCTTCAGGACGACGAGGGCCAGGATCCACTGCAGGGCCATGCCCCAGCCCACGGTCTTCCAGTGGATGGCCTTCCGGTTGGAGGACATGAGGTAGGCGATGCCGATGAAGCAGACGAGACCGAGCAGACCCGTGAGGCGGACCATGAGACTCCCATTACTATGTGGTTATCGAAAAATCAGGCGGGCTCAGATCTCCCGGTTCAGGGCGGCGATGGCCTCCTGCATGCGGAAGCGGGCCCGGCCCAGGATCCCGTCGCGGCGCATGACGAGCACGAGGGAGGTGTGCTCGGCCCCGCCCATCATCAGGATCCAGTGCTGGTCGGTGCTGAAGGCCACCTGGTCCACCTCGCCCCTGTCGAATTCCAGCACCGCCTCCTGGAGGTGGCGCTTCACGACGTTCCGGTAGGCGCCCAGGAGCTGCAGGGCGTCGTTGGGCACCTCGATGGTGCGGGAGCAGAGGGGATCGCCGTCCTTGTCGTTGAAGGTGGCCGCGATCGCCTCGGGAACCTGTTCGATCAGGTTGTCCAGAATGGTCTGGAAGGCCATGGAATGCTCCCTGGGGGGAAGATCCTTCATCATGCCCTGTCCGGCGCGGGATTGCTAGGATGCCAGGGCGACGCCCAGGACAAGGAGGGCCGGCAGCATGGCCAGGAGGAGCAGGAGGCCCGCCAGGACCGGGTTGAGCACCGTGGCGGCCAATCCCTTCCAGAGGGGGCACCCGTGCCACGCGGCCAGGGCGGCCCCCCGCAGCAGCCAGAAGTAGACGGCGGCGGGGACCAGGAGGAGGGAAAGCCACCAGGGCGCCCCCGGCACATGGCCCGGAAGGGCCAGGAGGGCCCCCAGGACCCCCACCTGCAGGGCCTCGGCCTCGGCGGAAAGGGTGGCCCGCCATCCGCCCCGCCGCGCGCCCCCCAGGATCATGAGGCCCAGGTGATCCAGGGTGGCGTGGTGGAGCCAGAGGCCCAGGACCCCCAGGGGGGCCAGGAGGGCCAGCCAGGGCAGGGCGGATCCCAGGGAGGGGAGGGCCGGGATGCGGGCGAGGGCCTCGGCCAGTTCCCCGGGATCGGGGGCGGTGGGCAGGATCTCCAGCACCTGGCGCCACAGGGCGCTGTCGGGGCTGCGCAGGGCGGCCGCCAGATCCGCGAGGCGCACCCAGAGGAGGGCGGAGGCCACGAGGGCCACGGGGGCGCGCAGGAGGACCAGGTCCCGCAGGGAGCCGCCCAGGGCAGGCGCTTCCGCGGCGCGGGCGGCGAAGGCGGGGACGGGCCTCAGGGCCCTTTCCCCCAGGGCCTTGAAGGAGACCATCAGCGGCGGTGGGGGAAGAGGGCCTCGAACTCCCGCAGGGCCACCGGGTCCCCCTCGGCCCGGATGGGATCGTGGAACTCGCGCGGGTCGATCTCCGCGAACTGGCCGAAGGTGGCGATATTGCCGTTGATGTAGGCGATGAACTCGTCCTGGCGGTGGCGGATGTAGCCCTGGAAGGGGCGGGCGGCGATGCCCAGGATGGCGGAGTCGAGGAGGGTCCAGGTCTGCAGGTGGGTCTCGAAGCCCTTGGGCCCGTCCCAGTAGCGGTAGGCCACGGCCATGCGCGCGCCCACGGCGAAGGGGGTCTTCAGGCGCCCGGCCTCGGCGCGCCCCTCCACCAGGTAGACCCGGAAGCCGGGCTTCTGGAGGACGCAGCGGAGGCGGCCCGTGAGGCCCTTGGTGTCGTCGATGGAGAAGGCGCCGTCGGGATGCACGAAGGCGTAGAAGCGGGGCACGAACTGGCAGTGGCGCCACAGGGCCGCGCCCAGGTGCGGGTGGTCGAAGAGCTTCTCCATGGTGCTCACGCGCACCCTCACGGGCTGGGTGCGGGTCTGGAAGGCGAAGTCCGCCTTCTTCACGATGTACTGGGCCTCCTCCCGGTCCATGGGGGCCAGTTCCGCGAAGGGGATCTGGGCCTGGAGGACTGCGGCGGTTGCCAGGGCGGGGAAAATGGAGAGGCGCATGGAGAAACGCTAGCGAATCGGCCGGTTTGTGAAAAGAATATTGCTGAACACCCTCTGCCCAGGACGCAATGCCCAGCCCCCTCCGGAAGATCCCGCTCACGCCCCTGGACACGCTCCGGGACCTGCTGAAGGAGTACGCCGAAGGGGACCCCCAGTTCCCCACAAGGCTCGCCTCCCAGGTCCAATCCCTGAAAAAGCAAGCCCTTGGCGAGCTGGGAGCCCGGCTCGGGTCCCAGGGCACCCCCCGGGGCCTCCGCAAGGCCATCCTGGGGCTGGTGGCTCGCTTCGACTGGCCGGAGTGGACCCCCTGGATCGCCCGGGCCCTGCGCACCGAACACGACCTGGGCCTCTTCGACGAGGGGTGCGCGGCCCTGGGGACCCTGGGGACCCGGCCGGCCCTGGAGGCCCTGGAGCACCTGCGGGGCTCCCGCCCCGAACCCGACTACCAGGTGATCCTCAACCGGGAACTGGGGAACTTCCAGAGCCAGCAGGGCGTGGCCTACCACATCAGCCGCCTCATGGAGGGCCAGGGGAACACCCGCATGGCCGCCCAGGGGGCCAAGCACCTCGCCGGCATCGCCGGCCCCCAGGACCTGGGGGTCATCATCGAGGCCTACCATAACGGGGACACGGTGACCCAGCGCCTGGTCCTGCGGGTGGTGGGGGGCATGCCTGGGGAACAGGCGAGCGACTTCCTCAAGACCCTGGCCGCCAACGCCCGGGAGGACTACCTCGATCACCAGAAGCTCATGGAGAGCCTGAACCGGCTCCAGACCCTTCAGCGGGCCTCCGTGCTGCCGGAGCTCCTCCGCCAGACCGCGGCCCACTTTCCGGACGCTTACCCGGGCTCCCGGGAGGCCGTCGCCGCCCTCCAGCGGGCCGCCGCCCAGGAGGAGCCCAATCTGATGCCCCCCCTGGAGGATCTGCGCCCCTGGGCCAAGGGGGCCTTCGAGACCTTCCTGCTGGATGCCCTGTCCCTGATGGCCGAGGGCAAGGTGGCCCGCTACTCGGCCGTGATCTCGGACGCGGCCAAGGCCACGGAGACCCGGCTCGCCCAGCTTTCGGGCCTCCTGGACCAGACGGCGGAGGCCCTGGCCTTCCGGGTGGACGCCGGGAAGCTGGACCGGGACGAGATCCTCCCCGTGCTCGTGCCCGTGCTCCGGAGCCGGGCCGGGGGCGAAGGCCTGGTGACGGCCCTCCTGCGCCTGCTCCCCACGGATTCCCCCGTGCTGGACGAACTGCTCCAGGACCCGGACCTGGAAAGGCGGGCCCGGTACCTGGACGCCCTGGGCGTGCGGGAGGACGACAGCCTCACGCCCTTCTTCCTGAAGGCCATGGAGGACCCCATCGTGGAGGTGGGCCAGCGCGCCATCCACCACCTGGGCAAGCTCCCCTCCAGCTTCCCCGCCCTCATGGCCATGTTCGAGACGGGCCAGACGGAGCAGGTGCGCCTGGCCATGCGGGTCTTCGGGGAGAACCGCACGCGCCTGGCGGCGGAGCCCCTCCTCACCTTCCTGCAGAAGGACCACCGGGACGCCCTGGTGGTGGAGGCCGCGGAGGCGCTCACCGCCATCGGGTACCCGGGCAGCGCTCCCGTGCTGCTGGAACTGCTCCACGACGGCAAGCCCTTCAACCTGCAGGTGGCCCTGGCCACGGCGCTGAAGGAGATCGGCACGGAGGAGGCCTCCCTGGGGCTCCTGCGCAAGGCCCCGGCCCTGAAGCCGCCCCAGGTGCTCATCCTCGCCCTGGAAGGGGCGCTGGCGGCCTTCCCCGGCTTCGACCGGCCCCTGCCCGCGGAGGTCCTGCCGGACTTTCTCAAGCTCTTCGAGCGCTGCTGCGACGAACGCGAGGGGGAGGGCCAGCGCCTGCGGGCCATCCTGGCGGCGCAGGACCTCTTCGTCTTCGACCGGGGCGCGTACTCCCACCTGAAGGACCGCATCGGCGACTTCCTCTTCGACATGCGGACGAAGGAGACCTGGGACCGGGAATCCAACGACCGCGTCGCGGCCGTGGTGAAGGAACTGGCGAGGCGCGGCGACGGCCTCCTGAACCTGGCCCAGAAGGAGGCCGGGATCCAGAGCCAGATCCAGCGGATCCCCCCCCAGGGCCCGAAGCGGGCCGAGTCCCTGCTGGCGCTGCGGGAGACCCTGCAGGACCCGGAGCTGATCATGCGGCCGGAACTGGCCCATTCCCTTGCGGAACTGGTGCTGGAGATGCTCGCGGCCCCCGGCCAGGAGTGGCGGGAGACGGCCCACCTGTGCGAGATCGGGGGCATCACCCGCCAGCCCTCCCTGGTGGATCCCATCCGGGACATCTTCCAGTCGGCCACGGGCCTGGGCCTCAAGAGCGCGGCGCGGGCGGCCCTGGCCGCCCTGGGGCTGGCCGAATCGGACATGAACCGCCGGCCCCGGCCCCGGTCCATCCTCCTGCTGGAGCCCAGCGCCTTCTTCCGCAAGCGGCTCGCCAGCGCCCTCCACGACGGCCAGCGGGAGCTGGAGGAGGCCGGGGGCAGGGCGGAGGCCGAGGCCATCCTGGCGCGCCGGCCCGTGGACCTGGTGCTCTGCGAGACCAAGGACGCGGAGGGGGACCTGGAGGCCTGGCTGGAGGACCAGCGGGCCCAGGGCCGGTTCCGCTTCGCCCTGCTTTCCAGCAGCAACCGGGACCTGGGCAGCCTGCGCGACCGGCCCTGGGTGGTGGGGGCCCTCTTCAAGCCCTATCCAACCGAGCAGGTGCTCCAGGCCCTTGAAGGTTAAGATGAAGCCATCCCCAACCCAAGAGGCCCGCATGACGCTCCCAGGAACCCGGATCCGAGCCACGCTGATGGTCCTGGCCCTGGCCGCCGCCCTTTCCGCCCAGGACGCGGACATGGCCGAGCGGCTCTTCCGTTCCGGCGAGCGCGCCTACGCGGCCCATGCCTATCCCGAGGCCCTGGAGACCTGGAACCAGCTGGTGCAGCAGGCCCCCGCCTCGCCCTTCGCGGCCCGGGCCCTCCTGGCCCTGGCCCGCCACCAGCTGGAGGTGGAGCGCAAGCCAGAGGCGGCCGTGCCCCTCCTGGAGAAGCTGCGCACGGACCACCTCAAGACCCCCCAGGCCGGCACGGCCCTCCTGCTCATGGGCAACCTCAAGGCCGAGCGCGCCCGTACCCCCGCCGCCCTCAAGGAGGCGCTGGCGGACTACAACCGGGCCGTGGACCTCTTCCCCGACCAGCCCCTGGTGCAGGAGGCGCGCCTGCGCATGGGCCTGGCCCAGAAGCGCATGGGCGAATGGGGCCGGGCCCTGGTGGCCCTCACGGAGGCCATGCGCCTGGACCCGGCGAGCCCCTTCGCGCGCCAGGCCCAGCTCCAGGCCGCGGAGATCCTGGATATCCAGGGCGACCTCACCGGCTGCCTGCGCATGCTCCAGGATCTGCGCAACCGCCACGCCGGCACCCCGGAGGCCGAGGACGCCCTCTGGCGCATCCAGACCCGGGTGCGCCTGCGGCTCCAGAAGCCGGCCCTGAAATCCGAGGGCATCTGGCCCCCGGGCCGGCAGAAGTGGCTCAAGACCCCCACCCTCCTGGCCGTGGGCCCCGAGGGGGACCTCTACATCTACAACAACGACGAGGACCGGGCCTACCGCTTCACCAACGGTGCCCTGGCCCCCGCCGGAGCCCCGGCCAAGGCGGGCCGGGCCCTGCTGGTGCCGGCCTCGGGCACCGCCTGGATCGTCAGCGGCAAGACCGGCCTCGTGAAGGACGACGGCGCACCCGGGGTCCCCCCCGTGCCCTCCCCCTCCGGGGGCATGCTGGACGCCTGGGGCAACGCCTGGATCTGCGACCCCGGTTCGCCCTCCATCGCCGTGACCGGCGGCGACGCCGGCCGCGCCCTCCCCGTGGCCGGGGTCTCCCTCCTGGCCGCCCTCCCCGGGGGCGGCGCCGTGGCCGCCTCGGACAGCCTCCGGACCCTGCGGTGGCTGGACGCCGAGGGCCAGGTGAAGGCCACCCTCCCCTACGGCAAGGACCTCCCGGCGGGCTTCAAGACCGTGGTCGCCCTGGCCTCCGACCCCATCGGGCACGTGGCGGCCATCGTGGACGGCGACTTCGAGGGGGTCGTCGTGTGGGGCCCCGATGGCGCGGTGCTGCGCAGCGCCACCTTCAAGGGGCTGGGCATCGCGGGCAAGTTCCGGGCCCTGGCCCTGGACCGCACGGGGGCGGTGATCCTCGCGGACCGGTCCAACGATCTCCTGGTCAGGCTGCCATGATGCGACGCGCCCTCCTCCTCGCCACCGCCCTCCTCGTCCTGCCCGCGGCGGGCCAGGACCCCGCCCTCCGGGACCAGATCCAGGCCGCCAAGGCCATGTGGGCCGTGCAGGGCGACCGGGAAGCCGCCGCCTCCCGGTTCGAGGCCATCCTGGCCGCCCTGGAGCCCTCCGCCAGGACCCTGGACGCCGCCTGGACCAGGGATCTCTGCGAGGTCTACAACTGGATGGCCGTGCTGGACGACCGGGCCCCCGGCAAGCAGGCCCAGGCCGCCAAGCGCCTCGAGGCCCTCCTGGACCTGGACCCGGACTGCGAGATCGACCGCACCATCACCAACCGCCGCCTCCAGAACGCCTTCGACGCCCTCCGGGCCCAGAAGTTCGGCAGGATCAAGCTGGTCCTGGACCCCCCCGACGGGGTCCTCACCCTGGACGGCAAGATCCGGCGCATGGAGGCGGGCCTTCACCATCTGGCCCCTGGCCCCCACACCCTCACCTACACCCGCATGGGCTACCAGCCCCAGGACGCGCGTTTCGACCTGGCCGCCAAGGACACCCGGCCCGTGGAATTCAAGCTCAACCGGACCTCCTCGGTGGTGACCGTCTACACCACCCCCGTGGGCGTCGAGGTGTTCGTGGACGGCAAGTCCCGGGGCGTCACCCGGGGGCAGGTCCCCGTGGCCCTCAGCTACCTCGCGGACCGCGCCGGGGTCAAGCCCGACCAGCTCTCGGAAGGCTTCCGCATCGCCGAGCTCGCGCCCGGGAAGCACCTGGTGGAGTTCCGCCTTGCCTGCCACAAGACCCGGCGCCTGGAGATCGACGGCACCTGGACGACCCCCTTCGCCGACCACGACATGGACCCCGTCAAGCTGGCCCCCTCCATGGGCACCCTGACGGTGCAGAGCCAGGCCCCCGGGGGGCAGCTCTTCCTCTCGGGCATGGACATGGGGCGGGTTCCCGTGCAGGACCTGCAGGTGTGCGCCCAGCCCTACGACCTCCTCGTGCGCTACCCCACCGGCAGCTTCACCCAGCGCATCGAGATCGCCGAGGGGAAGGCCTTCTCCGTGCAGGCCCGGCCCAAGGCCCGGCTCACCTACGCGGGCTTCGAGGGGAACGACGAATTCGCCGGGCGGGACCGCATCCTCGGGATGCTGGCCGGCCTGGGCTCGCGCCTCAAGGACGTGGCCTTCCTCACCGCCGCCAAGGGCGAATCCCTCAAGGACTGCCTGGCCCGGGCCAGGGCTTCCAAGGAGACGGAGCTGCTCCTCTGGGCCCGGCCCATTCCCGGCAAGCCCGTGCACCAGATCGAGCTGGTGCTCTCCACCCTGGGCGGCCAGGAGGAGCGCATCGTCGTCAAGCCCCTGGAGAGCGATCCCCTGGGCTCCCTCGTGGCCCGCATGGAGAAGCCCCTGGCCCTGTGGGAGCCCTGGGCCGGCGTGACGGCGGTGGACATGCCCGAGGGGCCCTTCGTGATCCAGGCCGACGCCGCCGCCCAGAAGGCGGGGATCAAGGTGGGCCGCCCCATCCTGGAGGCTGACGGCAAGCCCCTGGCCACCGTGGCCGAGTGGCGCGCCGCCCTGGCCGCGGCCAAGGGAGGCGCCGTCACCGTCAACCAGGGCGAGGCCCCGGTGAAGCTGGCCGTCGTATCCATGGCCCGGGAACTGCCCGTGAACGCCCAGGATCTCTGCTACCCCGCGCTCCTGGCCGACCTGAAGCTGCGCTACCTGGGCGCCGTCGGGGACGAGGCGGCCCTCTACCGCCTGCACCAGGCCCTGGCCCTGATGCACTTCCGGGAGTACGACAAGGCCCTGGAGGTGCTGCGGGACGCCCGCACCACCGCGATCCAGGGCGTGAGCCAGGGCACCTTCGACTACTACACCGGCGTATGCCTCCTGCGCATGGGCAACGTGTACCTCACGGAAGCCCAGCAGAGCTTCAACCAGGCCCTCAAGTACCCCCAGGCCACGCTCTTCGGCCCGGACGGGCCCCTCCTGGCCCCCCTGGCCCGGCAGGCCCTGCACGACCTCCAACCCTGAGAAAGGAACGCCATGACCACCACGCGCGCACATGAACGGGGCGAAGGCAAGATCGGCTGCATCGTCTCCCTCCTGGTCTTCATCCTCCTGGCGGCGGCGGCCTGGAAGATCGTCCCCGTCTTCTACAGCAACAACGAACTGACCCGCACCGCCGAGGACCTGGGCTCCCGGGCCGCCTTCGTGAGCCAGGCCAACATGGAGGCCCAGATCCGCGCCAAGGCCGTGGAGCTGGAGATCCCCGAGGCCACGGCCAAGGGCGCCGTGGACGTGAAGATCCTGGGCGACAAGACCGGCGGCAAGTGCGTGATCACCCTGAAGTACAAGCGCACCGTGGATCTCTACGGGATCTACGCCTTCCAGATGGAAGTGGACAAGACCCTCACGCGGCCCTGGATGGACGCGAGGTAGTCAAGGCTCCCGGCACAGGGCCGCCAGGGCGGCCACGGTGCCCTGCCCCAGGGCGCCGCACAGGTTCAGGGCCCGGTCCCCGAAGGGGGCCAGGAGGGCGTCCATGGCCGTGAAGGCCCGGCGCTCCCCCAGGCCCACGAAGCGGAACCCCTCCGCCGCGAGCCCCGCCAGGTGCTCCGCCAGGGCGGGGTGGGCCAGGAGGGCGGGATCGTCGCCCCGCACCGCGCAGGTGAGGGCGGGGTCCCAGCCGGCCTGCTCCAGGAGGAGGGCCGCCTCCTCCCGGGCCCCGGGTCCGGGCCAGAATCCCCGCGATCCCGGCGGCAGGCCCAGGGCCGCCTCCAGGGGCGTCCCCACGGGCACCTTGGCGCCGTAGCTGCGGTCCAGGGTGGCGGCCAGGTCCGCGTCCACCCCCTGCGGCAGGCCCTGGAAGGCGAGGGCGAGGGGGGGCCTCAGGCTTGCGGCCACCAGGTCCCCGGCCAGGCCCCTCGAGGGATCGGCGTTGACGAGGAGGCCCGGGGCGAAGGCCCGCATCTGGCCGATGACGGCCTGCTGCCGGGAACGGTCCCGGGCGAAGGCCACGGGATCCACCTCCAGGACCTCGAAACCGTCCAGCAGCTCGTCGCATCCGGGCGCCACCACCGCCAGGACGCGCTCGAAGCGGCCGCTCCGGTCCAGGGCGTCCAGGAGGGGGGAGGCCTCCAGGAGGGGGCCCATGCCGCCGGGGATCCATACGGCGGCCCGCCTCGCCCCCAGGGCGGCGAGCCCCAGATCGGCCACGCAGAGCCGCTGGGGATCCAGCCGGGGGGAGACCCCCAGGTCCATGGCGTAGATGCGGTAGGCCAGGTCGCAGGCGGCGATCCAGACCGGATCGAAGCCCACGGCCAGGAGGTGCTCCCGGCCCTCCTCCCAGCGCCGGGCGTCGTCCCCGGCCCCCATGCGCATCTTCCGGACCATGGCGTCCTGGTGGTTGCGCCGGAGGACGCCGCAGAAGGAGGCGCGCACCCCCGGGTCGGCGATCACGTTCTCGGCCACGGCGCGCCAGGCCCGCAGGTCGTGCATGCCCCTCGCCCAGGGATCGTCCACGGCCAGGTTGTCGTTGCCCACCCGGTTCAGGACCAGGGGGTCCGCCACGTAGCGGAGGACGGCGGGGGCCTGCAGGAAGGCCGCCATGCCCCACACGTGCACGTAGGCCGAGCCCGCGGCCCGCTCCCGCCAGGGGGCCGCGGCCTCCAGGAAGCGCCGGCGGCGGATCACGGCCGCGGATACGAAGGCGAAGGCCCCGGCCTGGTACGCCACGGCGTCATAGTAGGCCGCCAGGTCCCCGGGGCCCCGGAGGCGGAAGGTGGCGGAGGGCTGGCGGGGATCCTCGAACCACCCCTGCGCGCTCCCCGGACGCAGCTGGCGGTCGCAGGCCAGGACCGCGCACAGCACGGCGTCGGGGTCCGGTTCCAGTTCGGCCAGCATGCGCACCAGGGCCCCCGGCGCCAGGGCGTCGTCGTCCCCCAGGATCCACACGTGCTCGGCCCGGGCCTGCTCCATGCAGTGGAGGTAGTTGGCGTCGAAGCCCATGTTCCGCTCGAAGCGGGAGCTCCTCAGGGCGGGGAATCGCTCCCTGAAGGCGGCGATGACCTCGTCGGTGCCGTCCAGGGTGCCGTTGTTGGAGACGAAGAGCTCCACGGAGCCCTCGGGCACCAGGGCCAGCTCCCGGAGAGCGCTCTCCAGGGCCGTGGGCAGGAGGTCCACCCGGTCGCAGGTGGGGATGCAGAGGGAGAGGCGGAGCGGGTGGTCCATGGGCTACCTTCCCGCCATGCGGAGGCGGGCCTGCGCGAACTGGAGGCCGAGGGCGCCCCGGAAGCCCTCGGCGTTGCCCATGCCCTGCGGCACGCGGCAGGCCAGGGGATGCCGGGCCAGGATCTCCACCAGGTCGGCCGGGTCGTCCACGAGGGCGATATCGGGGATGCGCTCCCGGCCCGTGCGGGCCAGGAGATCGATGACGGCGGGCTCCACCGCCGCCAGGGGGGGGGCCGTCGCGGGATCCAGCACCAGGGCCAGCACCACGGGATCCCCGGGGCGGAAGGCCTCCAGGTAGCTGAGCACGATCTCGGCCCATTCGGCCCCCGTCCAGGAGGGCTCGGCCAGGAAGACCTGGCCCAGGGAGGCCGGATCCAGGGCCGAGACCCCGCCGGGACGGTCGTAGAGCTTGAGGGTGGAGCCCCACTCCTGGCGCGCGAAGACGGGCCCGGAGCCGGAGTAGGCGTGGCCCGTGAAGTGCCGGGGGATGAAGAAGTGGCTGGGGAGGATGGTGAGGTTCTGGTAGCCCTCCCGCCGCCAGGTGTCCGTGAGGAAGAGGGGTCCCACCGATTCCCAGGCCATGCGGTCCGTCACCGAGGCCTGGGCCCGGATGCCCTCCACGAGCCTGCCCACGAAGGGGTTGCGGGGCACGGTGCCGAAGTAGCCCGCGGCCACCAGGCCCGGGCGCACCAGCTCGTTCTCCCAGCACGCGAAGGCCTCGCACTCCAGCATCCAGTCGGGGAGGGTCCGCACGCAGAAGCTGTCCGCGTCCACCAGGACCCCGCCCTCCTCGAAGAGGATCTCCCAGCGCATCATGTCCGCCACGCCGTTCCATTCCCGGGCGGCCATGGCCTTCATGTGGGCGGCGTTGACCCAGTCCCGGCCCCGCAGCTCGGCGTTGCCCCAGACCTTGACGGTCCAGCCGGGGTGCTGGTCCCGCCAGGAGGCGATGCAGGCGTCGGGCCGGCGCGCCTCGTCGCCCACCCAGATGAGATGGAGCACCTTCGGGATCATGCCCGCCCCCCTTCGGCCCGGAGGGCCGCGTCCAGGCGCCGGCCCCGGAGCCCCTGCAGGGGGCCCCGGCCCGTCCACTGGAGGTGGGGGAATTCCCGGAGGACGGGCAGGAGCCGGTCCGGTTCCAGGATCCGGATGCGGGGATCCGGGGGCAGGCCCCGGGCGGCCAGGGCGGCCTGGGCCGCGCCGGCGGTGCCGGGGGCCGCCAGGAGGGCCAGGCAGACCTGGTCCTCCGGACCGAAGGCCCGCTGGAAGGCGGCCGCGAGGCGGGGCCCCTCGCCGGAGCTCCAGTCGGGCCGGGCCAGGAAGACCTCGGGCATGCCGGCCTCGGCCGCGTCCAGCCGCTGGAGAAGGCGGGCCCCATGGGCGTCCCGCAGGGCCTGGAGGCCCTGGAGGCCCTCCCGGATGCGGGCCGGGTCGTTCTTGAAGGTGGCCTGGAGCACCCCGGCCAGGTTCTGGTACATGCCCTGCCAAACGGCGGGGGAGGGCACGGCCATGGGCTCCGCGTCCAGGAGCCAGTAGCGCCAGATCCCCATGCATACCCGGGCGAAGTAGCCCTCGTTCACCCCCACCACCTCGCTCATCTGGCCCGCGTGCTGGCGGAGGGTGACGGTGGGCTCCCGCAGGTAGGCGACGGAGCCGCGCCGGGCCATGTCCAGCCAGAAGGCCCAGTCGTGGGAGGGGGCGAAGCGGGGATCCCGGAGCACATCCGCGGAGGGGGCCAGGCTCCGGCGGAAGAGCACCGTGGGCATGGGCATGCAGTTCTGCATGAGGAGCTGATTGAAGAGATCGGACCGGGCCGGGAAGTCCGTGGGGGAGACCACCGTCCAGGCCGCCTCCCCCAGGTCCCGGCCCTCCGGGTCCATGCACCGGGCGGGGCTGAAGACCATGCCCACCCCGGGCTGGGCGTCCAGGGCCGCCATCTTGCGGGCCAGGCCCCCGGGGAGCATGTGGTCGTCGTCGGCGAAGAAGTTCACGTACTCGCCCCGGGCGGCCTCCAGGAGCATGGGGTAGGCCTCGGCGGAATTATTGACCTCCCATCGCAGGGGCCGGATCCGGGGGTCCTGGGCGGCTCTTGCCTGGAGGCGCTCCCAGGTGCCGTCCCCGGAGCCGTTGTCCAGGACCACCACCTCGCAGTCCAGGCCGGGCTCCAGGACGGAGTCCAGGGCCTCCATGAGCCAGTTGACCCGGTTGTAGGTCGGCAGCACTACGCTCAGCCTGGGTGTCATGGATCCCGTTCCTCCGATGCCATTCGCCCCGGGGCCTGCAAGAATGGCTCCACTTCTCCACCCCCTCAAGTACCTCTTGGCAGGCAAATTGCAATCAGGGAGCCTCTGCGCATCCCTCCGCCGCCCTTCCCTCAGGCTCCCCGTGTCCCCAGAAGCCCAGCAGCCCGCCACTCCGAGACGCCCCCTTCCCCGCCAGGACCTGGACCATGTCCTCGCCCATACCGGATCCCTCTGGGCCGGGCTCCGGGGGGGACGGATTTTTGTCACCGGCGGTTCGGGCTTCTTCGGCGCCTGGCTGGTGGAAACCTTCGAGCACGCCCGGAAGGCCCTGGGCTTCCAGACCGAACTGCACCTGCTCTGCCGGGATCCGGAGGCCTGGGCCCGCCGCGCCCCCCACCTCGCCGCCAGCCCCGCCATCCGCCTCCATCCGGGGGGGCTCCTGGATTTCCAGCCCCCGGCCGGGCCCTTCGACGGACTCATCCACATGGCCGTGGACCACGGCACCCCGGGTGACCACGAGCGGCAGGCCGTGGACGGCGCGCGGCGCATCCTGGACCTGGCCGGGGCGGCCGGCGTTTCCCGCCTGCTCTTCACCAGTTCCGGCGCCGTCTACGGACCCGCCACCGGCCCCGATCCGCTGGGGGAGGACCGGCCGGTCCAGCCCGTCACCGACTACGGCCGCGCCAAGGGGGTGGTGGAGGAGCTCTTCGCCGCCCACGCCCAGGCCCGGGGGGCCGAGGCGGTGCTCGCCCGCTGTTTCGCCTTCGTGGGGCCCGGCCTCCCCCTGGACGCCAACTACGCCATCGGCAACTTCCTCCGGGACGCCCTGGCGGGCCAGCCCATCCGCATCCAGGGGGACGGCACCCCCCTCCGCTCGTACCTGCACGGGGCCGACCTGGCGATCTGGCTTTGGACCCTCTACTTCCGGGGGCCCTCCTGCCTGCCGGTGAACGTGGGCAGCGACCAGCCCTGCTCCATCCGGGAGCTGGCCACCCGGGTGGCGGCCCAGGTGTCCCCCGGCCTCCCCGTGGAGGTCCTGGGCCAGGCCGTCCCAGGGGTTCCCCCGCCTTCGTACCTCCCCGCCATCCACCGGGCCCGCGCCCTCTGCGGCCTGGAGGTGCGCATCGGCCTGGACGAGGCCATCCAACGAACTGCCGAATGGCACCGCGCCCCCGGAGTGCCCGCCCCATGATCAAGGTCAGCGACTACGTTTCCCGGTTCCTGGCGGACCACGGCATCCAGGATGTCTTCCTCGTCTCCGGCGGGGGCATCATGCATCTCCTGGATTCGGTGGGGCGCCAGGAGGGCCTCCGGTACTGGTGCAACTACCACGAGCAGGCCTGCGCCATCGCCGCCGAGGGGTATGCCAAGCAATCGGGCAAGATGGCCGTTTGCCTCGTCACCGTGGGACCGGGCAGCCTGAACGCCCTTTCCGGCGTGGCGGGCGCCTGGATGGACAGCACCCCCATGCTGGTCCTTTCCGGCCAGGTGCGCCGGGACCTGATCGCCGATTACAGGCTGGTGCGCCAGAAGGGCCCCCAGGAGGCGGATGTCACGGGCCTCGCGGCCCACGTCACCAAGCGGGCCGTCACCGTCCTGGATCCCCTGCGCATCCGGTGGGAATTGGAGCAGGCCCTCCACCTGGCCACCCACGGTAGGCCGGGCCCCGTGTGGATCGATCTTCCCCTGGACGTGCAGGGGGCCCTGGTGGACGAGGACCAGCTGGAGCCCTGGACCCCGCCCGGGCCCGATCCGGCCGCGGACGCGGCCCTGGACGCCCTGGCGGAGGAGACGGCCCGGATCCTTTCCCGCAGCCGGCGCCCCCTGGTGCTGGCGGGCAACGGCATCCGCCGCGCCGGGTGCGAGGCCCTCTTCCTGCGGTTCCTGGAGCGCACGGGCATCCCCGTGGTCATGCCCTTCAGCGCCAAGGACCTGGTGTGGGAGGACCACCCCCAGAACATGGGCATCATCGGGACCGCGGGCCAGCGCCGGGCCAACTTCGCCCTGCAGAACGCCGACTGCCTCCTGAGCCTGGCCAGCGGCCTTTGCGTGGCCAAGACCGGCTTCGCCACCGCGGGCTTCGCCCCGAAGGCCACCAAGATCATCGTGGATATCGATCCCGGCCAGCTCCACCACCAGCCCATCAAGCCCGACCTGGCCGTGGAGGCGGATATCGCGGCCTTCCTGGAGCGGCTCCTGGCCAAGCTCGGCCCCCTGGCCCCCGATCCCCGGTGGCGGGAGGCCTGCGACGGCTGGAAGGCCGCCTACCCCCTCATCGTCCCCGAATTCCTGGAACAGGCCACCGGCGTCAACACCTACGTGTTCATGGACCGCCTGGCCGAGGCCATGGAGGGGGGGGACACCCTCGTCACCGGCAACGGCATGGACATCGTCAGCCACTACCAGGCCTTCCGGATCCGGAAGGGCCAGCGCACGGTGGTGACCGCCAACTGGGGCGCCATGGGCTGGGACCTGCCCCTGGCCGTGGGGGCCTGCGTCGCCCGCGACCGCCGGCGCACCGTCCTCGTCACCGGGGACGGCAGCATCCAGCTCAATATCCAGGAGCTCCTCACCATCCGCCACTACCGGCTGCCGGTGAAGATCTTCGTGTTCAACAACGAGGGCTATTCCAGCATCCGCGCCACCCAGAACGCCTTCTTCGAGGGCTTCTACGTCGGGGCCGAGGCCGGCAGCGGCGTCTCCAACCCCGACTTCGAGGGCCTGGCCCGCACCTACGGCCTGGGCTACCACCGCGTCTGCGCCCACGGGGACCTGGACGCCGTGCTGGGGGCGGCTCTCGGCGCCGACGGGCCCGTCCTGGTGGAGGTCCAGGTGGACCCCGCCCAGGCCATCGCCCCCAAGGCCTCGGCCTTCCGGAGACCGGACGGGACCTTCGAGTCCAGGCCCCTGGAGGACATGGCCCCGTTCTTGCCAAGGGAGGAGGTGCACCGCAACATGCACCTGTTCGACGAACCATGACCAGCCAGCCCCGCACCCCCGCCTTCTCCATCGCAGGCCGCGCCATCGGACCCGGCCACCCCTGCTTCGTCATCGCGGAAGCGGGGGTCAACCACAACGGCAGCCTGGCCACGGCCCTGGCCCTGGTGGACGCGGCCGCCGCGGCCGGGGCGGACGCCGTGAAGTTCCAGACCTTCTCCGCCGCGCGCCTCGTCACCTCCGCGGCCCCCAAGGCCGAGTACCAGGTCCGCAACACCGGGAGCGGCGAGAGCCAGCAGGCCATGCTCAAGGCCCTGGAGATGGACGAGGCCATGCACCTGGCGGTCATGGAGCACTGCCGCCGCAAGGGGATCCTGTTCCTCTCCACCCCCTTCGAGGAGGGGTCGGCGGATCTCCTGGAGCGCCTGGGCCTGCCGGCCTTCAAGCTCCCCTCCGGGGAGATCACCAACCTCCCCTACCTGGCCCACGTGGCCCGCAAGGGCCGGCCCGTCATCCTCTCCACCGGCATGGCGGACCTGGGGGAGGTGGAGCGCGCCCTCGCCGTGCTGAGGGAGGCCGGGGACCCGCCCGTGGCCCTCCTCCACTGCGTGAGCGCCTATCCCACCAGCCCCGCCGACGCCAACCTGAGGGCCATGGACACCCTGGCCCGGGCCTTCCAGGTGCCCGTGGGCTATTCCGACCACACGACGGGCCTCGAGGTCCCCCTGGCGGCGGTGGCCCTGGGGGCCTGCATCCTGGAAAAGCACATCACCCTGGACCGCTCCCTGCCGGGCCCCGACCAGGTGGCCTCCCTGGAGCCCGCGGGGCTGGAGGCCCTCGTCGCCGGGGTGCGCACCGTGGAGGCGGCCCTCGGCCACGGCCGCAAGGAGCCCGCCCCCTGCGAACGCAACACGGCGGAAGTGGCCCGCAAGAGCCTCGTCACGGCCATGCCCTTGCCCGCCGGCACGGTGCTGGGCCCCGGGCACCTGGTCCTCATGCGGCCGGGGAACGGCCTGGGCGCGTCCCTGCTGCCCCTCCTGGCGGGGCGCACCGTGGCCCGGGACCTGCCCGCGGGCCGGGTGCTGGAACTGGGAGACCTGAAATGACGCGCATCGGGGTGGTGACGGTGGCCCGTTCCGACTACGGGATCTACCTGCCGCTCCTGCGGCGCATGGCCGCCGAGCCCGGCCTGGACTGGGGCCTCTACGTCACGGGCATGCACCTCAGCCCCGAGTTCGGCCTCACGGTCCGGGCCATCGAGGCCGACGGGTTCCCCATCCTGGACCGGGTGGAGATGCTCCTGGGCTCCGACACGCCCGAGGGCGTGGCCCTCTCCATGGGCCTGGGCGTCCAGGGCTTCGCGCGCAGCTTCGGGCGGTCCCGGCCCGACCTCCTGGTGGTGCTGGGGGACCGGTTCGAGATGATCGCCGCGGCCCTGGCGGCCCTGCCCTTCCTGCTGCCGGTGGCCCACATCCACGGCGGCGAGATCACCGAGGGCGCCATGGACGACAGCCTCCGGCACGCCATCACCAAGCTGAGCCACCTCCACTTCGCCACCACCGCCGACCACGCCCGGCGCATCCGCCAGCTGGGGGAGCCCGGGGAGCGGGTCTTCCACTGCGGCGCCCCCGGCCTGGACCACCTCCTGGACCTGGACTGGCTGGACGACGCGGAGCTGGAACGGCGCATCGGCACGCCCCTCGTCCCCGGGCTCCTGCTGGCGACCTTCCATCCCGTCACGCTGGAGTACCAGGACACGGAACGCCAGGTGGAGGCCTTCCTGGGCGCCCTCCACGACGCCGGGGCCCCCGTGGTCTTCACCCTCCCCAACGCCG
>DATGXY010000311.1:0-37374 GCA_035298525.1 Holophaga sp.
GGTCACACCCGTTCCCATCCCGAACACGGCAGTTAAGCTCCAGAGGGCCGATGATACTTCCTCGGACAGAGGTGGAAAAGTAGGTCGCCGCGACGTTAAAATCACAAACGCCCCCGCTCACGCGGGGGCGTTTCCGTGTACCTGCCTATTCACGGGCCTGGCGCCTGGGCAGATGGATCTCCCGCGAACCCCCCGGGCCCCGCACGACGATGGCCCCGGGCGTGATGCGCTCGAGGAAGGTCCCATCGGCGAGGCAGGCCCCCTCGCGGTAGCCCCGGCCATTCACCCAGGCTTCCCAGCCCCGGTTCGTTTCCACGATGCACTCCAGGAGGAGGACCGCGGGAAGGGCAGGCCGGTCCTGGGCCTGGCCTGAGCCCGGATGGGCGGATGGCGCCCCTGCGGGATCGCGTATCATGAGCCCCGCCTCCACCCGGGCAGGGGAGCCGATGGGGCCACGGGGCTTTCCCCGGACTTCCGCATGGAATCGGGAGGAGCCTTTCCCAGGCCCTCCAGGGCCGGGAAGGTCAGCGGGCAGCACCCTTTTGGGAGGACCCGGGTCCCCTGGCGAAGGGGAGGGACCCGCCCGGAAGGGCTTCGCACGCCCTCCAGCGGCGGGGTATCGGAAGACCTCCGGGGAAGAAATGGGCCCTCAAGATCGAGCTGGAGTGCCGGTTTTTTCTTGATTTGGCCGCCCTGGAAGGGAGCCGAGCAGGCAAGAATGGGGGCCAACGGGGGGGAGGTGGGCATGGGAAAACAAATAACAATTCATAAAACTAGGCCCCTGGCGAGGCTGGTCAAGGTGCCAGCGGCGACATCCGGGAAGGTGGGCGTGGGGATGGGTCCGAGCGAAGCGGGAGGCGATGGGGTAAACTGGTCGTTTGACGACGAGGTCCCCATGCCAGTTTCCGTGCGCCTTCCCGACGATTCCATCCGCCAGCTGCCGGATGGGGCCACCGGTGCGGATCTGGCCGGCACCATCAGCCCCCGCCTCCTGGACGCGGCCATTGCCGCCCGCGTGGACGGCAAGCTCAAGGACCTGAAGGCCCCCCTTCCCGACGGAAGCCAGGTGGCCATCGTCACCAGCAAGGATGCGGATTCCCTGGACGTCATCCGCCACTCCGCGGCGCATCTGTTGGCCCAGGCGGTCAAGCGGCTCTTCCCCCACGCCAAGGTCGGCATCGGTCCCGTCATCGAGGACGGCTTCTACTACGACTTCCAGGTGGATCCCTTCTTCACGCCCGAGGACCTGGTGCGCATCGAGGAGGAGATGCGGAAGATCACCCAGGAGGCCGTCCCGGTCCGCCGGGAGGAGATGCCCCGCAACGCAGCCGTGGAGCGGTTCCAGGCCATGGGCGAAGGGCTCAAGGTGGAGCTGGTCTCCGACATCCCCGAAGGCGAGACGATCTCCGGCTACGCCCAGGGCGACTTCTACGACCTCTGCCGCGGCCCCCACGTTCCCGACACGGGCAAGATCAAGGCCTTCAAGCTCTTCAACACCGCCGCCGCCTACTGGAAGGGCAGCGAGAAGAACGCGCAGCTCTGCCGCATCTACGGCACGGCCTTCCACACCCAGAAGGAGCTCGACGAGCACCTGCGGATGCTCGAGGAGGCGCGCGCCCGGGATCACCGCAAGCTCGGCAAGGAACTGGGCCTCTTCAGCTTCCACCAGGAGGCGCCCGCCTCGCCCTTCTTCCACCCCAAGGGCACCGTGGTCTACAACGAGCTGGTCAACTACATGCGCAGCCTCTACCTCAAGCAGGGCTACGACGAGGTGATCACGCCCCAGGCCATCGACGTGCAGCTGTGGAAGACCAGCGGCCACTACGACCACTACGTCGAGAACATGTACTTCACCACCGTGGACGAGCGGGAGTACGCCCTCAAGCCCATGAACTGCCCCAGCCACTGCCTCATCTACGGCAACGGCCGGCACTCCTACCGCGACCTGCCCATCCGCTACGCGGACTTCGGGCGCCTGCACCGGTACGAGCGCTCCGGGGTGACCCACGGCCTCACGCGCGTGCGCACCTTCTGCCAGGACGACGCCCACATCTATTGCATGCCGGAGCAGATGAAGGAGGAGATGGCCTCCTTCCTCGCCTTCATCAAGGACGTGTACGCCACTTTCGGCTTCAACGAGCTGCGGGTAGGCCTCTCCACGCGGCCCGAGAGCCGCCTGGGCTCGGACGAGATCTGGGACCACGCGGAGGGCGCCCTGGCCTCGGCCCTTCAGGAGGCCGGCATGCCCTACCACATCAACGAGGGTGACGGCGCCTTCTACGGCCCCAAGATCGACTTCCAGGTGCTGGACGCCCTGAAGCGCCCCTGGCAGCTGGGCACGCTGCAGGTGGACTACTCCATGCCCACCCGCTTCGGCCTCATCTACGTGAAGCAGGATGGCTCCGAGGGCGTGCCCGTCATGCTGCACCGGGCCATCCTCGGCAGCCTTGAACGTTTCATGGGCATCCTCATCGAACACTGCGCCGGCGCCTTCCCCACCTGGCTGGCTCCCGTGCAGGTGGCCGTCCTCCCCATTACCGACCGGGCGCACGACTATGCCCGCGCCATCCGGGACCGGTGCCTGGATCTGGGGATCCGGGTGGAACTGGATCTGCGCAACGAGAAGGTCAACGCCAAGATCCGCGAGGCCCAGCTCCAGAAGGTGCCCTACATGCTGGTCCTGGGCGACCGCGAGGCCGCCGCGGGCACAGTGTCCGTGCGCCACCGGAGCCGGGGAGACGAGGGGGCGAAGGACCTGGCCGCCTTCCTCGATGCCCTCGTCCAGGAAATCCGGACCCGGAGCCGCTGAACTTTCCTTTATTTTTCCGCAATCCGGTGTTAAGATCATTTTCCTTGCATTCACGGGGAGGACCGTATCCGAGCCAACGAGACACGCATCAACGATGGCATCCGCGCGCCGGAGGTCAGAGTCATCGACGAGGACGGCACCCAGCTGGGGGTCATGACGCCCCACGAAGCTGTCCGAATCGCTGAGGCCAAGGGCCTGGACGTCGTCGAGGTTTCCCCCACGGCCAATCCCCCGGTCTGCAGGATCATGGACTACGGGAAGTACAAGTTCATGGAAGCCAAGCGGGAGCACGCCGCCCGCGCCAAGCAGAAGAACATCGTGGTCAAGGAGGTGAAGTTCCGCCCCCGCACCGACGACCACGACTTCGACTTCAAGGTGAAGCACATCCTCCGCTTCCTGGAGGAGGGCGACAAGGTGAAGGTGGTGGTCATGTTCCGCGGCCGCGAGGTCGTGCACCGGGACATCGGCTACCGGATCATCGAGGACGTCCTGACCCGCATCGGCGAGAAGTGCATCGTCGAGAAGCCCGCCGGCATCGATGGCCGCGACATGCACGCCATCATCATTCCCAGGCCCGTCGAGCAGATCAAGAAGCCCAAGCCCACGAAACCCCCAGCACCCAAGGCCGAGGCAGCCGCCGAAGCCGAGGGCGTGAAGGCCGCCGGATCGAACTGATCCACTCTTTAACGTCCCGAGGTAGTCATGCCTAAACTCAAGACCCACAAGGGCGCCCAGAAGCGCTTCAAGAAGACCGGCAGCGGTCTCTTCAAGCGCGGCTGCTCCCACCAGCGCCACATCCTGACCAAGAAGGCCAGCAAGCGCAAGCGCCAGCTGGACATGGGCGGCATGGTGGACAAGTCCGATCTCGGACGTGTCCGCGACATGCTCCCCTACGCCTAAGCTCCCAGCCTAGCGTCAGGATAAGCCAAGGACCCCGGCGGCATGTCGCCGCCCCCATAGTGGCCATCCAAAACCCCGAGCGAAGGGGTTGCCACGAGGAAAGGAAGAACGATGACCCGAGTCAAACGCGGATTCAAGCGTGTCCAGCGCCGCAAGCGCATGATGAAGTTCGCCAAGGGCTTCTACGGTGCCAAGTCCCGCCTCTACCGGAGCGCGAAGGAAGCCGTCGAGAAGGCCCTGCTCTACAGCTACCGTGACCGCAAGGTGCGCAAGCGGGATTTCCGCCGCCTGTGGATCGTGCGCATCGGCGCCGCCTGCCAGATGAACGGGATCTCCTACAGCCGCTTCATGGGCGGGCTGAAGAAGTCCAGCATCGACCTGGACCGCAAGATCCTGGCCGACCTGGCGGTGCGCAACCCGGAGGCCTTTACCAAGCTCGTGGCCGTGGCCAAGGGCTGAGCGAAGCAACAGACATCGCAGCAGACCGGAAGGCCGCACTCGCGGCCTTCCTGTGTTTAGGGGAACCGATATGGAAACGACCCTCCTGCCACCCGAGATCGAGGAAGCCAGGCAGGCCTTCCCGGCCGCCCTCGCGGCCTGCGGGGACCTGGACGCCCTGCTGCGCCTCAAGGGCGCCTACGTGGGCCGCGACGGCAGCCACGCCGCGCGCCTAATGGAACTGCTCAAGGCCGCGCCCAAGGAGCAGAAGCGGGAGCTGGGCGCCGCCTCCAACGCGCTGAAGAACGCCTGGGAGGAGGCCCTCAAGGCCCGCCAGGCCGAGCTGGAGGAGGCCCGCAGGAACGCCGCGGCCCAGGCCAGCGGCTGGGATCCCACCCTGCCGCCCCCCATGCCCGCCGGCGGGGCCCTGCACCCCCTGAACCGCCTCATGGACCGCCTCGTGGACGTGTTCCGCCCCCTGGGCTACCACGTGGAGGAGGGCCCCGAGGCCGAGACCGAGGAGCACAACTTCGACGGCCTCAACATCCCCGAGGACCACCCCGCGCGCGGCAGCGCCGACACCTTCTACTTCCGCCAGGGCGGGGGCCTCCTGCTGCGCACCCACACGAGCCCCGTGCAGGTGCGGGTGCTCAAGCGCATCGGCGCCAAGGGCTCCGACGGCCTCTCCGAGCTGGAGCGCACGGGCGGCATCCGCTTCCTGGCCCCGGGCCGGGTCTACCGCAAGGACGAGATCGATCCCACCCACAGCCCCATGTTCCACCAGGTGGAGGGCATGCTCGTGGGCAAGGGCATCGGCATGCAGCACCTGAAGGGCACGCTGAGCTACGCCATGAAGGCCCTCTTCGGCCCCGGCGCCGATGTGCGCTTCCGCCCCAGCTACTTCCCCTTCGTGGAGCCCGGGGCCGAGATGGACGTGCGCTGCCCCCTCTGCGGCGGCTCCGGTTGCCGCGTCTGCAAGGGCTCGGGCTGGGTGGAGCTCCTGGGCGCGGGCCTCATCCACCCCAACGTGCTGGCCTACGCCGGCATCGACCCGGCCGTGTGGAGCGGGTTCGCCTTCGGCATGGGCGTGGAGCGCACCGCCATGATGGTGAGCCAGACCCCCGATCTGCGGCTCTTCTTCGAGAACGACCAGAGATTCCTCAAGACCATGGGAGGGCTGGACTGATGCTCATCGAACTCGGCGCACTGAAGAATGAACTGCCCGCGCTGGAGGGCCGGTCCGTCCAGGAGATCTGCGAGCTGCTCGCGGGCCTGGGCTTCCCCGTGGACGGCGTGGAGGCCCATGGGGGCACCCACGTGCTGGAGGTGGATATCACCGCCAACCGGGGCGACGCCCAGTCCCACCGGGGCATGGCCCGGGACCTGGCCGCCCGGCTCGGGGCCCCCCTGGCCCCCGTGGACGCGGCCCCCCTGGCCGAGGGCGAGCCCCTCCTGCCCATCCGCCTTGAAGCGGGCGAGATCGGCCCCCTCTACGCCACCGCCGTGCTGGAACTGGGCGAGGCCGCCGGCACCCCCGGCGACGTGAAGGCCTTCCTGGCCGCCCTGGGCGCCGGGGCCAAGGACCTGCCCGCCGTGGACGCCTCCAATGAACTGCTCCACCGCTACGGCCATCCCTCCCACGCCTTCGACGCCGACCGCATCCAGGGCCACCTGGCGGTGCGCTGGGCCCGGGAGGGGGAGACCCTCGTCACCCTGGACGGCGTGGAGCGCAAGCTGACGCCCAGGGACCTGCTCATCGCCGATGCGGCGGGCCCCGTGGCCCTGGCCGGGGTCATGGGCGGCGAGTCCACCAAGGTGACGGAATCCACCCGCCGGGTGCTCCTGGAAAGCGCCTGGTTCGAGCCTCGCACCGTGCGGGCCATGGCCCACCGCCACGGGCTCCACACGGACGCCAGCCACCGCTTCGGCCGGGGCGCCGATCCCGCCATGGCCACCGTGGCCCGGGATCTGCTGGCCCGGCGCCTGGAAGCCTGGGCCGGCGCCCGCCTCAAAGGCGCCTGGACCGTGGGGGCGGTGCCCGCTCCCAAGGCGCCCATCCCCCTCGCCACCGCCCTGGTGGACCGGGTGGCGGGCCAGCCCGTGGAGCCCGCCCGGGCCGCGGGCCTGCTGCGCGCCCTGGGCTGCACGGTGGAAGCCTCCGAGGGGGGCTGGAAGGTGCTGCCCCCCACCTGGCGCCACGATCTGACCATCCCCGAGGACCTGGCCGAGGAGGTGCTGCGCCTCATCGGGTACGACGGCATTCCCGCCGTGCTGCCCCCCCTGGACAGTTCCCCGGCCCCCCTGGACCCCGGCTACCTCAAGCGGCGGAAGCTGGCCCTGCGCCTGGCCAACCTGGGCTTCCACCAGACGGTCACCCTGGGCTTCCAGGATCCCCAGGAGGCCCAGGACGGGCACGCCATGGGCGACGACCCGGCCCTGCGCACCCTGGGCAATCCCCTGGGCGAGGATTATTCACTCATGCGCGGCACCCTCCTCCGGAGCCTGGACGCCGTCGCCCGCCTGAACCTGGAGCGGGGGGCCCGGGAGGTGCGCTTCTTCGAGATCGCCCCCGTGTTCCGGGCCACGCCCGAAGGCCTCACGGAGACCTGGACCCTGGGCCTCGTGTGGGGCGGCGAACTGGGCGGCGAGGATCCCCTCACCCCCGTGCGCAGGCTGGGCGGCCCCGAAGGCCGCAGCCACCTCCTGGGGGTCCTGAAGGCCCTGGGCGTGCCGGAGGCGGCCGTGGCCGGCTTCCAGCGCTGGGAGCTCACGGGTTGGGAGGCCGGCAGCAAGGTCGTCCTGGGCTGGCACTTCGAGATCCCCCTGGCCGCCTTGCCGGACGAGGGTGAGCGCGTCATCGCCAAGTTCAAGCCCTTCAGCCGCTTCCCCGTGGTGGAACGGGACCTGAGCCTCCTGGTGGACCTGGGCCAGGCCCATGCCCCCCTCCAGGCCGCCATGGCCGCGGCCGTGGACGGCGCCCCCCTCCAGGACCTGCGCTGCGTGGACGTGTTCCGGCACAAGAGCCTGCCCCAGGGTCGGCAGGCATGGCTCATGCGCCTGCGTTTCCAGGCCATGGACCGGACCCTCACCGGCGAGGAGGTGGATGGCTGGGTGCAGGCCGCCCTCGCCGCAGCCAAGGGAATGGGGGCCGAACAGCGGGCATAGGTCTAGAATGGATCCCCATAGGCGGATGACATGGACGTTCTGAAACAACTCGAAACCAAGCTCCAGGCCCTGGTGCAGCAGCGCAACCTGTACCGGGACGAGCTGGCCGCCCTCAAGGCGGACCAGGGAGGCCAGGAGGAGGAACTGCGCACCCTGCGCCGCCGGGTGGAGGATCTGCAGTCCGAACAGGCCGCCTGGCACAAGGAGCGGGAGAACGTCCGCAAGCAGGTGGAGGCCATCCTCCAGATGGTCGAGGGCCTGGAATGACCGCACCGCAGGAGGTCCATCTGGAGATCCTGGGGCGGCCCCTCAGCCTCACCTCCCAGGTCCCCCCCGGGGAACTGGAGCAGGCCAAATCGATCCTGGAAGAGACCTTCCGCGACATGGAACGGGCCTATGAGCTAAGATGGGGGGTGCCCCCCACGGCCCTGGACACGTCCACCTGGCTGTTGATGGGGGCCCTGAACCTGGCGCACCGTTCGGCGCGACTGGAACAGGACCAAAGTCGGCAGACACAGGACCTGGAACTGACCCTCAGCAAGCTTTTGGACGACGTTCCGGACGAGGACCCCCCCGAGGCAGGCCCGCTTTTCAAGGGCACGACCGACGGGACTGACATCTGATCCCTGCGAGGCCCGTGAGACGGCCAAGCGCTTGTTCCGTATTACGCCCAGGGATGCCTTCCCTTCGGCCTTGTGCGTTCCGCGCGTCGGCGCGCCTTAAACCGGAGTACTGGCAACCCCCCTACTTGCTAGGGAACACGGCAAGCCTCCACGACTGAGCGGGGATCCCCTTCGTTACAGGCCCATCCGCCGGCGACTCCCACCCCATCTGGAGACGCCATGCACCCCTTGGATTGGATTTTCCTCATGCTGGCCCTGGCTGCGGGCGCCGGCTTCTTCCTGCAGTTCCGCAAGGCCCAGAAGGCCGTCGTGGACGTATCCCAGGCCACGGCCAAGGCCGAGGCCGAGCTGAAGGCCGAACGCGAGCGCCTTCTGGCCGAAGCCGAGAAGGAGGCCGCCAAGACCCTCAACCGGGGCCAGCGGGAGGCCGAGGCCCTGAAGAAGGAGGCCGAGCTCAAGGCCAAGGAGCAGGCCCTCCAGGCCCGCCAAGAAGCGGAAAAGCTGGCTAACGAGCGAATGCAGACCCTGGACAAGCAGGAGCAGCGCCTCCAGAGCAAGGAGGACAGCCTCGACAAGAAGCTGGCCCAGGTGGACCAGAAGACCAAGGAGATCGAGCTCAAGACCGAGCGGGTCAAGGAGGAGCAGGAGAAGCTCACCGCCCTCCAGGCCGAGCACAAGCGCCTGGTGGAGGAGGAGGCCCGGCGCCTGGAGGAGATCGCGGGCCTGACCCGGGAGGCCGCCAAGGCCGAGCTGGTGGCCCAGCTGGAGTACACCGCCAAGATGGACAGCGCCAAGCTGGTGCGCCGCATCGAGGAGGAGGCCCAGGAGGAGGCCCAGAAGCGGGCGAGGTGGACCATCACCGCCGCCATCCAGCGCCTGGCCTCGGACACGGTGGCCGAAACGGCCGTCAGCTCCGTCCAGCTCCCCAGCGATGATCTCAAGGGCCGCATCATCGGGCGCGAGGGCCGCAATATCCGGGCCCTGGAAAAGGCCACGGGCTGCGATCTCATCGTGGACGACACCCCCGAGACCATCGTCGTCTCCAGCTTCGACCCCATCCGCCGTGAGGTGGCCCGCCAGTCCATCCTCAAGCTGCTGGCCGACGGCCGGATCCACCCCGCCCGCATCGAGGAGGTGGTAGAGAAGACGAAAATCGACATGGACCAGCACCTGAAGGAGCTGGGCGAGAGCACGGCCATCGGCCTGGGCTTCCCGGATGTCCACCCCAAGCTCCACAAGCTCATCGGCCGCCTCAACTACCGCACCAGCTACGGCCAGAACGTGCTGGAGCACACCAAGGAGGTGGCCCGCATCGCCGAGTACATGGCGGCGGAGCTGGGCGCGGACCAGAAGCTGGCCCGGCGCGCCGGCCTCTTCCACGACATCGGCAAGGCCATCGACCGGGAAGTGGAGGGCACCCACATCGAGATCGGCATGGAGCTGCTGAAGCGCTTCGGCGAGAAGGACCCCGTCATCCACGCCATGAGCTGCCACCACGGCGACTTCGAGCCCAGGACGGTGGAGGCCATGCTCATCACGGCCGCCGACGCCCTGAGCGCGGCCCGGCCCGGCGCCCGCCGCGAGATGCTGGAAACCTACGTGAAGCGCCTGGAGGCCCTGGAGGCCATCGCCAACAGCTACAAGGGCGTCCAGAAGAGCTTCGCCATGCAGGCCGGCCGCGAGATCCGCATCATGGTGGACGCGGGCCAGGTGAACGACGACCAGGCCTTCTGGCTGGCCAAGGACGTCACCAAGCGCATCGAAGGCGAGATGCAGTACCCCGGCCAGATCAAGGTCACCGTCATGCGGGAGACCCGGGCCGTGGAATACGCCAGGTAGACGCAGGTCCGGGAAGGGAGCCTGCCAGGCCATCCGGCCCGGCAGGCTCCTTCCGCGTCCGGAGGTGCGGGAACCCGCCTTCCGCCCGAGGCAATAAGCCACAGCCGGTTGATGTGACGCATACCCGGCAGAGGAGGCGGGCGTGTTCGATCTCAAGCCGGATCAGGATGTCTATGTTATTTCTATGCCATGGACTTGGATTGTCTGGCCTCCCCTCATGCAGGGGCACCTCCAGAGCGTCCTGAACCCCTCCTCCCTGAAGGCCGCCTCCTTGAGTGCCCATCTTCATCATTGCGACGGGATGATCCAGGAGGGCCTCGTCCGGAACTGGGCCGAGTACAACGAATGGGCCAACAACAAGCTCTACCCGGAATGGGCTTTCACCAGCGAGCGGTTCCGCGGGCCTGCCAAGGATGTGGAGGCCGTTCTGGAGATGGAGGTTCCGGATGGGGAAATTCGTCTCCTGCACCGGATCAGGGAATTCTCAGAGGGCTTTGTGGAAAGGTTGGCTTCCGAGCTTTGCCAAAGCGGCGTTCGGTCCCTGATCTTTCCCCTGGACAAGAACTTCTTCCAACTGGCCGGATCCCTTGCCGTTGCCCGGGCGGTCAAGGCCCGGAATCCCGGGGTCGTAGCGGTGCTTTGTGGATCCTTGTGCGATGGGGTCTCCGGCGAGGCGATGGTGCGGTCCTTTCCCTGGATCGACGCCGTCATCCACGGCGATATCGAGGGGGTGGTGGTGGATGTGCTTGAGGCCCTCCTGTCCCCGTCTCCGGTGGAGACCCTACCGGGGACGACCTTCCGCAGGCCGGGGGGGAGGATCGTTTTCGGGGGGGCAAGGCGCAACGAATGGCGATTGAACCAACATGTCGTCCCGGATTACGAGGAGTACTTTTCCAAGCTCGATGCGCTTCCGGTGGGCGAGGAACTGCGCGAGAACGTGGCGATGCCCATCGAGACCAGCCGCGGGTGCTGGTGGGGGGCCAAGCACCACTGCACGTTCTGTGCGCTGACGGGGCAGGTCCATTACACGGCCAAGACGGTGGAGAATGTCCTGGCGGAGGTGCGTCACCTGGCGGAGCGCCATGGCCATCACCGTTTCAATGCCATGGACTACATCCTCCGCGAGCAGGAGTGCGATGAGCTGCTTCGAGGCCTGCAGGCCCTCGGGTCCGATTTCAGGTTCTTCTTCGAAAGCAAGTCCGGCCTGAGCCTGGAGCGGATGGTCGGGTACCGGGATGCGGGCATCCATTCGATCCAGGTGGGCATCGAAAGCTTCAGCACCCGGATCCTCCAGCTCATGGACAAGGGCGTTACCGGGCTCCAGAACATCCGGACGCTGAAATTCGGTGCATGGCTGGACCTCGACATCGCCTGGAACATCATCTCCGGGATTCCTGGCGAATCGCCCGCGGATTACCAGTGGATGGCCGACCTGGTGCCTTCGATCATCCACCTTCAGCCCGGGACATTCACGCGGCTGGCCCTGGTCCGGCATAGTCCCTATTTCAAGTCGCCAGAACGTTATGGGCTCCGAGCGGGGGCGCCCAGGGCGATCTATTCGGCCCTCTATCCGGCCTCGGAAGCGGAGATGCGCGACCTGGCCCAGGTGTTCGATTATTCGTACGAATCCGGCGCGGACCCCGTGACCTACACCGGTGAACTGGAACTGGCGATGGAGCGATGGCACAAGGCCCAGCCCTGCGCTGCCAAGACACTCACCTATGTGCGTCTTGGGGACCGGATCAACATCCATGACCGCCGGCCAGGGCTGGAGTCCGCAATCTACCGCCTGGACAGGGTCGAGAGCCGGATCTACCAGCTCGCCTTGGATATCGTCGACCTGGCCTCGATCCTGGCGGACCCGGTCGTGAAGGAGGCCGGAATCTCGAGGGAGGATGTGGCCCGGTTCTGCGCTGCTCTCGTCAACCAGCGGCTGATGGTGCGCGAAGGGACAAGGGTGCTCGGCCTCGCCATTCCCCAGGGGACTCCCGAGGCGGTCCTGCGGATTGCCCGGGCGGGTTAACAGGGGAGGCACCTTGGTTCTCCGTCCGTTCATCATGCTTGGCGTGTTTCTTGGGGCGTCAGGTATCCTCGCCGCCCGTTCCGGATTCGTATCCGAAAGCGAGCTGTTTTCCAGGGTCAAGGCGGCAACCGGGGGAAGCAACTGGGACCGGGTGACGGCCATCCAGTGGTGGGGCCAAGTGGAATCCAACGGATGGAAGGGATCCGAGTCGACCATCGAACATCTCGGTACGGGCGCCTGGATCCACCGGAGGCAGCTTGGATGCCTTTCCGGGGCCGATGGTTTCGATGGCCAGGAGGCTTGGGAGCAGGACCATTCGGGCTGCTCCCAGCCCCTGCGCTCCACCATGGGGAAGAAGGAAACGGCCACGGCCGCCTTCATGGTATGCCGCGGCCCGTTCTTCCGGGAACGCTGGGGTGCGAGCGCAGGCCCTGTACGGTTCAGAAAGGAGGCTGGCCGCCCCTTCTGGGTCGCGAGAATCGAACCCAAGGGTGGGAATCCGTTCACTGTCTGGGTTGATGCCAGAACCTGGCGGATAGCCAGGATCCTCATGACCCGGTTCGGGAGGACGGAGACTACTCACCTTGAGGACTATCGGGAGGTGGAAGGACTGGTGGTCCCGGCCACGGTCACGACCACCTCCCGGGGGGAGGTCCAGTCAATCTGGCGCCTGACCCGCATGCGGCTCAATCCGGAGGTCGGCCCCGGCACCTTCGCTCGGCCCGTGGGCCTTCCCCTGGATTTTGGCCTGGATGGCGATTCAGGCAGTGTCCGTCTCCCCATGGCAGCAGGCACGGGATCCCAGATCTTCCTCAGGGCGTCCCTGAACGGGCGTGGTCCGTTCTGGTTCTGCCTGGATAGCGGTTGTTCAACGAGCGGCTTGACGCCAGGGACCGCCCAGGAGGTCGGGTTGACGTTACAGGGGGTGGCCCGGGAGACCGGCATCGGTCCCGAAGAAGGCGCCATCGCCTTCTGTCGCGTGGACCGGCTCCAGTTGGGTCCTGCCTGGATGAAAGACCAGGTGTTCACCGTTTCGAAAGGGTTGGAAGTGCTCGGCCCGATCCATGGCGAGCCGTGTGCCGGCATCCTGGGGTCGGAGCTCTTCAAGCGCTTCGTGGTCAGCCTGGACTATGTGCGAAGGGAGGCGACGCTCATCCTGCCGGGCGCCTTCAGGCCCCCGGAGGGACGTCCGGGGCTTCCGCTCGCCTTCTGGCAGGGCTTGCCCCAGGTGGAAGGTGAACTGGATGGGCGGAAAGGGGCCCTGACCCTGGATACCGGATCGGAGGAATCCTTGGATGTGTTCGCATCCTTCGTCCAGAGGCACCGGCTCCTCAGGCGCGGAGGAAAGCGGATCCTGGACCCGGATTATGTGGGAATAGGAGGGGGTTCCGTGAGCTTTGCCACCCGCGGGCAATACATCCGCGTCGGCCATGCGGTCATGACACGCCCGGTCATCTCCCTGAACGTGTCCCGGAAAGGTGTTTTCTCCTGGATGGAGGGAATCGGGAACCTGGGAGGCGGTTTCTTGGAGCGCTTCCACGTGACGTTCGACTACCCACGCGAGCGGGTCTTCCTGGAGCCGAACGCCAATGCGGACAGGCCCGATGTCTTCCGGAACCGCCACGGCCTTCAAGGTCTCCAGGCCTGCGGAAAGGGCTTGAGGATCGGGAGGATCATCCCCGGTTCACCCGCCTCCGGGGCGGGGCTCCGCCCGGGGGATGTCATCGTCGCCCTGGGCCCCTGGACGGGTCCGGGCCTGAACCTCGAGCGGGCGCGGATCCAGCTTCGAGGCGATCCCGGAACCCTGGTGGAAATGGCGGTCCTGCGTGGGCGGAGATGCATTCGCGCCCGGTTCTGGCTCCGCGACCTCCTGTGAAACGGCCCCAGGGCAGTGCGGTGGCCGCCTTGGCGGCCACCGCACGTCATGCCGGCTCAGAATTTCTTGCGCCAGATCGGCACCTGGCCCCAGGCAGGCTTCTGGCTCCAGCCGCTGCCGCCGGCGATGGCCTTCAGTTCCTGGTCGCTGGTGATGGCCCGCAAGGGACGCTTGTCGATGGTGAGTTTCTTTTCCTTGGTGCTCATGATTGATCCTTGTATGAAGCGGATGGGCTCAATGGACCCTGAAAAGGTTCGTTCTTGACGAATGAATGGGGAGAAACGCGCCAATTGAACGGAGGACCTCGGTACGGGGGGCTGGAACGAAACACGCTCATGGGCAAAAGGGTGCTTGGCGGGCCACCCAGGTTCCGATTGGGACCCTTGATGAAGCCCTCTGGGTTCGGCTGCACCAGGGCCGAGTGGGATCCCTGGGCCACTGTGGAGGAGGCGGCGGCTGGCAGGATCCGCAGGGCCTTCAGCGCGATTCAAGGTCGAAAGGTCACGCCGAGTTCCAGGGTGGTCAGGCTTCGCCCCATGGATCGAAGCCACTGGCAACCCAGATTAAGGCCCCATCTTTCGTTGAGTTCCAGGCCGGCCCCCGCGGTGACGGCCCATCTGGGGCCCGTGCTGTAGCCAATCGACACCTTCCCGAGGATGGGGTTCCGGTTGGCAGCGGCGGCCTCCACGGCCGAAGGCGCGGGCGCGATGGCGATGAAGGCACAAAGGCCGGGGCCAAGCCAGACATAGGGCTTCCAGCGCATTTGAACCCACTGGTAGTGGTAATTGGCATTCAGGGCCAGGGAGAGGAAAGCCGCCCTCGGTCCCAGGTCCGTCGATGTGCCGGGGACGCCCCTGCCGGAAAAAATCCCCAAAGTGACCCGGCTCCGGAATCCATGACTTCCGGAAAGGGGCCGAACGGCGACCTCCGTGAACCCCAATCCGGTGTTGGGGGTGAAGAAATTCGACAGGGGGCCGATGGGCTGAAGGAGCGTGATCTCCGAACTCCGGCGGATCCTGGATGGAGCTGGGGCGGGCTCCTGTCCGGACAGGATGACAGGGACAAATAGTAAAGCCAGATTTCGCATTTTTATATGATTCATCATGCCAAAATGGGTCCTGCGCCGTGAATCCGGCGCAGCACCAACCGGGTCATTGTTTCCAGATTCTGCTATGCCAGGAGCCTCGATCGGCGTGGATGCCCCTCTGGGTGTCGATGTAGTCGACTGTCCCCTCTCTGGCCGCCTTTCCAAGGGCTGCTGCCAGAGGCGCGGTTGCGCCCAGGGCTCCGGCCGTTACGACGGTGCCCGCGCCGACCGCAATTTCAATCAAGTCTCTGCCAATGAAAGGCTTGCCTTGGCGGCCAAAGACCTTGCTGATTTCTGACCAAAAATTGCCCCCGCGCACGAAGGACAACTCTTGAGAATTCAATTTCTCCATGGGGTTCTCCATAACTGGATAGGATGAAATATTAAGTTTGGATATAAATTGAAATGCGATCGCATGGGAAGTATTGGTGGTTTCGCCCGCGACGCAAGGCCAGCTGTCTCGTTAATGACGTAATAATAGAGTGCCTAATTGCATGATTAGGGTGATTTGAGAGAAGACGCTCTTGCGTGGTCTTGTGTATGTATTGACGACAGGGGAATTGATTTTTTGGTTCTTTCGGGGTCCCGGATCGGCCTGGTATCTGACTGCTGACTTTGGATGATCCGCGATGATTGATTGGGCCCTTCAAGGGGCGACACCCCGGCGTGTCGCAGCCATGCCTCCCGATGACCCGGGAAACGAGCTGGCCAGGCGGCGCACCCCATCTTTCTGATTCCAGGCAATAGCTCAGGCCATGAACCGCATGGCCAGGAAGATGCCCCCGTTCCAGAGGCCGTGGACGAGGATGGAGGTGAGAAGGTTGCCCGTGCGCAGGTAGGCCATGCCCAGCACGATGCCCAGGGTGCCCAGGGTCGGGAGGCCCAGGGGCTGCATGTGCATGAGGCCGAAGGCGAGGCCGGAGACGATGATGGCCAGGTGCCAGCCGGCGCGCTCGCCCAGGCGGGGGGCGAAGCGCTCCCCCAGCCAGGGCAGGAGGAGGCCCCGGAAAAGCACCTCCTCGAAGACGGGGGCGATGACGGCGACGGTGAGGAAGGTGAGGGCGATGGCCAGGGGCCCCCGGGTGCCGGCCAGGAGTTCCATCAGCTCCTTCTGGGGGGGCTGGCCGTGGGGCATGAAGGGGGCGAGGGCGACGTTGGCGGCCGCCACGGCGGTGAAGGCCACGGCCAGGAAACCCGGGGCGGAGGCCAGGGCGGGGATGTGGCGCCCCGGCGCCAGGGCCCGCGCCAGGTCGCCGGGGCCCAGGCCCTCCGCCCAGCACAGGTAGGCCAGGCCCAGGAGGGCGTGGAGGCCGTAGCTCAGGGGGAGGAAGAGGGGGCGCAGGAAGGGCAGGGGGATCGCGAGGAGGCCCACGATCTGGCCGGTGACCAGATGGGTGGCGAACCAGGCCAGGAGCACGAGGGCCAAGGCCCGGCCTCCCATGCGGTACCGGGGCGGGGCCTGGGGACGGCCCCGCACGAGGGCGAGGAAGGCCATGAAGGCGAGGCCGCCCAGGAAGAGGAGGCCCAGGCCGGCGCCCGCCACGAGGAGCCCCATCGTCCGGGGCGCCGCCCAGGCCTCGGCCTTGGCCTCCAGGGGGGCGGGGTCGGCGCCGGCGCGGGAGGCGGCGCGGGCCTGGAGGATCCAGCCGGCGTAGCCCTCGCCCAGGGCGCGGCGCACCCGGGCCGCGTCGATGACGGAGAGGGGCGCGCCCGCGCCCTCGTAGGCCCAGGCGAACTGGGCGCGGAAGAGGTCCCCCACTTCGCCGGGCACGCCCTTGGCCAGGTCCCGGGCCAGGTCCTTCTCGCCCCGCTCCGCGGCGTGCACCGCCAGGACGGCCTTGTCCCAGCCATCCAGGTCCCGGTCGGTGAAGGCCTGCAGGCTCCGGCCCACGGGCTCCGGGACCCCGCCGAGACGGCCGAGGACCTTCGGCGTGGCCAGGACCGCGTCGGCCACCACGCCCTGGATCTGCACCCGCTCCGCGGGCTTGCGGGCGGCGGCGGCGCGGTGCCGGAGGCCGGCCCCCGAGAGGAGCACGATGGCGAGGAGGAGCGTGAGGATGAGCGGGTCGGCCCAGGTCCGGTCCGGGTTCCAGGGGGCGCTGCCTCGACGTTCCATGGGAACAGGATGCTACATTGGGGGAAGGAGGCGCCATGCCCTTTTCGCAGCCCATCGACGTGCGCTTCTCCGACCTGGACGCGCTCGGGCACGTGAACCACGCGGTGTTCGTCACCTACCTGGAGCACGCGCGCACGAAGTGGTGGGGCGCGTACCTGGCGGGGCGGCCCTTCGCGGAGGAGGGGTTCTTCATCGCGCGGGTGGAGATGGACTACCGCAAGCCCATCCTCCTGGGCGACGAGGTGCGGGTGGAGATCCGCTGCGCCCACGTGGGCACCACCTCCTTCACCCTGGCCTACCGGGTGCTGCGGGGCGGGGACGAGGTGGTCCTCGCCGAGGGGCAGACGGTGCAGGTGATGGTGGACCTGGCCACGGGCCGCCCCAGGCCCATCGGCGCGCGGGCCCAGGCGTGGCTGCGCGCCCAGGCGTGAGGGGACGATGAGGATCGGCACCGCCCAGTGGAAGGAAGGTCCGGCGGAGCGCAGGGCCCTGGTGGCCCAGCTGCCCGGGACCGGACGCGTCGTGGACCTGAACCGGGTGGAGCACCTGCGCTTGGCCAAGCTCGGAGAGGGCCGGCCCGAGGCCCTGGCGGCGGAACTGGTGCCGCCGGCCATCCGCCGCCTGCTCGAAGGGGGGCCCCGGGCCCTCCACCGCGCGCGGCAGGCCCTGGCCTACGCCCGCAAGTGGGAGGGCCGGAGCGGCCTTCCCCTGGAACTGGCCCCCCGGGAGGAGGGGGTGACCCTGCTGCCCTGCCTCCCGGACCCCGCCGCCATCCGCCGCTGGGACGGGGCGCGCCTGGATCCCGCCGCGCCGGGAGGCCCCGGCAGCGTCCTGGGGCATCCCCCGGCCCCGACCATCGCCTGGATCGGCCTCCACGGAGGCGCCACCGCGGGACGCTGCCTGGCGGTGGACGACGCCCGGGGCCCCGTGCTGGGGGCCTGGCTGGACCTGGAGGCGGCCTGGGAGGGCTTCCTCGTCCTGGAGGCGGGGGGGCGCCGGCGCCGGGTGCCCCTGGACACCTGGCGGGAGCTGGCCCCCGCGGAGCCCATGGCGGCCGAGGTGATCCTGGCCCCCACGCCCCACTTCCCCTTCGCGAGCCTGGAGCCCGGGGCGGAGGTGGCCATCCTGGCCCCCGGTGAGCGCCTGGAGCTGCGCCTGGACGAGAACCCCGTCCATCCCCGGGTACAGTAGGGGGTCAGCCCAGGGCGAGCATCCGCTCCACGGGGCCCAGGGCCTTCCTGCGCAGCTCCTCGTCCAGGGTGATCTCCGGCTGGAGGTCCCGCAGGGCCAGGTAGAGCTTCTCGATGCTGTTGAGCTTCATGTAGGGGCAGAGGGCGCAGTTGCAGCCGCTGTCCGCGGGGATGGGGACCAGCTCCGCGTCGGGCCGGGCCCGGTGCATCTGGTGGAGGATCCCCGCCTCCGTGCCCACGATGAAGGTCGTGCCCGGATCCTTGGCCACGAAGGCCAGGAGGGCGGCGGTGGAGCCCACGAAGTCGGCCATGCGGCTCACGGTGGCGTCGCACTCGGGGTGCACGATGACCTTGGCGCCGGGATGCTTGGCCTTCAGCTGGGCCGCCCGATTGGCCGTGAACTGCTCATGCACGATGCAGAAGCCCGGCCACAGGACGAGATCCCGTCCCGTCTGGCGCATCACCCAGCGACCCAGGTGACGGTCGGGAGCGAAGATGAGCGGCTGGTCCTTGGGGAAGCTCTCCACCACCCGCACGGCGTTGGAACTGGTGCAGATGATATCGGAGTGGGCCTTCACGCCCGCCGAGCAATTGATGTAGCTGACGACCTTGTGATCGGGGAACTGCTTCTTCCATTCGCCGAAGGCGTCGGCCGGGCAACGGTCGGCCAGGCTGCATCCCGCGTCCATGTCGGGGATGACCACCTTCTTGCCGGGGTTGAGGATCTTGGCCGTCTCGGCCATGAAGTGCACCCCGCAGAAGACGATGACATCGGCGTCGGTGCGGGCCGCGGCCTGGCTCAGCTGGAGGCTGTCCCCCACGAAGTCGGCCAGGTCCTGGATCTCGGGCTCCTGGTAATAGTGGGCCAGGATGACGGCCTTCCGGTCCTTGCGCAGGCGCTGGATCTCCGCCCCCAGGTCCAGGGAGGGGTCGATGCTTTCCAGGTCGGGGGCGTAGGGGAGGGTGGGCGCGCTCATGCGTCCATTGTACCGCCACCCCCCAAACTCCGCCGGGTCAGGGGAGGAGGGTGGGGCCGGAGGTCTCCCCGGGTCCCCAGCGGCGCTCCTCCAGGAGCACGGTCCCGTCCCGGCGCGCCAGGACGGCGGTCGAGGCCCGGGTGCCGTAGCCGGGGGAGGCCACGAAGACGGCCGACAGCAGGCGCTCCCATTCCAGGCTGACCCCCGTGGCGGGAAGGAGCGGATCGGGGACGATCTCCCGGTCGGCCAGGAGCCGGAAGAGGGGCTCCCGCTCCGGCAGGCCCGGCAGGGCCTGGGCGAAGGCCTCCTTGGCCCGGGTGAGCTTGGGCCAGGGGGTGTCCAGCAGGTGGTTGGAGACGCCGTAGATGCCCGGTTCCAGATGCCTGGGCGCGCCGGCGCGGTTCGAGGCGTACCAGAGCTCGCGCCCGTCGGAGAGGAGGAGGTTGAAGCCGGAGTAGGACCCGCCCTGGATGGCCCGGGCGTAGGCCCCCGCGCCGCCGCCTCCCAGCAGGAAGGCCCCGGCCAGTTCCCCCCGGGAGCGGGGCCCCTTGGGCACCCCGGGCTCCCGCACGTTGGTGACGGCGGCGAAGCGCCCCCCCTCGCGGATGCCCAGCCAGGTCCCGCCCGCCTCCAGGTCCCGGCCGCCCAGGACCCGCGGGTCCTCCGCCCAGGGCGCCGCGGCCGCCGTGGGGCGGGCGAAGAACTCGTCCCGGTTCGCGGCCACCGCCAGGGGATATTCGGGATGGGCCCGCCAGGCCACGAGGATCAGGCACATGCGTCGTCCCTCACGTGGGTCCAGTCTGCCAGAGGCGGCAGGATTTATATTCGGCCAGGGCGGGGGGAGATGGGAAGATCAAGGTCCGCCGCACGGAATGTCATGGACCACGAGATCACCCTGCACGTCGAGCCCCCCATCCTCGCCTCCGCCTCGCCCAGGCGGCGCCAGTGGCTGGAGGCCCTGCGCATCCCCTACGAGGTGTGGGCGCCCGAGGTGGACGAGACGCCCCTGCCGGGGGAGGACCCGGAGGCGATGGTGGCGCGGCTGGCCAAGGCCAAGGCGGAGATCGTGGGCCTCGTGAATCCCGGGCGCTGGATCATCGCCGCGGACACGACGGTGGCCTGCGATCACCACAACCTGGGCAAGCCCGTGGACGCCGACGACGCGGTCCGCATGATGATGCTCATCCAGGGCCGTTCCCATCAGGTGCACACGGGCCTCTGCCTGCGCCGGGACCGGGAGTGCCACGTGCTGGTGGACACCGCCCAGGTGGTGCTGCGCCCCGTGACCCGGGCGCAGGCCCAGTGGTACGCCGCCAGCGGCGAGCCCATGGACAAGGCCGGGGCCTACGCCGTGCAGGGCATCGCCGCCCTCTTCATCGAGCGCATCGAGGGGAGCTTCGCCACGGTGATGGGCTTCCCCGTGGAGAGGTTCTCGGAGCTGGTGGCCCGGCACGGGCTGCTGAAGAACTGGATCGGCCTGCCCTGAGGGGCCTCAGTCGCCCGCGGGGGTGCGGCCCTTCTTGGGGTTGAAGTCCTCCAGCATCCGGAACTTGACGCCCTCCACGTCCTTGAACTGGCCGTCGCGGATGGCCCAGAGGGCGAAGAGCACGAAGCCGGCGGCGAAGGCGAGGCCCACGGCGGTGAAGACGATGATGAGGGTCCAGTTGGGGGTTTCCATGGGGCCTCCTAGTTGGCCACGAGGAAGAGGTCGAACTTCCATGCGAGGAAGAGCGGCACGAAGAGCATGAGGAAAAAGAAGACGACCATCTGGGCGAGGAAGCGGTTCTCCCGGAGGATGGCCAGGAGGGAGACCGTGTCCTCGTCCTCGGGACGGCGGAGGGAGGGATCCTTGTCGGCGGCGTCGGTCATGGAATCACCTCACTTCTCGGCGACCTCGCCGAAGAGCCCGACGAGGTAGAGGAGTCCGAAGAAGAACAGGAAGAAGAGGAGGTAGCGGAGCATCACCACGTAGTCCACGGGTGCTGCGGGCCCCTTGCGGTCGGGAACGGCCATGGATCACTCCTCCGGGGTCCGGGCGGGGTCGAGGCCCGCCTTGAATTCGGCCAGCGCCTCCAGGAAGGCGGAGCGGTCCTTCATGGTCACGAAGAACATGCCCACCTTGCGCCGGTCCGTGGTCTTGCGGAGCTTGGGGCTCCTGCGGCCCTCGAGGCGCTCGCGGATCATGAGGTTCCCCGTGCGGTAGTGGCAGTCGCCGATGGCGCAGCCGCACACGAAGGTGGCGTCGGCCCCCTTGCCCAGGGCCGACTCCAGGAAGGAGGGCTTGACCATGCCCGAGCAGGGCACGATCACGACCTTGGTTTCGGGGTCGTCGAGCAGGGCCTTCTGGGTGTCCAGCATGTGCTCCAGGGGCAGGCTGCGCTCGCAGACGAATCCGATGATGGTCTTCTTCGGGTCGCTCATTCAGGCTCCCTTCTTCACGAGGGCGAGGAGGTCGGCCTCGATGGTCTTGGAATGCAGCTCGGGCAGTTCGATGGCCTGGAAGGGGCAGGCTCCCACGCAGATGCCGCACTCGCTGCACCTGGCCGCCTGCACCACGGCGATCTGCTTGAACTTGCTGCCGGGTGCCCGGTCCACCATGGTGATGGCCTCGAAGGGGCAGTCCAGGCTGCAGAAGGTGCAGCCGGTGCACTTGGCCTCGATCACCTCGGCGATGTTCGCGCGACGGTCCCTGGGGTGGAAGGGGGCCACGCAGAGGAGGACGGTGGCGCCCCCCAGGATGATCCAGGTCCAGGCCACCCCGACGTTCTGCACGAGCCAGTAGGGGAACATGTACCAGGCATCGTAGCGGATGGTGTCCACGAGGGTCCCGATCTGGGCGGGGGCGTCGCTGGCCACGTAGAGGACCTGGGCGGCGATGCGGGGATCGTGGCCGTACTTCGCCAGGAGCTCCCGGGTGATGTTGATGGCGGGCAGGGTGCCGGCGGCCACCAGGATGAGGCCCAGGAGGAGGAAGTTGACGCCCCTGCTGGGGGTGGCCACGGGCTCCTTGAGCCGGATGAAGTGCATCCACACGAGGACGAAGATGAAGGCCGCGCCGCCCACGTGGAAGAAGAGGAACCGGGTCAGGGTGTAGTCGGTGATGCCCTCGCCCCCGACGAGGAAGCTCGAGAGGGCGCCTCCCACGACGGGGACGGCCTCCAGCAGGCGCTGCGTGGCGACGACGATGAAGTAGGCCCGGGCGTCCCAGACCAGGAGGTAGCCCGTGAGCCCCACGAAGAGCACGAAGGCCAGGAGGCCCACGCCGGTGACCCAGGGGAGCCAGCGCCAGCTGCGGTGGCGGTCCGTGAAGTAGACCCTCAGCATGTGGAGGAGGGTGACGATCATCATGGCCGCCGCGCCCCAGCGGTGGATGCCTCGCACCACGGCGCCGTAGGGGATGCCGGCCCCCATGTCGATGGGGTTCCCGGGGACGGGCAGGGCGGAGATGTAGTTCACGCTCGACCAGGCCCGGTCGAGGGTGGGGATGTAGTACATCCAGAGCAGGATCCCGGAGAAGATGAGGAACCAGAAGACGTACAGAGGCAGAGCCCCGTGGAAGTACAGGGGGTTCTGCTCCTGGGTGGTGAGGAAGTTCACCACCTTCTCCAGGCTGACCATGAGGCTCTTGGTGAGTCGCAGGAACTTGCGGTACATGTCCCCCCCCCTACCGTTCCAGGGCGGCGTCGCGCCGATGCAGGTAGGCCGCGCCCACCTCCGCGAGGGCGGCGGCGACCAGGGCCCAGCCCAGCCACTTGACCACGTCGAACTCGCGGAAGGGTTCCTGGTTCGTCGTCTGCAGGGCCATGGCGGGCGGCGCGCCCGGGGGAGGCCCCACCTCGGTCAGGAGGCTGCGCAGGAGGAGATACCCGAACAGGCCCAGCCCGGTCAGGAGGAAGATCACGCCGAAGACGGGTCGCTTGCGCATGGGGTTCACCGGGAATGGGGATCGGGGGGGAAGAGCCGGTTCGCGAGTCGGTCCAGGAGGGGCCGGGTCCGGTTGAGGCGGCCGCGGGCCCGTTCCTCGGCGTAGACCACCACCGCCAGGGAGGCCATGAGCAGGAGGAAGGCGGTGAGCGCGGCGAGGAGGGCGGCGTAGGCAGCCGGGGTGGGCGCGCCCTTGAAGGCGTTCCAGCGGGAGAAGGTGGCGCTGAGCAGGACCACCGCCAGGACCACGCCGGTCCACCTGCAGATCTGGATGCGCCGGAGGAGGGTCATGGCCTCACCCCTTCGCCGCGGCCGCGAGGGCCTTGGCCCGCGCCGCCTCGGCCTCGGCGTCCTTGCGGCGGCCCCAGCGGCCCAGGCCGATGAAGGTGCCGGCGGCGATGATGGCGAGCCACGCGGCCACGTGCACGGTCCACAGCTCCATGCCGGCGGGGCGGTCGGGACCCTTCCGGCTCGTGAGCCAGAGGTTGAGGCCGGGCCGGTTCTTCTCCAGCCACTCGTAGGCCATGTCCGGGGTCGCCACGGGGTTGGTCTTCTGGAGGGTCCCCAGGACCCGGGGCATCTCGGCCTTGGCCCTCACGTTCCACTCCCGGATGTCCCCGAAGTAGTGGTAGAGGGTGTTGGCCGACATGCACACGAGGATGAAGGCCACGAAGAAGCCGTGGAAGGTGGCCGTCCAGGGCTTCCCGTCCCGGCGGACCACGTAGGCCCAGTCGCGCACGTAGCCGATGAGCAGGAAGAGCCCCATGGAGTAGTACCAGAGCGGCGCGTCCCGGTGCAGGTCGGCGATGCCGTTGAGGATGAGGAAGCTGAAGACGATGAAGTAGATGAGGCCGGCGATCCCGATCCAGTTGGGGATCTGGCGCTGGTCCCAGCCCCGCTCGGGCCTGCGGTCCAGGAACATGGAGAGGAGGACCAGGAAGGGGATGGCCACCGTGAGCACCGTGGCCAGGTAGGGATCCTGGAGCTTCAGGAAGTGGTACATCGCCAGGAAGTACCAGTCGGACAGGATGGGGTTGGGGGTGACCTCGGGGTTGGCCGGGCTGCCCTGGGCCGCCGGGATCATGATGGCGATGGCCAGGATGATGCCGAAGACGGCCAGCTTCAGCCAGGGACCGATGTTCATGCGCCGGAAGCCCCTGCGGTAGACCCGCAGCTCGAAGAAGACCATGGGCAGGAAGCTGAGCATGAAGTGGAAGGCGTAGAAGCGGGTGACGGTGGCCGGGCCGATGCTGGTGCCCCCCAGGAGGATCTGGGCGGTGGTCTTGCCCTGGTTCGTCCAGTTGATGAAGTCGCCTCCGGGCAGCCAGCTGGGGTTCTGGTCCAGGTAGGTGGGGAAGGTGGCCATCACCTTCGTCGCCCACAGGGCCCGCTGGTTCCAGATGAGCAGGTACCCGGTGAGGCCCGAATACATCCCGATGATGAGGATCAGGAGGGCGATGATGAAGCTGAATTCGTGGCCCTGCTTGTACTCGCCCGTGAACCACATGCGGTAGACGCGCAGGGTGGCCAGGATGATGAAGGCGTCCGCCCCGTACTTGTGGAGGCCGCGCACGAGGGACCCGATGGGCACGGGCCCCCAGCGCCAGTTCTGCTGGATGCGCTCGATGGAGTGGTAGGCCTGGTCCGTGACGGGCACGTAGTAGATCATCAGCACGATCCCGCTGAAGATCACCAGCATCCACACCCAGTACCACATGCCGCCGATGGCGTACCAGGGGTTGGTCCTGGCCTTGTCCACGTGGCTCTCGTCGAAGAGGTCCATCTTGGCCCAGCGCTCCTTGAACCACGCGGCGAAGGTGGCGGGGGCGCGGAGGAGGCCGCGGACCAGGTGGGGGATCGCGCTAACCAACGCCGCCTCCTTCGGTTCCGGTGATGAGGATCTGGCCGTCCTTGATATCGAACGTCATGGTCCGGGGCGGGCGCGGGGCGGGACCCGAGACCACCTTGCCGGGCAGGGCCCCCTGGAGGTTCACCTCCTGCCGCCGCGTGGGGTCGTAAACCGAGAGATGGCAGGGACAGGCGAAGTAGGGGTGGGTGGGCGCGGGGGGCTTGTAGTTGTATCCGCCGGAAAGCTCCTCGGGGCTCTTCACGAAGTTGAAGGTGCAGCCCAGGTGGGGGCAGATGCGCTGGACGACCACGAACTTCGACCTGGGGTCCTTGGGGTCGGCGAACTCGTCGGGCACCCGCACCACGAAACCGGGGATCTTGGCGCCCTGGATCTTGCGGCTGGAATACTCCACGGACTTCCGGATGTAGATGAACTCCTTGAAGTCCCAGGGCTGTGTGAGCTCCGAGAGGGCCGCGACGGCCTGGACGCTGCTGCCGGCCTCGTCCGGGGGGGCCACGAGGCCCTTCGGCCCGCCCACCATGGTGGGCTTGAAGTAGCGGAGCAGGGCGGTGGCGGCCAGGACGGCGCCGCCGACGATGGGGATGCTGGTGACGAGCTGCAGGAAGGTCCGGCGGGTGTTCTCGGTCATGGGGCCTCCTACTCGTGCTCGTAGGTGCGGCTGCGCACCCCGTCCACCAGCATCCAGCGCTGGTCCTCGGTGAGGACGCCCCGCCAGCTGGGCATGGCGGACCACTGGTGCACGAACTGCTGGAGCGACTCGGGCGTCATGGAGCGGCGCACGGCGGTGGGGATGGACGTGAACTGGCCGCCCTCGGAGATGCGCCAGAAGAGGAAGGCGTCCGTCGTCTGGGCCAGGGCCTTGCGGTCGGAGAAGTTGAAGGGCGGGGGATTGAGGGTCCTGGCCAGGGGGCCGTTGCCCTGGGCGGTGTCGCCGTGGCAGACGGAGCAGTTCTGGCCGTAGATGTCCCAGACGTCCTTGAAGCGGGTGGGGCTCGCGGCCGCGATGGAGCGGCTCCAAACGTAGAAGATGGCGTTCCACACGGGCACCGGGTCGCCGGTGGCCACCAGCTGGTCGCCGCGCAGGTCCTTGACGGCGCGGATCCATCCTTCGCCCATGCGGCCCGAGGGACCCGGATGCTCCATGCGCCCCTGGGAGGGGTCCCCCTCCAGGCGGGGGGCGCTGCCGTAGGCGATGAGCTGGAAGAGCTGGCCCGGGGTGCGCTGGAAGCGCCAGGCCCGCTGGCCGAAGTCCGGCCCGGTCTTGCGGGGCTGGATGGGCCAGCGGCCCTCGGCGGCCAGTTCCCGCTCCTTGGCGCCCTTCTCGGGGTGCCCGGCGGGGAGGGCGGCCTGCTTCTTCAGTTCCAGCTCCTCGGCGGCGGTGATCCAGGTGCCGTGGCACGAGGCGCAGTTGGCGGTGTAGACGGGGCGGCCCTTGATGGCGGAAGGCAGGCCCAGGGGATAGGGGGAGCGGTCGGCGCCAGGCTCCAGGCCCGCGGGGGCCGTGGCGGCGGAAAGGACGACGGCCTTGCCGGCGGCGTTCCGGGTGCTGAGGCCCTGGTCGGAACAGGCCGCCAGGAGAAGAGGGAGGAGGAGGGCCGAGGCCCGGAGGAAGGGGTTCATCTGCCGCTCCTCAGGTGCCGCTGGGCCGGATCCAGGCCAGTACGGCCCAGACGAGGATGACGAGGTACATGATCACGAGGGCGAAGGGGGCCTTGCCGTGGCCGACCTTGGTTCCGGAGACCTCTTCCATGAGGTCCTCGTCCTCCCGTGGTTCCTTGAGGGGATCAATGGCCATGGTCACCTCACTTGGCGGGGGCGGGGGCGGGGTTGATGGGTGCGGGCGCCTTGGCGTAGTCGGCCTCGGCTCCCTCCAGCTTGCCGAGGCCCTTGTTCTGGGCCACGTAGCGGAGGAAGGCGGCGAGCGTCAGGCGCTGGTTGGCGTCGAGGGTGTACTCCCACCGGGGCATCTGGGTGCCGGGGACGCCCCGGCTGATGCGCCAGTACCAGGCGTCGGTGGTGTAGCCGGCGAACTTGTCCTCGGTGAAATTGGCGGGACGGCGGGTCATGGACGAGGCCGCCTGGCCCCGGCCGTTGCCCTCGATCCCGTGGCAGGGGGCGCACTGGTTGTTGAAGAGGCCCTTGCCGTAGTTGGCCAGCAGGCGGTTCTTGTCGGAGATCTCGCCCTCCTTGAAGCTGTTCTCCGTCCAGGCCCTGGCCTCGGGATCCTTGTTCCTGGCCTCCTCGAGGGCCTCCCTGTTCGGGAAGACCGGGGTGGCCAGGGTCTGGAGGGCGCCCTTGGCGTTGGCGGCCTCGTGGCTGGAGCCGTACATCAGCTCCTCGATCTCGGCGGAATACTTGAAGGGCACCTCGGGATGCTCGGCGTAGAGCTTGTCGTTGAGCGCGCGCTGGTGGGCCACGTCCAGCTTCCAGAAGGCCACCTTCTCGGTCACGCCGTCCAGGGGGCCGCCCTTCCAGGTCCAGTCCTTGACGGTGGCCCACTTCGTCTCGCCGGTTGCGGCGAAGCGCTCCTTGCCGCCTTCCAGGTCGAGGGCGCGGGTCCCGTAGGGGCCGAGGCTCTGGAGGTAGGCGGTGAGGTCGGTGAGCTCCTGCTCGGAGAGGTAGTCGTAGCGGGGCATGATGGACCCGGGCTTCACGTAGCGCGGGTTCTTGTGGTGGAGCATGTGGTACTGGTCGGGGAACTTGCCGCCGATGTTGGCCAGGTCGGGGCCGGAGCGCTCGGAGCCCAGGAGGTGGTACTTGTCGTAGAAGTAGTCCGTGGACCTGGAACGCCGGCCGTGGTCCCAGTCCTGGGGGCGGCTGACCATGGAGTGGCAGTACCAGCAGCCTTCCTTCTTGTAGATGTCGCGACCGCGGAGTTCCTGGGCGGTGTAGTCCCGGAGGTCCCTGGGCTCGGGGGGCCTGAACGTCCAGCGGGGGACGAGGACCACCACGAAGATGATGGAGGCCATGATCAGCGTGAGGCCGAGGGCGGGGTAGAGGTAGTTGGCGCGGGGCGTCGTCATGGTTTCACCGGGCGGTCACTGGGCGCCGGCGGGCTGGGCCGGGGCGGCGTCCTCGAGGGGGCCCTCCACGGCCTCCTCCGCGAAGACGAGGGTCTTCAGGACGTTGTAGAGGAAGAGCACCTGGCCCAGGACGATGAGCAGTCCGGAGAAGGCGCGCAGGAGCATGAAGGGGGCCACCATGATCACGCCGCGGTAGACGGGCAGGCCCTCCTCCCAGGCGGAGGCCTGGATGAGGCCGCCCACGGTGAGGGCCACGATCATGAGCACGGTGCCGATGAGGGACAGCCAGTAGTGGGCGTTGGCGAGCCGGCGGGAGTACCACTGGCGCCCCGACACCCGGGGTGCCACGTAGTAGACGGCGCCCCAGCCGATGAAGCCGAAGGTGCCCAGGAGGGCGAAGTGGGCGTGGCCCACCACCCAGTGGGTGAAGTGGAGGTACCAGTTGATCCAGCGGGTGGCCTGGAAGGGCCCGGTGAAGCAGGTCAGCAGGTAGAAGCCCAGGGCCGTGATGAAGAACCGCAGAGGCAGGTGGGTCGCGATCATGCCCCACTTCCCCTTCATGGTCAGGAAGAAGTTCACCAGGACGCTCATGACCGGGACGAGGAGCATCACGGAGGAGATGACGGCCACCGCCTTCAGCCACTCCGGGACCGGGCTCTGGAGCAGGTGGTGGGTGCCCGTGGGCGTGTAGAACATGGCGATGGTGGAGAATCCCACGATGCTGAGCAGGTGGCTGTAGAGGGGGTTCCGGGTGATCTTGGGCAGGAAGTAGTAGGCGAGGCCGATGCCGTTGGTGGTGAACCAGAGGCCAAGGATGTTGTGCCCGTAGAACCAGTTGGCGATGGCGTCCCCGATGCCGGGCACCGAGAAGAAGACCCGGTTGCCGATGAGGTAGACGACGGGGAACCAGAGGGTGGTGCCGGCGATGTACCAGATGGACACGTAGAGCTGGCGCTCCTTGCGGTTCAGGACGGTGCCCCAGACCAGGACGATGTAGAGGATCAGGGCGGCCATCACGGGGATGTCGAGGAACCAGGGGAGCTCAGCGTACTCGCGGCCCTCCGTGATCCCGTTGGTGAGGCAGAGGATCCCGCCGACGATGACCGCGTTCCAGGCCACCATCAGGATGTTCCCCCAACGCTCGCTCCACAGCCGCGTCCGGCAGAGTTCGGGCACCACGTAGAAGATGGCGCCGATGTTCGCCATGGAGATGAACCCGAAGGCCACCACGTTCACGTGGGTGGGCCTGATGCGCCCGAACTGGAGCTGGGGCATGTTGTGGACGAGGTCGGGCCAGTAGTACTCCGAGGCCGCGAGGAGCCCCAGGAATGTGCCCACCAGGGCCCATACCGCCGCGCTCACAAGGAACCGCCTTGAGGCGCTGTGCTCCTCGTCGAGCCACGCGGTCAGCCGCGCCTCTAGGGTGTTTCCGGGTACCGACTTTTCCGTCATGGGACTCGCTCCAGCGCCGTCATGGGTCCTGATCCCCTCTCAGGGTGATCCGGTCCTGCCCGTCACGTTTCAACTGCACCTGTTGAACATGATTCTGCGTATCGCTTGCAAAAATTGTCAAAGGGAAAAATTCCCGGAAAGCCGCGCCCCGAGCGGATTCAAACAGGATCTGCCAGTCGTGTATTCCCCGGCGGCCGTCCCCGGGGCCCCTGGTAGAATCCGTCCCATGGAACCCGTCCGGACCCCCCTGAGGCCCCGGCCCCGCGGCGCGGAGGCATGATGGGACGCGGGTGGAGGCTCGGGGGCCGGTGGTTCTCGGCGGTGGAGGAACTGGCCGGGGCCGGGGAGATCGACGGATGCTCATGGTGGGTGGTGCGCCAGGACGGGCACGGGCCCCGGCACCTGCTCCAGATCTGGGAGCCCCTGCCGGCGCCCCGGGTCCTCGACGCGATCCGCGAGGACTTCCTCCGCCGCTACGACCAGGGTGAACCCCTGGATCCCGGGCCCTGCCGCATGGGCCATGACCGGAAGGGGGCCTGGTTCCTCCAGAAGCTTGACGGGGTCCCCCTGGTCCGGCTCTGGGAGGAGGAGGACGCCCCGGGCCGGGAGGCCCTCGCCGCCACCGTGGGCAAGGCCCTGGCCGGGTCCAGGGCGCCGCGCCTGGCCGTGGCCGCCGCCATCCGGGTGCGCCCGGGCCGGATCCTGGTGCCGCGGACCCTCGGACCCGCCCCCTGGCCGGGGGACTGGGCCGCGTCCCTGCCCCAGGGGCCCCCCGGGCCCGGGCGCCAGAGGATCTGGGAGGAGGCCCAGGGCCTGGCCGACCCCGCCGGCGTGCCCATCCGGGGCCGGACCCGGGAGCTGACCTATCTGAAGTCCCTGATGCTGGCCCTGGGCTCACCCTCGGCCCAGGAGCGGGTCGTGCTCCTGCTGGGGGAGGAGGGCCTGGGGCAGGACGCCCTCTGCGACTGGGCCGCCGCCGCGGCCCAGACCGAAGGCCGCTGGGCGGTGGACCTGGAACTGCAGCCCGGGGAGAGGGCCGGCGCCTTCCTGGAGCGGATCCTGGAGGAGGCCCTGGCCGGCATGGAGGCGGACCTCTACGCCGCCGAGCCCGCCCTGGCGAAGGCCCTTTCCAGGCGCATGGCCAGCTTCGCCTTCCTGCGGGGCGGGCGCGGCGCGGTCCCTCCCGGCCGGCGCCTGGAGGTGGAGGAGGTGGAGGCGGCCCTGGAGGCCCTGGCCTGGGCCGACGCGCGCCACCCCAGGCTATGCGTGCTGCGCGGGCTGGAGGCCATGACGACCGAGGTCCTGGACCTGGTGCGGGGCCTCACGGCCCGGGGCCGGCTCCCCTGGATCCTCTCCTTCCGCGGCCAGGGTTCCTGCCAGGGCCTCAGGCCCTGGCTCGAATCGGCGCGGAGCGGGCCCAATTCCGCGGCGGTGGTCCTGGAGCGGCTGGAGGAGGCCGCCCTGGCGGAGACCCTTTCGGACCTCCTGGGGCCGGCCGAGCTCCCCCCGGGATTCCGCGAGGCCGCCTGCGCCGGGGCCCTGGGCAACCCGGGCCTCCTGCGGCGGATCCTGGACATGGCCGTCCTGCGGGGCGATCTCGTCCGGGAGGGGGGACGCTGGACCTGCGCCAGCGGATCCGCGGCCCCGCCGGCCCCGGAGGAGGCGGAGGCGCAGGCCATCCTTTCGGCGCGGATCGCGCGCCTGGCGCCCCCGGCCCTCCGGGCCCTGAGGGCCCTGGCCCTGGGCGAGGGCCCCCTGGCGCCGGCGGTGCTGGCGCGTTTCCTGGGGCTGGACGCCGACTCGGCGGAGGCCCACTGCCAGGCGCTCCTGGACGCGCAGCTGGCCCTGGAGGCGGAAGGCCGCCTCCGCGTCCACGACGGGCGGGTGCGGGAGCTGGTGGAGGCGGACCTGGAGGAGGAGGAGGCGCGGAGCGTCGCGGGCGGGCTCATCCGGGCCATGGAGGCGGAGGGGGGGCGCCCCGTCCTGGCGGTGCGCCTGAGGACCTGCGCCCGGGACGCCGCCACGGCCGTGGCCCAGGTCCTGGAGGCCATGGAGCGGGAAAGGCCCGGTCCCCGCGAGGCGCGGGAGGCCGTGGACGAGGCCCTGGCCCTGGATCCCGGCCCCGAGGCCCGGGCCCGGCTCTGGGAGTGCCTCGCGGACGCCTGGGACCCCGACAGGGCCCCGGAGGAGGCGGGGGGCGCCAACCCCGCCGCCCGGAGCCTGGAGGCCCTGCTGGAGGCGATCCGGGCCCTGGGGGATCCTTCTCCCGGATCCCACGAGGAGGAGGCCGCGGCGCGCCTGCACCGCAAGGCGGCATTCCAGGAGATCCGGCTGCGCCGGCTCCAGGAGGCCCATCTCTCCATCCGCAGGTCGGCGGCGTACCTGGCGGACCATCCCTTCCATCCCGAGCAGGCCCGGCTCCGGCTGGCCCTGGGCCGGCTCCACCTGGTGCAGGGTTCGGCCCCCAAGGCGGCCCGGGCCCTGGAGGAGGGCCTGATGCTCCTGGCCCGCAGGGAGGGCGGGGAGGGCCATGCGGACCGCGCGGCCCTCCAGCTCGAGCTGGGCCGGGTGCAGGGCCAGCGGGCCCAGTTCGAGGCGTCCATGGACAACCTCCAGGCAGCCCGCCGCCTGCTCGAGCACGCCGGAGACCGCCAGGGCCTGGCGGGGGCCCTGGAGGCCATCGGCCAGCTCCACCTGGGCATGGGCCAGACCGACGCCGCGTGCCACCACCTGGGGGAGGCCCTCGCCCTGGCCCGGGCCGTCGACGATCCCGCCCTGAAGGCCTCCTGCCACCTGGACCTGGGCGTGGCCCGAAGCATGCAGCAGCACCTGGGCCCGGCCATGGCCCACCTGGACAGCGCCCTGCGCCGCAGCCAGGCCCTGGGCGACCTGCCCCAGGCTTCCCGGGCCCTGGCCTGGAAGGCCCGGACCGTGGCCATGCTGGGGGATCCGGTCCAGGCCGACTTCCTCCTGGCCAAGGCCGCGGAGGTGCGGGAGGACCAGGTCTCCCCCATGGAGCGGGGGGACGCCGCCTTCATCGCCGGGGAGCTGGAGGCCCTGCGCCACGATTGGGGACAGGCCCAGCGCCGGTTCCAGGAGGCCGTGAACCTCTTCCTGGAGGCCGGGCTCCACTGGCGGGAGCGGCTGGCGAGGCTGCGCCACATCCAGGCCGAGGCCTCGGCTGACGGCGACGTGGAGGCCGCCTGGGTCCGGCTGGAGCGCCTCAAGGGTCCCGTGGAGGCCTCGGGCTCCCGCTGGCTGGAGCTGGAATGGCGGCGGGCCCACGCCCTGCTCCTCCAGCGCTCCGGCCCCGGGGACGCCGTGGCCACGGAGGCGCTCCTCGCCTGGGGCGAGGTGCTGTCCCTGGCCCGGGAGCTGCGCTTCCCCCACCTGGCCATGGAGGCCGCGGCCCGCGAGGCCGACCTGCTCCTGGCGCGGGGGGAACGCCTGGGGGCCAGGTCCCGCATCCAGGACGCCGTCTCCAGCTTCATGGAGATCTGGTCCCGGGTTCCGGCGCACATGGAGCGGGCCTTCTCCGGAAGGCCGGATGTGCGCGCCTTCGAGGCGGAGGTGGCGGCCGCCGGGGTCCCCTTCAACCTGCCGGCCAAGACGGATCCTCTGGCAGACTGGAGCCCCACGCAGGCCAACCTGCTGCTGCCGTCCACGAACCGAGGAACCCCATGAGCCATGCACCCGCCTCCGGCCGAGGCATCACCGTCCCCGACCTGCAGCGGATGCGCGCCGAGGCCCGGCCCATCGTCATGACGACGGCCTACGACGCCCCCACCGCCGTGATCGCGGACGCGGCCGGGGTGGACGTCATCCTCGTGGGCGACAGCGTCGGGAACGTCTGCCTGGGCTTCGAGAACACCCTCCCCGTCACCATGGCCATGATGGAGCACCACCTGGGCGCCGTGGCCCGGGCCCGGGTCCGGGCCCTGCTGGTGGTGGACATGCCCTACCTGAGCTACCACCTGGGGCCGGAGGACGCCGTGCGCAACGCGGGCGGGTTCATGCGGATCGGGGCCCAGGCCGTGAAGCTGGAGGGCGGCTCCCGGCGGATCCCCGCCATCCGGGCCCTCGTGGACGCCGAGATCCCTGTGATGGGCCACCTGGGCCTCACCCCCCAGAGCCTGAACGCCATGGGCGGCTACCGCGTCCAGGGCCGGGAGGCGGGGGCCGCCGTGGAACTGCTGGAGGACGCCCTGAGGCTCCAGGACGCCGGCTGCTTCAGCCTCGTGCTGGAGGGGGTCCCGGCCGAACTGGCGGAGCGGGTGACCCAGGAGCTCTCCATTCCCACCATCGGCATCGGCGCGGGGGTGGGATGCTCGGGCCAGGTTTTAGTTTTTCATGACCTCCTGGGACTGGTTCCCGTGACCCCCCCGAAGTTCGTGCGGGCGTATATGAATGGTTTTGAACAGCTTCGGGACGGGGTGGCCCGGTACGCGGAGGATGTGCGGGCGGGGAGGTTTCCAGGCCCCCAGGAGTCCTATATGCTTCCTGAACCGGCCCGGGAGGAACTCAGGGCCTGGAAGCCAGGACGCCAGGGCGAATAGATGCGCATCATCCGAACCATTCCCGAACTGAAGGTCGCCCTCAAGGCGCTCCGCGACAGCCACAAGAGCATCGGCTTCGTCCCCACCATGGGTTACCTCCACGAGGGGCACGCCTCCCTCATCCGCCAGAGCACGGCGCGTTGCGACGCCACGGTGGTCTCGGTCTTCGTGAACCCCACCCAGTTCGGGCCCCAGGAGGACCTCTCCCGGTACCCCCGCGACCTGGAGCGGGACCAGAACCTGTGCCTGCGCCTGGGCGTGGCCATCCTCTTCATGCCCGAGGCCTCCGAGATCTATCCCACCGGGTTCAGCACCTCCATCTCCGTGGGCCCCATCGCCGACGTCCTCTGCGGCGAGTTCCGGCCCGGGCACTTCCGGGGCGTGGCCACGGTGGTGGCGAAGCTCTTCAACCTGGTCCAGCCCGACCTCGCCTTCTTCGGCCAGAAGGACCTGCAGCAGTGCGCCATCATCCGCCGGGTGGTGAAGGACCTGAACCTGCCCGTGGACATCCTCGTGGCCCCCACCGTCCGCGAGGCTGACGGCCTGGCCATGAGCTCCCGCAACGCCTACCTCGCCCCCGCGGACCGGGAGCGGGCCCTGGGCGTGAGCCGGGGGCTCTTCAAGGCGGAGGCCGCCTTCAGGGAGGGGGAGCGGGGCGCCGCCGTCCTGGAGGGGATCGCCCGCCGGGAGATGGAGGCCGCCGGCGAGATCCAGTACTGCCGCCTCGTGGACCTGGCGACCCTCGACCCCATCGGGGGCACCGTGACCCGGTCCGCCGCCATGGCCGCCGCCGTCGTCGTGGGGGGCACGCGCCTCATCGACAACGTGCTCCTGGCCCCCTCCGGGGATCCGGTCCAGTTCATCAGCCACCTGGAGGCCTGAGGCCTCAGGACGTACACTGTCCCCGGAAAAGCCCATCGTTCCCGACAGGCCCTGGAGGCATGCCATGGTCAAGCTCCGTGCGTTCCGCGTGCTCATGGCGGCGCTTCTGCCCGCGTTCCTGGGGGCCCAGTCCCACCGGGCCGAAGGCTTCGACCGGCTCCCGGAGGGGGCCGTCGTGGCCATCATGCCCCTGGACGTGGAGCTGTACGCGGTCACCGCGGGCGGGGTGCGGGAGCCCAAGGCGGAATGGACGGAGGCGGCCCGGAAGAACATCCTGGCCGACCTGGAGGCCCGGAGCGAGGCGGGGAAGGTCACCTTCAAGGCCTTCACGGGCGAGGCCGGGCCGGAGATCGCCGAACTGGGCCACCTGCGCGCCGCGGTGTCGAACGCCATCTGGATCCACCACTTCGGCACGATGAAGCTGCCCGGGAAGGAGGGACGCCTGGACTGGACCCTGGGTGAGCCCGCCGCCGCCATCTCCCGGGCCATGCCCGCCGATTTCGCCCTCTACGTCACCCTGCGGGACAGTACGGCCACCGGCGGACGGGTCGCGACCATGGTGCTCATGGCGGCCTTCGGCGTCGCGGCGCCGGGCGGGGGCCAGGCCGGGGAGGCCACCCTCGTGGACCTGAAGACGGGGCGGGTGGTGTGGTACAACCGCATGTTCAAGGCCACCGGCGACGTGCGGGAGCCCGTGGCGGCCCACGCGGCCCTGGACAACCTCCTCGTCGACTTCCCCGGGAAGGGCAAGTGAGGCCTTCCCGCCTCCTGCCCGCCCTGGCGGCGGGCCTCGCCCTCTGGGGGCAGGCGCCGGCGCCGCCGGCTCCCGCGGTCCGCCCCGACCTCAAGACCGACGAGGGAGGGCTCTGGGCCCTGGCGGACCGGGAGGAGCAGCGGCTCCGCCAGAGCCCCCTGCTGGTGCGGGACGAGGCCCTTCGGGCCTACGTGCAGAAGCTGGCGGAGCGGCTGGTGGGCCCCGGCGTCCCCCCGGTGCGGACCTATGTCCTCGAGATCCCGGCCTTCAACGCGAACATGGCGCCCAACGGCATGATGCAGGTGTGGACGGGGCTCCTGCTCCGCTGCGAGAACGAGGCCCAGCTGGTGGCCATCCTCGGGCACGAGATCGCCCACTGCACCCTGAAGCACGGCCTGGAGGGGCTGAGGGACGCCAAGTCCCGGACCGCCTGGGCGACGGTGATGCTGGCGGTGCCCGTGGCGGGACCCCTGGTGAGCCTGGGCACCCTCGCCGGGGGATTCGCCTATTCCCGCACCCAGGAGCGGAGCGCCGACGCCCTGGGGCTGGAGCTCATGGCCAAGGCGGGCTACCCCCCCGGGGAGGCCGCGAAGATTTGGGCGAACCTCGCGGAGGAGATGCAGGCCGAAAAGGAGGCCGGGGGCGAGCCCGCGAAACGGAGCCGGCTCTTCGCCACCCACCCCCCCGAGGCCGAGCGGCAGAAGGCCCTGGAAGAGGGCGCGGCGCGCCTGGGCGCGGGGGGCCAGGACGCCGGGGCCGAGCGCTATCGGGCCCTGGTCGCCCCCTTCCGCATGGCCTGGATGGAGGCCGAACTCAAGCATCGCCGCTTCGGGGAGACCCTCGCCCTGCTGGCCAGGTGCCTTCGCGCCGACCCCCGGGACGGCCTCGCCCGCTACTTCGAGGGCGAGGTGTACCGGATCCGGAACCAGGAGGGGGACGCCGCCAAGGCCCTCGCCGCCTTCGAGGCCGCCGCGGGCATCCCCGGCGCGCCCCCGGAGGCCCACCGGGCCCTGGGGCGCCTGCACCGGAAGGCGGGCCGCAAGCCCGAGATGCGCGCCGCCTACGCCCGCTACCTGGAACTCCGTCCCGGGGCGGAGGACGCCGACATGATCAAGAGCTATCTGGAGGAGCCGTGATGCGCAAAACGAGCCTCGCCGTCGCCCTGCTGCTGGCCGTCGCCTGCCAGAAGCCCGCCGTGTGGATGGGCGTTCCCGGCGGCCAGGTGGTGAACCTCCCCGAAGGCCTGACCGTGGCCGGCGACCCCCTGTGGAACCGCCTGGAGGAGCACAAGGAGGGCGTCCGGGACGTTTGGTGGACGGCCAACGGCAACGCCCTGGACCTGGTGGTGTTCTTCACCGGCATCCGGCCCGGGGAGGTGCTCACCGGGGCCAAGCCCAAGGAGGGCGTCAAGGCGCCCGTCTTCAAGGAGGACATGCAGCCCGAGGAGATCGTGGACCTCTTCGACCAGTTCATCAGCCCCTGGGCCACCTCCTTCCACCGGGGCAAGCTTTCCCCGGCGCCCTTCCTGGGCGGCGACGGGTTCCGGTTCGAGTGGTCCGCCGTGCGCAAGGGGGACGAGGTGGCCCTCCAGGGCGTGGGCTACGGCGCCGTGCGCAAGGGCCGGCTCTACCTGGTCACCTTCCACGCGCCGCGCCTCCACTACTTCCCCACCCTGCTGCCCAGGGTGGAGGCCCTCGCCAAGTCGGCGCGCCTGGCAGGGTGACCCCGCCTGTGGGGGACCCTGCTCGTCCCGCTGGTCTTCGCCGCGTTCGGGCGCCTCCTTCCTGGCCCGGGAGGCTCAGGGCACCAGCACCCGGCCCACCCACTTGAAGGGCGGCAGGTAGACCCACTGGAGGCGGGGCAGGGGAGG
>DATGXY010000312.1:0-1590 GCA_035298525.1 Holophaga sp.
CCTCCCCCTGCCCCACCCGGCCCTCACGGGGCCCGCCCTCTCCATCCTGGGCCTCCTGGCCCTGGGCACGGGCTTCCTGGCCTGGCCCTGGCGGAGCCGCCTGGCCCGGGACCGCATGCGCAACTTCCTGGAGAGCCTGGGCATCACCCTCTCCGTGTTCACCGTGGCCTGGCTCCTCATGGGCTCCCTGAACCGGGTGGGCCCCGTGCCCCGCACCGTGATGACGGTGTACCTGGCCCAGATCGCCACCTGCCTGGGGGTGCTCACCTTCTGGATGATCCAGCGCACCTCCATGGCCCTGCCCGAGCAGGCGCCGGCCAAGCGCTTCGTGGGGCTGGCCCTCCTGCTCCTCCTCGCCCACTGCAGCCTGACGGCGGCCGCCCACGTGGTGGGCCTCTATCAGGCGGGCTACGTGGGGCACCTGACGGAGTGGCTCCACCAGGCGGCCGTCGCCTGCCTGGCCTTTGCCGCCCTGAGCCCCGCCGTGAAGTCCGAGGACGGGGCCTCCGCCCGGGTCCCCCTCCTGCGGGGCGCCCTCTTCCCCTCCGTGACCTCCTTCGCCGCCCTCCTCCTGGTGGCCCTGCGCATCGGCCTCTCGGAGGCGCCCCTGTCCCGTTCCCTTCTGCTGCTCATCATCCTCCTCATGGTGGTGCGCTTCCTGGCCCAGGGCCTCATGGTGGTGGACCTGGAGCGGCTCTCCCTGGACCTGGAGGCCCGGGTGGAGGAGCGCACGCGGCGCCTGGAGGGCCTGCACCGGTCCATCCTGGCGGATCTGCGGGCCAAGACCATGGCCAGCCTGGCGGCGGGCCTTTCCCACGATCTGGCCAATGTGCTCAACGTCATCCGCCTGCGCCTGGGGCTTCTGCGGGAATCGGCCACCCCCGCCCAGGGGAAGGACCTGGACGTCCTGGACGAGGCCTCCGAGCGGGCCATCTCCATGACGAGCCGCATCCTGGCCTCCAGCCGCCTGAAGGAGAGCCGGCCCCAGCCCCTGGATATCCCGGGCTGGCTCACGGACCGCTCCGGCCTCCTCCGGGCCATCCTCCTCCCCGGCCAGCGCCTGGAAACCCGCGCGGAAGGCCGGCTCACCGCCCTGGTGGATCCCTCCGCCCTGGATCAGATCCTGGAGAACTTGGCCTCCAACGCCCGGGACGCCATGGGACCCGGGGGCAGGCTCCTCATCCGGGCCTCCGCGGGACCGGGCCTCGTGCGCCTGGAAGTGCGGGACGACGGCCCCGGGATCTCCCCGGAGGCCCTGCCCCAGCTCTTCGAGCCCTTCTTCACCACCAAGGCGGCGGGCACGGGCCTGGGCCTCGCGACGGTTCGCAGCCTCGTCCTCCAGAATCACGGATCCATCCGGGTGGAGAGCCAACCGGGTCAGGGCGCGGCGTTCATGGTGGAACTGCCCGCCGCGCCTTAGGGGCCTTCCATTCCTTGGTCAGGCTCCTAAGGCAGGCACCTCACGCAATCCCCGCATCGACAAGCGAGGGAGGGGCAACAGGCCGGGAGGCAGTTGGGCTGTTCCTGCTTCAGGGCCAGGGCGGCGCTGAGGCCGGTTCCGGCCATGGAGAGGGTGAGGGCGAGCAGGGC
>DATGXY010000313.1:0-9642 GCA_035298525.1 Holophaga sp.
ACTCCCCCGTGGCCACGGCCCCCTCCTCGGAGATCAAGACCACCCACCAGGAGGAGATGGTCTTCGCCAAGCAGATCCAGAAGGAGGCCAACAAGGTCATCCACTCCGTGCTGGAGGACGTGCGCCTGGGCAAGCAGATCAAGGTGGAGCGGGTGGAGCCCGTGGTGAGCCAGATCACCGAGTCCATCCTCCGCAACCCCGGCACCCTCGTCAGCCTCTGCCGCATCCGGGAGGGGGACACCTACACCTTCCAGCACTCCGTCAGCGTCGCCACCCTGCTCATCAGCTTCTGCCGGGCCATGGACCTGCCCGCGGAGGTCATCCACGAGGCCGGCGTGGGGGGCATGCTCCACGATATCGGCAAGATGAGGGTGCCCGACCACATCCTCAACAAGCCCGGCAAGCTCACGGAGGCCGAGTTCGCCGTCATGAAGAAGCATGTGGACCTGGGCCTGGAGGTGCTGCACAAGACCCCCGGCATCAGCGAAACGGTGATCCAGGTGGCCGGCGAGCACCACGAGAAGTTCTGCGGCACCGGCTACCCCTTCCGCAAGAAGGGCTCGGAGATCAGCCTCCTGGGACGCATGGCGGCCATCGTGGACGTGTACGACGCCATCACCAGCAACCGCATCTACCACAAGGGCATGGAACCCCCCCTGGCCCTGCGCAAGATCTACGAGTGGTCCGACAGCTCCACCACCGCCGAGCCCCACATGGACGAGGAGCTGGTGCAGCACTTCATCCACGCCCTGGGCATCTACCCCGTGGCCAGCCTCGTGCGCCTGGAGAGCGACCGCCTGGCGGTCATCCTGGAGCAGAGCCGGGAGGGGCTGCTCACCCCCAAGGTGCGGGTGGTGTTCGATACGCGCCGCCGCACCAAGGTGGACCCCCTGGACCTGGACCTGGCCGAAGGCGCCGACGCCATCGTGGGCAACGAGGATCCCGACGACTGGAAGCTGAATCCGTACGACTACATGGACCTTCCCAAACTCTGAGCCGTGGGATGGACGTGGCCGGGCTTTCCTCCGCGTGCCTCAGCGAACCCTCTGCGCCTCGGTTTTCCGGGGCGCCTTTTGACCAGGTGCGGGCCAAGACCCTCGTGTAGGCCGCCAGAAATACGTGTAACGCCATTTCAGCCCGGCGCATCCAGGTGGCAGGTGAGAACCCATTTTTGCTTTTCCTCGGAATCCTCGGCCTTCTCGGCGCCTCGGCGATGTTTATTTCTATTGGCTGCCGGCGCAAAAATGACCCGCGCCAAAACACCCATCGAAAAGCCCATCGCCGAGGCGCCGAGAAGGCCGAGGATTCCGAGGAAAAGAAAGCCCGAATGGCCATCGCCCACAAGCTGGCCCTGATCATCTACAGAAACCTGGCGGCCGGAATCGAATACAAGGAGCCGATCCCCAAGCCCATGTCCAAGAAAGTCCAGGCCAGGATCAAGAACAAGCGGGTCGCGGACCTCGAACGACTTGGCTACAAGGTCACGCTCGAACCTTTGGAACCGGCTTCATCGCCAGGTTACTTGCCAGCAGATACACCTATTTTCATGACGGAGGGTTCGCTGAGGCACGCGGAGGAAAGCCCCCACAAGAAAAAGGGCGCCCCGCAAGGGGCGCCCTTTCCGGGGACGGCGATGGATCAGCCGTTCTTCTTGACGAAGGTCTCCATGAAGTCGACCAGGGTCTGGACGTTCTCCACGGTGACGGCGTTGTAGGTGGACACGCGGATGCCGCCGATGTCGCGGTAGCCCTTGAGGCCCACCATGCCCTCCTTCTTGGCCTCCTTCACGAAGGCGTCCGTCAGTTCCTCGGTGGGGAGGAAGAAGTCCACGTTCATGAGGGAGCGGTCGGCCTTCTCGGTCACGAAGGGCTTGAAGAAGCCGGCGTGACGGTCGATGCAGCCGTAGAGGAGCTCGCCCTTCTTGCGGTTGTTGGCCTCGATGGCCTTCAGGCCGCCGATGGACTTGTTGTAGGCCAGCACGTTGCGCAGGATGTAGATGCCGAAGGTGGGCGGGGTGTTGTAGAGGCTGTTCTTCTCGGCGTGGAGCTTGTAGCGAAGGTAGCTGGGCAGGTCAGCGGCCTTGGCCATCTCCAGGAACGCGTCGGAGACGATGTGGAGGGTGACGCCGGAGGGGCCGAGGTTCTTCTGGGCGCCGGCGTAGATCATGCCGAACTTGGAGACGTCCACGGGGCGCCACATGATGTCCGAGGACATGTCGCACACGTAGGGGATGCCGCCGGTCTCGGGGAACTCCTGCCACTGGGTGCCTTCCACCGTGTTGTTGGAGGTGAAGTGCACGAAGAGGCTGTCCTTGTTGATCTTCAGCTCGCTGGCCTTGGGCAGGCGGGCGAAGTTCTCGGCCTTGGTGCTACCGGCCAGGCGCACGCGCTCCTCGCCGCCCACCAGCTTGGCTTCCTTGTAGGCCTTCTCGGCCCAGTTGCCGGTGACGATGTAATCGGCCTTGTGCTCGCCCCGCAGCCAGTTGAGGGGGATCATGCCGAAGGAGAGGTGGGCGCCGCCCTGGAGCAGGAGGACCTTGTAGTTGGCGGGGATCTCCATGAGCTCGCGGGTGAGGGCGAGGGCCTCCTCGTGGACGGCGTCGAACTCCTTGGCCCGGTGGCTGATCTCCATGACGGACATGCCGGTGCCGGCGAAGTCCAGGAGCTCCTCCTGCGCCCGCTCGAGGGCGGGGAGGGGCAGGCCGGCGGGGCCGGCGTAGAAATTGATGGCGCGCTTGGTCATTGGAAGGCTCCTAGATCTTGAACTGGGAGAGGGTCTCCACCACGATGTCGCCGATGCGCTGGAGGTTCTCCTTGCTGCTCGCGCCCAGGTGGGGGGCCATGAAGACGTTCTTGGCGGTGAGGAGGGGGCAGTCGGCCGGCGGCGGATCGCTGAACCACACGTCCGTTCCGTAGGCGCGGACCTTGCCGGATTCCAGGGCCTCGGCCATGTCCTTCTCGACGATGACCTTGCCGCGGCCCGTGTTCACGATGATCACGCCGTCCTTCATCTTGGCGATGGTCTCGGCGTTGAACATGCCCCGGGTCTGGTCGGTGAGGGGGGTGTGGATGCTGATGACGTCGGCTTCCTTGAGCACGTCGTCCAGGCTCTTCAGTTCCGCGATGGGGTGGCCCTGGAGGAAGGGATCGAAGGCGATCACCTTCATGCCGAAGGCCTGGGCGCGCTTGGCCACTTCGGTGGCGATGGCGCCGGCGCCGATGAGGCCCAGGGTCTTGCGGAAGAGCTCGGTGCGCTTCAGTTCGTTCTTGGGGAACTTGCCCTCCTTCATGGCCATGTGGGCCTCGATGAGGCGGGCGGGGATGGACACCATGAAGGCCATGGCCATTTCGGCCACCGCCACGCTGGAGGCGGCGGGGGTGTTCATGACCTTGATGCCCTTGGCCTTGCAGGCCTCCTTGTCCACGTTGTCCAGGCCCACGCCGCCGCGGATGACGAGCTTGAGATTGGGGGCCTTCTCCACCAGCTCGGCGGTGACGGTGGTCTTGGAGCGGATGAGCAGGACATTGGCCTCCGCCAGCTGGGCCATGTCGCTGGTGACCTCGCCGAAGGGCTCGAGGCGCTTGGGCAGGGACGCGTCAAAGGCGTCCGCGATGAGGATCTTCATGAAAACCTCCGGGAATGAATGGGCAAAAAAAAGGGGGGACCGCCGCCAGCGGCGGCCCCCGGTCTCCGTCAGTCCTCGTAAAGCCGGACCAGCAGGCCCGAGCGGAGCTTGGGCTCGAACCAGGTCGACTTGGGAGGCATGATCTGGCCGGCGTCGGCCACGTCCATGAGCTGCTCGAGGCTGGTGGGGAACATGCTGAAGGCCACGGCCCAGCCGTTGTTCACGCGCTTCTCCAGCTCGTCCATGCCGCGGATGCCGCCCACGAAATCGATGCGGGTGTCGGTGCGGGGATCCTGGATGCCGAGCACGGGGGCCAGGAGGTTCTCCTGCAGGATGCTCACGTCCAGGCTGCGGACGGGATCATCGGCGGGGAAGGAGCCCGGCTTGGCCTTGAGGGCGTACCACTTCCCGCCCAGGAACATGCCGAACTCGGTGGCGGCCCTGGGGCTGCGCTCCGCGGCGGGGGCCACGTCGAACTTCTCCCCCACCTGGGCCAGGAACTGGTCCTGGGTGAGGCCGCCCAGGTCCTTCACGACCCGGTTGTAGTCCATGATCTTGAGCTGGTTGTGGGGGAAGACCACGGCCATGAAGCTCTCGAAGTTCTCGTCGCCGGTGGCGTCCGGGGTCTCGGCGCGCCGGGCCTGGCCATAGCGGATGGCGGCGGCGGTGCGGTGGTGGCCGTCGGCGATGTAGAGGGCGGGGATGGCGTCGAAGAGGTGGTTCAGGGTGTAGATGTGGGTCTCCTCGTTGACGATCCACACCGTGTGCCCGATGCCGTCGGGGGTGACGACGTCGTAGATGGGCTTGTGCAGGCGGATCTTGTCCACGAGGGAATCGATGTAGGGCACAGCGCGGTAGCAGAGGAAGACGGGCTCGGCGTTGGCCTGCTGCTCGGTGACGTGGCGGGTGCGGTCGTCCTCCTTGTCCTTGCGGGTGTACTCGTGGCGCTTGATGCTGCCTTCCTCGTACTCCTTCACGCTGCAGAGGCCCACCAGGCCGGCCTGCACGTGGTCGCCCATCTTCTGCTGATAGACGTAGAGGCAGGGGCTGCCCTCGTGGATGAGGGTGCGGTCGCCGATCATGCGCTGGAGGTTCCTCACGCCCTGGGCGTAGACCTCGTCGGCGTGGACGTCGATGCCCTCGGGCAGATCGATCTCGGGGCGGCCCACGTGGAGGAAGGAGTGGGGATTGCCAGCCGCCAGCTGGCGCGCCTCCTCGGTGTTGATGACGTCGTACGGGACGGCAGCCACCTGGGCGGCCAGTTCGGGCTTGGGGCGGAAGGCCCTGAAGGGCTTGAGCTGGGACATGAGATCCTTCCTGGTTGTGGGGGTTCCCGGAAAAACTTTTGACCACCTTGCGATAGGGAATTTTCGCAAACTTCCGACCGCGGAAGCTAGAGCTTTCGGTGGACCTCCTCCCCGAAAAGATCGACCAGATGGGCCGCGTCGTTGAGGCGGACCACCTGCAGTCTGTCCAGCCCCTCCCCTTCCAGCAGGTTCAGGCAGGTCGCCGCCTGCCGGAAGGCCCACACGCGGCTGAGATCCAGTCCCAGAATCCGCGCCAGGAGGGCCCGGTTCACGCCGTCGTGGGTCATGACCAGGAGGGTCTCCTCCCGCCCCAGGCCCTCGCAGGCCTCCCGGAGGGCGGGCCAGGCCCGGTCCTGCACATCCTGGAAGGACTCGCCCCCCGGCAGGCGGACCAGGTGGGGGGTCTCCCGCCAGGCCCGGCGGACCTCCGGCTGTTCCGCCTCGATTTCGCTGGCCAGACGGCCCTCCCAGGTGCCATGGGAGATCTCAACCAAGCGAGCGTCCATCCCCAGATCCACCCCGCGGTCCCCCAGGGCCAGTTCCGCCGTCTGGCGGGCCCGCAGAAGGGGCGAACTGAGGGCCCGGTGGATGGGCCAGGGGGCCAGGCGCCGGCCCAGGGCTGCCGCTTGCTCCCTGCCCCGGCCGGAAAGGGGGATATCGAAGGTCTGGCCCTGGTGCCGTCCTTCCACGTTCCAGGCAGTCTCGCCGTGGCGGGCCAGGAGGATCCGCATCAGCCGCGCCACCTGTCGTCGCGCACCTCCCCGTCCTGCAGGCGCTGGGTGTCCCGCACGAGGGCGAGGTTCATGAGGATTTCCGGCAGGGGCAGCGTGATGGTGGGTTCCATCTTGCACGTGAAGGCGAATTCCGTCTGGACCTGGTCCCAGGCCAGGATGCGGTAGGCGGCCTCCAGGCCCTCCTCGCCGCCCAGGATGGCGTGGACGAGCTCGCCCTCCTTCACGTACAGGTAGCCGGTGCCCCCTTCGGCCCGCACCGTCAGCGTGGCGGAGCGGCGCTCCCAGTTCATGAGCTGGAGGATGCTGGCCAGGCCGATGCCCCGCACGAACCCCTGGGGCGGGACGGCCACGGCCTCCCTCAGGGTCTCCATGACGGCCGAGAGCCTCGGGGGCTTGGGGATCACCCGCAGGGCCCCCAGGTGCAGGGCGTGGTCCCGCTGCTCGGGCTCGGCCACCGCCGTGACCACGATGACGGGCAGGGCCGGGAAGCGCTGGGACAGGTACGCGATGAGCTCGTAGCCGTCCATGACGGGCATGTTCAGGTCCGTGAGGACCACGTCCACACGCGTGTCCCGGAGGATGTCCAGGGCCCGGCGGCCGTTGTCGGCGCTGAGCAGCTTGAACTCCTGGAGCCCCTTGAGCCCCGTCATGTAGAAACGGAGGGTGGAGTGCTCGTCCTCGACGATGAGGGCGGTCTTCTGGGCGGGGGGTTCCGGGGCGGGGGACATGGGATCCTTATCCTACCGTTCCCGGCCTTTGGGAATCTTTTTCAGCGGCACGGGTTCCCTGGCCAGGAGGGCCCTCGCCTCCCGGGCGTCCCCGGGGTGGGAGGCCATCCAGTCCCGGGCCCAGGCCGGCAGGGCCCCGTCCTCGTAGTCCCGCTCCTTGCGGAGGTCGCTGAGGAGGGTCTGGACCATGGCGTCGTGGCGGTCGGAGGCCTTGGGGGGGATGTGCCCCTCGAAGATGGGCAGGGCGAAGTAGGCCCGCAGGGTCTTCTCCACGGGCTTGCCCCACACGGCGTAGGTGCGGTCGTCGGGGCCGCCCACGGGGCGCTGGGCCAGGTTCTCCCCGTACAGGTAATAGAAGACGGCCTCGCCGTCGCTCCAGTTGCGGAGCACCTTCAGGGCCCCGCCCACCAGCAGGTCCTGGAGCTCCAGGTCCTTCGGCTTGTCGGTGCGGAAGTCCCAGGGGCCCACGTGGGCGTGGGCGACGCTGGGGTAGCCCACCTCGGTGATCATGACGGGGCGGTCGAACCGGGCGTGGAGGGTCCGGGCCTTGTTGACGATCCACCACCAGGCGTCCCGGATCGCCTCCTCGGAGGGGTACTCCTCGTCCTTGGCGATGGGATCGTAGGTGTTCATGCCGATCACGTCCAGGCAGTCCCCGAAGGTGAAGGTGTCGTGGCTGTCGAAGTTGACGCTGTAGGTGATCTTCCCCTTGAAGACCTTGCGGACCTCGGCGACGAGGGCCCGCCACCGGTCGGGGAAGGGGTGGGTGCTCGCCATCTCGGTGCCCACCGAGTACCACTCCACGCCCTCTTCCTGGGCGATGCGGGCCAGGTGGACATTGAAGTCCGTGTAGCTGCGCCACCACGCGTCCCAGTCGGAGGGCCGGATGTTGCCGCGCCACCACTCCTCGTTCTCCGCCTCGTCCCGGAGGTTGATGGTGGGGAAGAACATCATGCGCAGCTGCAGGTCCCGGGCCTGGCGGAAGGTGCGCCTCAGGGCGTACTCGCTGGGACTGCTGGTGGGGTGGCGCACCACCTCGTTGCTGTGCCAGGTCTCCATGCGGTAGATGGCCTGGAGGCTCACGCAGGTGGCGCCCGTGTCCCGGATCCGCTCCAGCTCCTCCCGGTAGTCGTAGTCCGGGAGCCCGGCGTAGAGGCCCAGCACCATGCCCCGGGGCTGGGGCACGAGGCGGTGGGCCTCGCGCCGGCGGATGGCGAAAAAGAGGACTGGAACCGCCGCCAGCGCCGCGACGGCGATGATTTTCTTGAACATCTTCACTCCGGCCCTCCAGATTGGCCCGATTTTCGCCGCCGATCAAGCGCGCCCGGCCCGGCGAACCTTGCTAGAATCGGGCAACTTCCGAGGCTCCCATGGCCAAGATCCTGCTCGTGGAGGACAACGAGATGAACCGGGACAGCCTGTCCCGGCTCCTGGCGCGGCGCGGGTACGAGGTGGTCTTCGCCGAGGACGGCGAGGAGGCCATCGCCAGGACCCTGGAGGAGCGCCCCGAACTGGTCCTCATGGACATCAGCCTGCCCAAGCTGGACGGCTACGAGGCCACCCGGCGCCTGCGGGCCCACCCCGGACTGGGGGAGCTGCCCATCATCGCCCTCACGGCCCACGCCATGACCAGCGACCGGGAGCGGGCCATCGAGGCCGGCTGCACGGATTTCGAAAGCAAGCCCGTGGAGTTCGCGCGGCTCCTGGCGAGGATCCAGAAGTATTTGTCCCCGGCCTAGAAGGCGTCGCAAGGACAACCCGAAGGATGCCCAGCGCACCTCCGTGAGCGGAGAAACGCCCTGATGGGTTGGGGCCAGGGCGTGTCCGGGATGTCGGAGGCCCCGCGACGGCGTCTGGGGCCGGGAGCCTGGAGCGGGTGACCCCGGCCGGCAGCGCTAGGATCAATCGTTCGATCACATTAGAGGCCAAACCCGTTGCCTCCCGGGGGCACCCCCCGGGTGCGCAGGTGGTTCATCCCCCCTTTTTTATTGCCTGGGCTGCAAATCTTCTTGACATGAGCGAGGGAGCACTTACCATTTTTCAAGTTGATCGTTCGTTCGATTCAGACCTTCCGCCCCCCCTTGAACTTTCAGCCTTGGACGAAACCCATGACCCGCACCCTCAAGATCGCCCTCGCCACCGCAGGCCTGATCCTGATGGCCGTCCCCCTCATGGGACAGGCACCGCCAAGCGCCGGTCCCCCGCGCGCGCTGCCCAGGGCCCGCAGCGCTCCCCCCGCCCCCGAGAAGGAGGGCGCCGCAGCGGCCCGCCCCATTCCGAAGTCCTGATCACGCCCTGGACCAGGCTTCGGAATGCGCCTGCGCTCCCGGAGGGGGGGGATGGGACCGCAGGCGCTCATATCAACCCGGCCTCGGGCCCACCTCCCCGATCCGGGTTCCACTCCGCCCCAACAGCCCTCTTGTCCCCTGCGCGCCCAGCTGGACTGGGCCCCGCGTATCCGGCGCGCCCGATTCCAAGGAGATGCGATGTCCCCCTTCGCTCGGATGAATTTCGTGGGAACGGCTGGCCTGGCGGCCCTGTCCTCCATCCCCCTTCTCACCGGCTGCGGCAACAAGATGCAATTGCCGCCGCCCCAAGTGTATGTACAGGCGGCCGCTCAGCGGGATGTCCCGGTGATCCTGGAGCTGGTGGGCCAGACCGCCGGATCCCAGGATGTGGAGATCCGGGCCCGGGTGGAGGGCTACCTGGAGGGGATCCACTACAAGGAGGGGCAGCCGGTGCGGAAGGGAGACCTGCTCTTCACCATCGAGCCCAGGAGCTTCCAGTCCATGGTGTCCCAGCGCAAGGCCGACCTGGCGTCGGCCGAAGCCCGGCTGGTGCTCGCCGACCAGGATGTGAACCGCCTGAGACCCCTCGCGGATCAGCAGGCGGTGAGCCGCCAGGCCTTCGATTCCGCCCTCTCCATCCAGAAGACCTCCCGGGCCATGGTGGACGCGGCCCGGGCCGGCCTGGACAAGGCCCTCCTCGATCTCAGCTACACGCGCATCACGGCCCCCGCGGACGGCCTGGCCGACTTCGCCAAGGTGAAGCCGGGGAACCTGGTGGGCCGGGGGGATTCCACCCTCCTCACCACGGTCTCCAAGGTGGACCCCATCCACGTGGTCATCGGCATGCAGGAGCGGGACTTCCTGGCACTGAGCAGCCGGGGTGGCAAGGCGACCGGCAACCTGGACGGCCTCGGCGGCCCCGAGGTCGAGCTCCAGCTTTCCGATGGCAGCCTCCATCCC
>DATGXY010000314.1:0-3328 GCA_035298525.1 Holophaga sp.
CCCAGGACGAGGGGACGCTTCCAGGTCTTGGCGGGGGCCGGTTCCTCCGGCTCCGGCGGCGGGGCCGGGAGGGGATCCACGGCCGGGCCGGCCGCGGCCGCCACCTGCCGGGCCCCGGCCTGGACCTGGGGGGCATCCGCCCGGTCCAGGGCCGCCAGGGAGGTCTCCAGGGCCTCGGGGTCCGGGAAGGGCTCCAGGGTGCCAAGCAGACGACCAAGGACGAGGCGAAGGAGGAGGGGCACCGGCTGCTCGATCTCGTTGGCCAGCCGGACGATGGCCGCCCCCCGGCCCCTGCGCCCCGGCAGATCCTTGCCCGCCATGGCCCAGTACAGCATCGCCCCCAGGGCGAAGCAGTCCGTGCGCCAGGGCGTGGCGGCCGTGGGGCACTGGAAGGGGGCCAGTTCCGCCGCCAGGGCGGGGCAACGGGGCGCCAGTTCGGCCAGCAGGGGCCCCAGGGGCAGATCGATGATGCGCACGGATCCGTCCTCCCCCAGCCAGAGGCTGTGGGGGGAAAGGGCCCCATGGTGTCCCCCCGCCTGGTGCAGGGCCAGGAGGCGATGGCCGGCCCCCTGGAGGATCCCCGCCGCCTCCCCCGGGGTCAGGGGCGTCGCTCCGTCCCCCGCCCGGGCCGCCAGCGTCAGGCCGGGCGCGTGGGGCCACAAAAGGCAGGGCTGGCCCCCCTCGTCGAAGCGCACCCGGATGCCCCCCATGGACGGGGGGTCCAGCCGGCCCGAACCCAGGCCCGCGTCCAGGATCGCCCTGGAGAACCGGCGGATCAGGACGGGCCGCTCCCGGCCATCCTCCCGGACCGCGCCCTGCAGGATCGTGCCCAGGGGATCCTCCAGCAAAGCGCCCTCCACGCGGAGGGGGCAGGCCTCGTTGAGGGCGCTGAAGAGGGGGGTCACGGGCGGTCTCGGAATGGGGATCCGGGCCCGGGGGGGCCTGGAGGCGGGGCTACCTGGGAATCAGGCCCCGAGATTGGCACCGGGTTCCGGGGAAATCAAGCGCTTCATCCCGTCCACGCCGGGCCTTGGGTCCCTTCGCGGGGTCCCCGCCTTTTTCCTGGAAGCCTCTACGTGGTCAAACACCTAGGCCCGGTCCATGGCGGCCAGGAGGTCCTCCACCGCCTGGCGGGGATCCGGGGCCTTGAACACGGCGTTGCCGGCCACGAGCACATCCGCGCCGGCGGCCACCAGGTCCCCGGCGTTGGAGGCGCCCACGCCCCCGTCCACCTGGATGAGGAACTCCGCTCCGCTGGCCGTGCGCATGGCATCCAGGCGGCGCACCTTGTCCAGCACGCGGGGGATGAAGCTCTGGCCCCCGAAGCCCGGGTTCACGCTCATGAGCAGGGCGAAGTCGAAGACCCCCATGAGGTCCGTGAGGGTCTCCACGGGGGTGGAGGGGTTCAGCACGATGCCCGCCTTGGCCCCGGCGCCCCGGATGGCGGTGAGGGTGCGGTGGGCGTGGGGGTCCGCCTCCTGGTGGATGGAGACCCAGTCGGCCCCCGCCTCCACGAACTGGAGGGCGTAGCGGGAGGGCTCCACGATCATCAGGTGGCAGTCCAGGGCCAGCTTCGTCTCCTTGCGCAGGGCGGCCACCACGGGCATGCCGATGGTGATGTTGGGCACGAAGCGCCCATCCATCACGTCCACGTGCACGACGCAGCGCTCGTTGAGGAGCGGCAGGGCCTCGGCCAGCCGCGCGAAGTCCGCGGAAAGGATGGAAGGGGCGAGGAGGGGGGCGGGGCGGTTCATCGGGACTCCACTTCGACGCCGTTCACCCAAAGGCGGGCGGGCTTGGCCTTGGCCAGTTCGGCGGGGGACAGGGTGGCCAAGGGGGCCTGGATCCACACCAGGTCGGCGGCGGCGCCGGCCTTGAGCACGCCCAGATCGGCGCGGCCCAGGGCCCGGGCGTTGCCCTGGGTGTAGGCCTCCACGGCCTCGGCCCGGGTGAGGCGCTGGGCGGGGAGCCAGCCTCCGGGAGGATCCCCGGCGGCGTCCTGGCGGGTTTCAGCCGCGAAGATCCCCGCGAAGGGATTGGCGTCGGCGATGGGGGCATCGCTGCCGAAGGCCAGGAGGGCGCCCCCCTTGAGGACATCGCGCCAGGGGTAGGCCTCCCCCTCCCGGGCGGAGCCCAGGCGGGTGGGGGTCCAGGCGTGATCGTCCGTGCAGTGCATGGGCTGCACGCTGGCCACCACCCCCAGGGACCCGAAGCGCCCCGCGTCCTCGGGCGCCACGATCTGGGCGTGCTCGATGCGGGGGGGCAGGGCCCTGGTCCGGGGCAGGGCGGCGAGGATATCCAGGGCCTTGCGGTTGGCGGCGTCCCCGATGGCGTGGATGGCCACCTGGTAGCCGGCCCGCATCGTGGCCTTCACATCCGCGGCCACCCGGGCCGGGTCCGTGACCCAGAGGCCCTGGCCGGGATCATCGGCGTAGGGTGCCAGGAGCCGGGCGCCGCGGCTGCCCAGGGCCCCGTCCAGGTAGAACTTGACCCCCTGCACCTGGAGGAAGGAAAGGCGCGCCGCCCGCGGCTTGCGCAGCTCGGCCACCATGAGCCTGGGGTCATGGGCCAGGTAGGCGAAGACCCGGATGGGCAGCTTGCCCGCTTTTGCCAGGCGTTGGTACGCGTCCAGCACGGGGCGCTCCACGCCCATGTCCGCCACGGCGGTGAAGCCCAGGGCCCGCAGGCGCCCGAGGCCCTCCACCAGGGCCGATTCCAGCTCCCGGGGGGTGGAGGGGGGCACGGCCTTCTCCACCAGGTCCATGGCCCCGTCCAGGAGGATGCCCGTGGGCTCGCCCTTGGCATCCCGGAGGATGGCACCGCCCTTGGGATCGGGGGTATCCCGGGTGATGCCGGCGGCCTTGAGGGCGGCCGTGTTGGCCCAGAGGGCGTGGCCATCCACCCGGCGAAGGGCCGCGGGCCGGTCTCCCGTGGCCACGTCCAGGTCCGCGGCGCCGGGGAAGCGTTGGGCGGTCCAGAGGTTCTGGTCCCAGCCGCGGCCTTGGATCCAGCCCGAGCCCTTGGAGGCGTAGGCCTTCACCCGGGCCAGGGCCTCGGCCAGGGAGGGCGCGCCCGTGAGATCCGCCTCCCGGTGGAGCCTGCCCACGCCCAGCACGTGGGCGTGGCCCTCGATGAAGCCGGGGAGCAGGGTCCCCCCGGGCAGTTCCACCCGGGCGGCCTTGGGGTACTGCTTCAGCAGCTCCTCCCGGGGCCCGGTGGCGAGGATCTTTCCGCCCTTGAGGGCGAGGGCCTGTCCGGGCAGGCTCGCGCCGCCGGCGTTCCACAGATCGGCGCCGAGGATGACCTGGATGGCGGGGGGCGGGGGAGG
>DATGXY010000315.1:0-7312 GCA_035298525.1 Holophaga sp.
GATGGGGCTCGTGATGTGGTGGATGCCCGGGTCCTCGGCCTTGGCCTCCGCGGCGGGCTGGGCCGGGGCCACGAGGGTGTGGGTGGGCATGGCGGGCACGGGCATGGCCGGGGCCGCCGCCAGGACGGGGGCCGGGGCCGCGGCGGCGGGGGCGCCGCCCTTGCGGATGCGGAACTTGACGGAGCCGGATTCCATCTCGAACTCGTCGATGTGCTCGCGGGCCACGAGGCCGATGAGGGCCTTGATGTCCTCCATGCCCAGGCTCAGGGGCTGGCCGGCCGGGGTGGCGGCGGGCTTGGGGGCGGGACGGGAGGATACGGGCTTCTTCGCTGCGCTCATGTCGTCTCCAGGCTGGCCGAAACGATCGGCCCTACTGCTCTTCGGCGGGGGCGGCGGCCTTGCGGGCCCGGCCCTTGCCCCCCGTCTCGTTGGGGCGGAATTCCTTGCTGGCGGCGTCCAGGATGCCGTTCACGAACTGGGTCCCCTCCTGGTCGCTGAACTCCTTGATGATCTCCAGCGCCTCGTTGATGACGATGGGGAAGGGGATCTCCTTCAGGAACATCAGCTCGTACACGCCCAGGCGCAGGAGGTTGCGGTCCACCACGGCCATGCGGTGGATCTTCCAGTGCTCCGCGAAGCGGGTGAGGGCGGCGTCGATCTCCTCCAGGTGCCCGTGGACCCCGTCCACCAGGCGCCGGGCGTAGTAGAAGGCGTCCCGGTTCAGGTCCTGGATGGCGTTGAAGCCGGCGAAGACCTCGTCGGGGAGGTACTCCGTCACGTCCATGGCGTAGAGCATCTGGAGGGCGTACTCCCGCCCCCGTCGGCGGACGCCCATCAGCGGCCCCCTTCGGCTTCCAGGACGTGGAAGAGGTCCACGGTCTCCAGGAGGCTCTGGGCCGCTTCCCAGCCCTTGTTGCCCATCTTGGTGCCGGCGCGGTCGATGGCCTGCTCCACCGTGTCCGTGGTCAGGACGCCGAAGACGACGGGGATGCCGGCCTCCAGGCCCACCTGGGCCGTGCCCTTGGTGACCTCGGCGGCGATCATGTCGAAGTGGGGGGTGCCCCCCCGGATGACGGCGCCCAGGACGATGACGCCCTTGTACTGGCCGCCCTTGGCGACGCGCTTGGCCACCAGGGGCAGCTCGAAGGCCCCCGGCACCCGGATGAGGTCGATCTGGGCCTCGCTGCCGCCGTGGCGGACGATGCAGTCCGTGGCGCCCCCGATGAGACGGTCCACGATGAACTCGTTGAATCGTGCCGCGACCAGGGCGAACCGGTCGCCCTCATGCACACGTAGCTGGCCCTCAAAGATCCCCATGGGAACCCCCCGAAAGGTGGTTGAACCGATAATGCTACCACAACTCCCCATCGAAGGTAGCGTCGGCCTTCAGCCCAGGCTCCGCCAGGGCTGGAAGCGGGGTGTGGGGGACGGAGAGGGAGCGCAGCGACCGCGCGGTCCCCCATGGAGCATCAAACGTTGAGAGCCGTCGCCAGGGCCTCGTTGCCCCAGGGGATCAGGTGGTCGATCTGGTCCCGGCCCAGGGTGATGCCGAAGAGGCGCCACACGGCCAGGGAATAGACATCGGGCAGGTAGCGGCCCCACATCTTCACGGGCAGATCGCCCACCTCCAGGGTGGGGGACAGGGCCAGCATGAGCATGTATTCGATGAGGAAGCTGGCGTTGGAGGCGATGCGGCCGGAGTAGCCCATGCCCGCCCGCTGCTCCAGGATGCGGGCCTCGTGGATGCAGGAGCCGAATTCGCTCTCGATGAGGTCCCCGTGGGTGGTGAGGATCACCTCGGCCCGGAAGGTGCGCTCCCCCCCCTCCACGAAGTCGGGGAAGAGGGCGGCCAGTTCCTCGGGGGAGAGGCCCTTGCCGGCGTGGCGGCTCCAATCCCAGGCCCGGGACAGGTCCACCAGCTCGCCCGGGCTGGGCAGGCGCAGGTCCACCAGGAGATTGATATCGTTGTAGCGGCCCCGGTGCTCCTCCCGCTCCACGCCCACCACGGAGGGGTGGGCCATGATGGCCCGCTCCATGGTGGCCATCTCCTCGGGGGTCCCCACGAACTTGACGCCGATGCCGTCGTCGATGCGCAGGTCCTCGGGCTTGAAGACGATGACCCCGTCCCGGAAGGTGCGGCTGATGGCGCGCTCCGCCTGGTGGTAGTCCTGGGTCATTTCCGCCGAGGAGGAGAGGAGCTGGGCCAGGGGGATGCCGTAGGCCCGGGCCCGTTCCTGGGCCAGGGACCGCGCCCGCTCGTTGATGGCCCCCGCAAGGCGGTCGGCCACGCGCCGGCTGCACTTCTCCGCGATGCGGCGCAGGCGCTTGATGCGCACCATGCCCAGGAGGGAGCCGTCCTTGCGCAGGGCCAGGATCACATCGGAGGGGGTGCCGGGGAAGAAATCCTCGGGGAAGTGGCGGTAGAGATCGAAGAGCTCCTGCTCCCGGACGGTGGGCTCCTTGGAGCAGCGCACGATGGCGTCCCGCAATTCGTCCTTGCTGCGCAGGCGCCGCAGGGTCACGGGGCCGGGGTGCACGGCCTGGCGGATGCTCGTGAGGAGATCCCGGACCACGGGGGCGGTGATCAGGTTCTCGAAGGTGATGATCTGGGTGAGGAAGCGGCCGTCGTTCCGGTGGGGGCAATCGGCGAACCACCGGGTGGCCAGGTCGAAGAGTTCCTTCCGGTGGGTGATGCTGGTCAGGTGCATGGTCAGCCTGGGTTTCGACCCCCGATGTTACTCTGGTCCGTACGACTTGGCGAAAAGGGAGACGATATCCCCCCCGGGGGCCATCTCCACCGTGCCCTCGCACTGGAACCCGTGGTGGCGCACCACGTTCTCGGAACGGACATGGCCGGGGTTGATGAGGGCGATGACCCGGGCCAGGGCCAGGCGCTCCCGGCCCCAGGCCAGGACGGCCCCGGCGGCCTCCCGGGCGTAGCCCCGGCCCGTATGCTCGGGCAGGAAGGCGTAGCCCAGATCCACGTCGGTGAAGGCGGGGCGCCGGATGAGGCCGACCATGCCGGCCGGGGTGCCGTCCTTCAGGCCCGCCCACCAGAGGCCGTGGCCATGGGCCTCGTACATGGCCAGGGGGCCCGTGCGCAGGTACTCCCGGGCCTGCTCCTCCGTGCGGACCCCCTTGTCCACGATGTTCTCGATGAAGGAGGGTTCGTTGAGCAGGCGGAGGATGAACGGAGCATCCTCCAGGGTGAAGGGGCGGAGGATGAGGCGGTCGGTCTCGAGCATGGGGATCCCCTGAATCCGGCCCAGGAACCTAGGCCGGCTGCTGCTGGCTCATGCAGTGCATGGCCCCGAAGCCCCAGATGAAGTCGCCGGAGTAGATGCCCACCACCTGCCGGTCGGGGAAGACCTTGGCCAGGGTGTCCAGGGCGTGGCGGTCGTTGGGGTCGTTGAACACGGGGCAGAGCACGAGGCCATTGGCCACGAGGAAATTGCCATAGCTGGCGGGAAGTCGGACGCCCTTGAAGTGAAGGGGGCCGGGCATGGGCAGCTCGATGACCTCCAGGGGGCGGCCGTCCGCGTCCGTGGCGGCCTTGAGGCGGCGCAGGTTCTCGGCCAGGGGGGCGTGGTTGGGATCGTCCTTGCGGGGCTCCACCACGGTGACGACGGTGCGGGGGGCCACGAAGCGGGCCAGGTCGTCCACGTGGCCGTGGGTGTCGTCGCCCGCCACGCCGTCGCCCAGCCAGATCACCTTCCGGATGCCCAGGTGCTCGGCGAAGGCCCGCTCGTATCCTTCCCGGTTCATGCCGGGGTTGCGCTCCTGCACCGGGCTGAGCAGGCATTCCTCCGTGGTGAGGAGGGTGCCCCGGCCATCGGCGTCGATGCTGCCCCCTTCCAGGACCATGGGCCTGGATCCCCGCCGGGCGTGGATCACGGGGGCGCCGGCGGCCTTGGCCATGAAGGGGGCCACCTTGCGGTCCTTCTGCCAGTTGTCGTACTTGGCCCAGGCGTTGAACTGCCAGGCCACGGCCTTCAGCGCCCCGCCCTCCTTCACGAAGGTGCATCCGGCATCCCGCATCCAGATGCGGTCCGTGGGAAGGCGGTGGAAGCGCACATTGTCCAGGGGGACGTGGCAGCGGGCCAGGAAGGCCCTGGCTTTCGCCTCCGCGGCGGCGTCCTGGACGATCAGTTCCACCCGCTCCCGGGGGGCCAGGTGGCGGAAGATCTCGGCGTACACGAAGGGGATGGCGGCAAAGCGGCCGGGCCAATCCATGCGGTTGTGGGGCCAGGCGAACCACGTCGCGGCATGGGGTTCCCACTCGCCGGGCATGCGGAGGTCGGTCATGGCTCCCTCAGTCGATGAAGCGGCGGGTGAGGTCGCCGAAGGCGTCCACGCGCCGGTCTCGGAAGAAGGGCCAGTTGCGGCGCACGTCCTCCATGTGGCGCAGGTCCACCTCGCCCACGAGGATCTCCTCCTTGTCGTGGCTGGCCTCCAGGAGGATGCGGCCGAAGGGGTCCGCCAGGAAGGTGCCCCCCCAGAACTCCAGGCCCTTGCCTTCGGCCTCCTTGCCGCGGATATTGCCCGTCTCGAAGCCGCAGCGGTTCACGCCGGCCACGTAGATGCCGTTGGCCACCGCGTGGCCCCGCTGCACGGTGCGCCAGGCGTCGTGCTGGGCCACGCCGAATTCGGCCTTCTCGTCGGGGTGCCAGCCGATGGCCGTGGGGTAGAAGAGGATGCTGGCGCCCTGGAGGGCCGTGAGGCGGGCCCCCTCCGGGTACCACTGATCCCAGCACACGAGGGTGCCCACCTTGCCGAAGCGGGTGTCGTGGGCCTTGAAGCCCAGGTCGCCGGGGGTGAAGTAGAACTTCTCGTAGTAGAGGGGATCGTCGGGGATGTGCATCTTGCGGTAGATGCCCGCGATCTCCCCGTCGGCCTCCTGGACGACCATGGTGTTGTGGTAGAGGCCGGGGGCCCTGCGCTCGAAGAGGCTGGAGAGGACGACGACGCCGCGCTTCTTCGCCACCTCCCCCAGGGCCGCCGTGGCGGGGCCGGGGATGCTTTCGGCCAGGTCGAAGAGTTCAGCGTTCTCACGCTGGCAGAAGTACTGGGTCTGGAAGAGCTCGGGCAGGCAGATGACCTGCGCGCCCCGGGCGGCGGCCTCCTCCACGAAGGCGAGGGCCTTTTTCAGGTTCTCCTCCGGCTGGGCGCCGCAGGACATCTGGATGAGACCGACTTTGTAGGTGCTGGGGGCCAAGGGGTACCTCGAAAAAGCGCATCTCGAGGATAACAGGTCGGCCCATCCCCTTCAGACGCCTGGGCGATGGCGCTTCGCGGGGCGCTCCCCTTCCGGGGCCTCGGCCTGGAAGCGGGTCCGGGCCGGGGCCTTTGATTCGGACGCCGGTGCCACCAACTCCCTCAGGAGGGTGTTGAACCCGGCCGCCTCGGCCAGGATGGCCTCCGGGGAGGGGGGTGGCTCCGCCGCGTCCGGGCCCGTGCCGCCGGACGCGGCCCCTGCCAGGACCGCGTTCAGGTGCGCGGCCTGGGCCAGGTCCGCCTCGGGAGAAAGCTCCTCCCCGGAGGAAGGCAGGGCGCAGGCGAACACGGAATCGGCGAGGAAGGCCACGGCATGGCGGTTCCTCGCCGGTCCGGTGGCCATGTCGAAATCCTGGCCTTCCAGGCACAGGATCAAGGCGGTGGCTGCGGCCCGGAGGCCATCCCCCTCGGGCCCGCCGCCGCGGAGCAGGCCTGGCAGGTCGGCGAGGGGCATGACGCCGCTGGCTGGCGTCCGTGTCCCCCACACGCGGGCCTCCTCCCCGTAGGCCCCGAAAATGAAGGTCGGCCCGGGCAGGAGGACGGAGTAGCCCCCATCATGGACCAGGAGACCCACCGATCCTGCCTGGATATGCCAGCAGGAGGCCTGGGCCGCCGCCGGGAGAAGGCCCGCGACGGCCAGGATGAGGAACAAGCGGATGAATCGTGGCACGGGGCCTCCAGCCCAAGAAGCGGAGGAAAGATGAGCCGGAGGGACCGGGGGTTCCCCCTCACCAGTCCCCGAAGGCGGCCACGAGGCGGGTCCACAGTTCACCGCCCCCGGCCCCGTTGGTGAAGACCACCAGGGCCGTGCCCCTCGCCGGGCTGAACTGGGAGAAGCAGCGGAAGCCCGTCTGGTTGGACCCCCCGTGGTGGGCGATATCCCCCTGGGCCGTGGCGTTCAGGGACCAGCCCAGGCCCCAGTACACCTCCTGGCCCCGGGCGGCGCCGGGACGCTCGATGGGGTCCCGGCCGTCCAGGCGCACCTGCCGGGTGAGGGCTTCCCGGACGGAGCGCCGGGCGATGACGGGGGAACGGCCCTCCCAGGCCTGGAGCACCTCGGCCAGGAGCCGGGCGTAGTCCTCGGCGCTGGTGTAGAGGGTGTAGGCCCCGTTGGCGTGCAGGTAGCGGGAGCGGGGGCGTGGGAGGCCCTTCCCGTCGTGGCCCGTGGCCTGGAGGGCGCCCAGGGGCTCGGTCCAGGCGAAGCCCGTGGCCTTCAAGGCCAGGGGGCCGAACAGTTCCCGTTCGGCCAAGGCCTCCAGGGGGGCGTCGGCGATGCGCTCAAGCGCCCGCTGCAGGTGGAAGATGCCCTCGCCCGAATAGCTGAAGCGGCTGCCGGGTCGGAAGGCCAGGGGCAGGGGGCCCTCCCCCTCCTCGCCCCCGGGGCGCCAGTTGGGGTAGCCGGTGGTGTGGGCCAAGGCCATGCGGGCCGTCACCTGGTGGCGCCCGGGCAGGTCCGGCACCTGGGATTCCGGGCCGTAGGCGTCCAGGGGGCGGTCCAGGTCCAGGCGGCCCGCCTCCCGCAGGGCGAGGGCCACCAGGCCCAGGGCCGGCTTGCTCATGGAGCAGGCCTCGAAGACGGTGTCGGGGGTGACGGGGTCGGGCTTTCCCGCCTCCCGCACCCCGAAGCCCCGGGACCAGGCCAGGCGGCGGTCCTTCACCAGGGCCACGGCCACGCCGGGCACGTGGTGCTCCGCCATGAGGACGGGCAGGAGGCGGGCGATGCCGGCGGTGGTGGCCTCCAGGTTCCCGGGACGGGCGGTGCCCTGGGGGTCCATGAGGAGAAGTGCCTGGGCGGCGGCTTGCCGCACGGCCTCGTCCCCGTCGGGCAGGAGGGCCGTGAGGGCGGGGGCCTGGGGCCGGGCGGCGGGGCCCAGGTTGCCCAGGGCGGCGGCGGCGGCCTCCCGCACCCGGGGGGAGGGATCGGCCAGGGCCCGGCCGAGGGCGGGGGCGGAGGCGGGGAGCCGGGCATGGCCCAGGGCGATGGCGGCGGAAACCCGGGCGGCTTCCCCGGGACCCCCCAGGGCCCCTTCCAGGGTGG
>DATGXY010000316.1:0-4196 GCA_035298525.1 Holophaga sp.
TCCGCCACATCGCCATGGAGGGCCGGGAGGGCTATCGCTTCCCCCAGGCGGACAGCGGGGAGCCCCGGCGGATCCGGGCGGTGCGGGGCGTGGTGCTGGCCAGCGGCGGCTTCAGCCAGGACGTGGCCTTCCGCTCCGCCCAAAACCCCCGCCTGGACGCCACGGTGGAGGCCACCAACCATCCCGGCGCCACCGCCGAGGGACTCGTGAGCGCCCTGCGGGTGGGGGCCCTGCCCGTTCACCTGTCCTGGATCCAGATGGGCCCCTGGAACTCCCGGGACGAGGAGGGCTGGGGCGTGGGGTCCATGTTCTCGGTGCTGGTGGGTTTCCCCTACGGAATCATGGTGGACGCGGCCACGGGCCGGCGCTTCGTGAACGAGCTGGCCGACCGTCTCGCCCGCTTCCGCCACATCGCCATGGAGGGCCGGGATCCCATGGTGATCGTGGGGGAGGAAGCGGCCCTCCGCTACCCGAACCTGGCCCAGTGCCTGAAGCGGCGGGTGGTGTGGAAGTACGACAGCCTGGAAGCCCTGGCCCAGGACCAGTCCATCGACCCCGCCGCCCTGGCGGAGACGCTCCGGGCCTACAACGAGGGGGTGGAGCGGGGCGCGGATCCCGAGTACGGCAAGCCCGTGCGGGCGGAGGACCGCTACATCATCCGGCCGCCCTACTACCTGGCCCGCCTCAAGCCCAAGGTCCATTACTGCAACGGCGGCATCCTCATCGACGCCGAGGCCCGGGTGCTGGACGGCACGACCCTGCGGCCCATTCCCGGTCTGCTGGCGGCCGGGGAGGTGACGGGGGGCATCAACGGGGCCTGCCGCATCCAAGGTGTGGCCATCTGCGAATGCATCGTGTTCGGCCGCATCGCGGGCCGTCAGGTCGCTCTCTAGAAGCCTCACCAAGTCATACAAGGCCCCGCGATGGTGGCACCGGGCCAGCAAATCAAGGAAAGCCTCGGCAGGACTGCGGTTGACGAGCTTGACGCGGCGCTGCTGAGCCCGCTGCCATCACCCCGGAGGGGCGGCGCCTTCTCTGACTTGACCAGGCTCCTCGGCCCCCCGGGGTTACGGTTTCCCGCTCGCCCGGGGACAATGGGGATGCAACGAGGTACCCCATGCCCGAATTGAACGCCGTTTTGACCCACCGCCACGAGATCGCCCCGGGACTGGTCGTCCTGCGGGTGGCGCCGGAGGGCTGGGAGCTGCCCCCCTTCAAGCCCGGCCAGTTCGCCGTCCTCGGGCTGCCCGCCGATGCGCCACGCACCCCCGGCTCCCTGCCCGAGGAGGGCACGGCGGAGCCCTTCCCCCGCCGGGCCTATTCCATCGCCAGCTCCAGCCTGGAGCGGGCCTACCTGGAGTTCTACATCGTGGAGGTGCGTTCCGGGGCCCTCACGCCCCGCCTGCTGGCCCTGAAGGAGGGGGACCGCCTGTGGCTCGGGCCCAAGCTCAGCGGGGTCTTCACCCTGGACCAGGTGGCGCCGGACCGGAACCTGGTGCTCATCGCCACGGGCACGGGCCTGGCCCCCTACATGTCCATGCTGCGCACCCGCCTGGCCTTGGAATCGGGCCGGCGGGTGGCGGTCGTGCACGGCGCCCGCCTGCCCCGCGACCTGGGCTACCGGGAGGAACTCTTCCACCTGCAGCGGGACCACGCCACCTTCACGTACCTGCCGGTCATCAGCCGTCCCGCCGAGGCCGGCGAGACCTGGACGGGGGCCACGGGCCGCCTCCAGGATTTCTGGCGGACACGCCCCCTGGCGGCGGCCTGGGGGGCTGAGCCGGCGCCCGGGGACACCGATCTCTTCATTTGCGGGAACCCCGGCATGGTGGAGGGCATGGTGGACCTGCTCCAGGCGGAGGGCTTCCGGGAGCACACCCGGAAGGAGCCTGGGCAGATCCACTTCGAGAAGTACTGGTAGCCCTCAGGGGAGGCCGGCGGCCTCCCGCCCCAGGAAGCGGCGCCAACTGAGGGCGGCGCCCGTATAGACGAGGACCAGCGCGCCCAGGCAGGCGATGGCGGCCAGGACCTGGCCCGGCAGGCCCAGGGCCTCGCCCGTGTGCAGGAAGCGGGCCCAGCCCCGGGCCCGGCGGCCGGGGCCCTGGTCCTCCCAAGCGGTCACCCGGTCGATCTCCCCCGTGGCGGCGTCCACCCCCAGGGTCACGGCGGCGGTGCGGGGCCAGGCCCCCGGGGTGCGCACGGTCACGGCCAGGCCGCCCTCCCCGGGGCCGCGCCGGACGGCGCCCACGGTCATTTCGCTCCAGGCGGGCACCACGTCCGCGGCCTGGGCCAGGAGGGCGTCATAGGAGGGGAGGGGCGCCTCCGGGGACCGGCCGGGGCGGCCGCCGGAGCCGGGATGGACGGAGGCCTGCTGAGGGGCCGCCTCGCCGGCGAGGCGGTACACGAGATCGTTGCCCCAGCGGAAGGAGATGGGCACCGCGGTGGCGCTGACCACCACCAGCAGGGGCAGGGTCCAGATGCCCAGGGCGTGGTGCCAGTTCCAGTCCCGGGCCCGGCGCTTCAAGCCCAGGTTGAGCACGGCCACGGCCCGCAGGCTCCGCCGGTCGAAACGCCGGGGCAGCCACAGGTAGAGGCCCGAAATGCAGAGGGCGAGGAAGGCCAAATTGGCCGCGCCGTTCAAGAGACGGCCCGCGGGACGCTGGGCTTCCGGCAGGGCCAGCCACCGGTGGAGGGCGTTCATGGTGTCCAGGAAGCGGCGCAGGCGGCCGGGAGCGGGCCGGCGGATGTCGCCCGTGTAGGGATCGGCGAAGGCCGGGGCCCCGCGGCCGGCGGCGAAGACGACGGCCGCTTCCGGATCCGGGCTCACGGTGGCGGAGGCGGCGCGCAGATCCGGATAAAGGGCCTGGACCCGGCCGCGCAGTTCGTCGACGGTGAGGCGGTCCACCTGCTGGGCGGGGACGGGCACCCGCCGGAGATCCCGCTCGGCCCACGCGGCCAGTTCCTTTTCAAAGGCCAGGCAGAGCCCGGTGAAGGCCATGACGGCGACGAAGGCCCCGGCCAGGAGGCCCAGGGCGAGGTGGGGCCAGAAGATCACTTTGCGCAGGCTCATGGGCCGCTCCAACGAAGGGGTTCGAACGCCGGATCCGGGCGGGGTGCAAGCCGGGTCCGGGCAGAGCCCCCCCCGCCCACCGGCCCGCGAACCTCCGGCCAGGGCCGGGATCGTGGGATCCGCCGGAGAAGCGGTCGTGCTTGCGGCTATGGGATGGCGGGGGTGGCCACGGCGGGCCATTCCCCACGTTTCCATGGACCACCTCCCGCCCCACATGGTTGAGGCGTTCATCTCCCCTTGGCCCGCCCCGGGTTCAGGGCCGGCGGATCGCCGTCTCGAAGGCTTCACCCGTGCGGATACAGGCCACCATCCATCCCTTTTCCCGGGCCCGGTCCAGGAGGGGGGCGGGCACGAATTCCGAGCGCACGATGAGGGTGGCCCCCGGGGGCTCCTCGGCCATGGCCTTGGCCACCCGCACCCAGGGGTGCTCCCCGGCGGCGAGGAGGGCCCCCGCGTCCAGGCGCTCCAGCACGGAGGCCTCCCGAAACCAGGGGGGCCACTGGGCGTCCACCTCGGGGGCGCCGGGGGCCTCGGCGCAGGCGGGCTCCTCCGCGCCCACCGCCCCGCGCACCACCCGCATCAGTTCGGGGAGGGGCACACCGGAGACCTGGGCGGCGTGGGCCAGGGTGGCGAAGCGGGCCACGGTGGCCCGGAGGACGGGGTTGCGCAGCTTGGCGAAGGCGGGGGCGGCGGCCACCAGGGCGTCCTCCAGGCCCGGATGGGCCTCCAGCAGTTCGGCGACCCGGGTCTGGGGCGTGATCTCCATATCAGGCCCCCTCGTACTGGAGCAGGCGGCGGTCCCCTTCCAGGGCCCGGAGCCGGGTGAGGTCCTGGGTCACCTCCAGGGTGCCCAGGTAGGCGCCCCCGGGGTCCCGCAGGGCGAAGTAGCGGATGTGCACGAACTTCCCGCCCATCTGGATCCAGAACTCCGCCACGCTCTGGCGGCCGGAGCGGAAGTCCTCCAGGATGCGGTCCACGATGTGCACGCTCTTGGGGGGGTGGCAGTTGCGCACGTGGCGGCCGATGATGGCGCGGCTGCGCTCGAAGACCCGGTCGGGGCCCTCGCTGAAGAAGGCGACGCGGTCGTCGGCGTCCACGAAGGTGATATCCACGGGCAGGGTGGAGA
>DATGXY010000317.1:0-4867 GCA_035298525.1 Holophaga sp.
CCCTCCCCCACGGCCCCCCGGGGCCCCATGGCCGCCCCTTCCCCGCCGTGGGCCTGGGGGTGGTGAACCTGGCCGCGGCCGTGCTCTTCGGATGGCTCTTCGCGGGGCGCGAGGCCACCCGGGCCCTGGAGCTCCGCACCGCGGGCCTCCTGCGCCAGGCCCGGTCCCGGGCCCTCCAGGGCCAGCTGGAGCCCCACGTGCTGTACAACGCCCTCAACAGCCTCATGGAGCTCGTCCACGACGACCCCGCGGCGGCGGAGGAGATGATCGCGCGGCTCGCGGACCTGTACCGCATGCTGACCCGCCACGGGGAATCGGAGGCCGTGGCCCTGGGCCAGGAGCGGAGGCTCGTGGAGGCCTACCTGGCCATGGAGACCATGCGCCTGGGGTCCCGGCTCCGGGTGCGCTGGGACTGGCCCGCCTGGGCCGACGAAGTGCCCGTGCCCCCCCTCCTCCTCCAGCCCCTGGCCGAGAACGCCATCAAGCACGGCATCAGCCCCTGCGACGCGGGCGGGGACCTGGTGCTGGGCGTGAACCGCGAGGGGGGCCGCCTCGTCCTCTTCTCCGCCAACACCGGGGCCCCCCTGGCCCCCGGCGCCCGGGAGGGCGTCGGTCTGGGCAACCTGCGGGAGCGCCTGGCCCTGCGCAAGGAACTGGAAGGCACCCTGACCCTGGGCCAGGAGGGGGACCGCACCGTGGCCCGGGTGGCCCTGAAGGAGGTGAACCCATGAGCCGCATGCGCGTGGCCGTGGCCGAGGACGAGGAACTGAGCGCCAAGCGTCTGGTGCGCCTGCTGGAGGAGGCCGGCTGCGAAGTGGCCGCCACCTTCCGGGAGGGCCGGGGCCTCGCCGAGTGGCTGGCCCAGCCCCGGCCCATCGACGCCCTCTTCCTGGACATCCACATGCCCAACCTGGACGGGCTGGCCATCCTCAAGTCCCTGGGGGGGCGCATCCCCGCCGTCCTCACCACCGCCTTCCCCGAGCACGCGGTGGAGGCCTTCGATTCCGAGGCCACCGACTACCTCCTTAAGCCCATCACCGCCTCCCGCCTGGAGCGCGCCCTGAAGCGCGTGGAGAGCCGCCGCGCCCCCGCCGAGGCCGCGGCCACCGCCCCCCTGCCCCCCGCCGGCCCCCAGCGCTACCCGGTGCAGGCCGGGGAGGGCGTCGTCCTCGTGGACCTGGCCCGCACCACCCACTTCGAGGTGGAGAATGAGGTGGTCTTCGCCCACGCGGGCCAGCGCATGCGCACCGCCTGGACCTCCCTGGGCGAGGTGGAGGCCGCCTTCCCCGCCGCGGGCCTGCTCCGCATCCACCGCCACCTGCTCATCCGCCCGGAAGCGGTGGTGGGCCTGCGCCCCGCCCCGGGAGGCCGGGCCTTCGTGCGCCTCACCGGAGGCGTGGAAGTGGAGGCCAGCCGGGGCGGCGCGCCCCGCCTGCGGGAGCGGCTGGGCCTCTGACGCCGGGCGGCGTCCGCAGCCCGCCCGGCGGGAGCCGGGCACCATCGGACGCGCCCCCGTGACCTGCCCGCGGAGCCGCCCCATCCTGGCTTTGCGAACGACCCGAGGAGGCCCCATGATTCGCCCCACCCTTCCCATCCTCGCCCTGCTGGCCCTGCCCCTGGCCGCCCAGGCTCCCGCCTTCCCGCCCCCCGGCGGGGAAGCCATGAAACCGAGCCCCAGCGGACCGGAGCAGGGGGGCCGCCGGGCCCCGGGCGGCATGATGCCCGGCGGGCCCGAGCAGGCCCTGATGGCCCTGGGCCTCACCCCGGACCAGGACCGGGCCGTGAAGGCCATCCTGGACAAGGGGCGCGAGGCGGACCGCCCCGTCCACAAGCTCGTCATGGACAAGGAGGAGGCCCTCCGCGCCGCCGCCGAGGATCCCGCCACGCCCGAGGCCCACCTCAAGGCCCTGCACGCCGGCGCCTCCGAGGCCCGCTACCGGCTCCTCCTGGCCCACCGGGAGCGCCTGCGGGAGATCCACGCCCTCCTCTCCGCCGAGCAGAAGGCCAAGCTCAAGCGCGTGCAGGAGAAGATGGCCAGGGCCCGCGAAGCCCGCAGGGCGCTCATGGAGGAGATGCCGTAGACCCTACAGGACGCCCCGGCGCCGCTGGTCCAGCTCGATGGAGTCGTAGAGGGCCTGGAAGTTCCCCTCCCCGAAGCCCATGTTCCCCCGGCGCTGGATGATCTCGAAGAAGAGGGGCCCGATCTGGTCCTCGCTGAAGATCTGCAGCAGGTACCCGGAGGCGTCCCCGTCCACCTGCACCCCCAGGGCCTCCAGGGCCTGGAGGTCCTCCCGCACCTTGTAGCCCCCCGCCGCGATGCGCCCCGGCAGGAGCTCGTAGTACGTGGCCGGCACCTTCAGGAACTGGAAGCCCTGCTCCGAAAGCACCTTGAGGGTGGCCTGGATGTCGTTGGTGGACATGGCGATGTGCTGGACGCCCTGGCCGTTGTGGCGGGTGACGAACTCCTGGATCTGGCTCTTTTCGTCGGTGGGCTCGTTGATGGGGATGATCACGCGGTTGTTGGCGCTCTGCACCACCTTGGAGTTGAGGCCCGTGCCCAGCTGGCCCCGGATGTTGAAGGTGCGGGTGACGCCGAAGCCGAAGACCCGCCCGTAGAACTCCACCAGGGGCTCCATCTCGCCCGGGCCCACGTTGTTGGTGAGGTGGTCGACCCTGACCAGGCCGGGCTCGCACAGGGGCAGGCCCGGGTCCGGCTCCAGGAAGGGCCAGAAGGGCTCCACGGCGCCCTTGCGCTCCACCAGGTAGTTGAGCACGTCGCCCACGCCCTTGATGGCGGCGAAGCGGAGCGTGCCCCCGCCCAGGTGGTGGGTCTCGGGCTCCAGCATCACCTTGGCGCCGGCCTGCCGGGCGTGGGCCAGGGCCCCGTCCAGATCCGCCACCTCGAAGTTGAGGGCGCAGACCCCCTCCCCGTGGGTCCGGAAGTAGCGCCCGGCCCGGTGGGTGTCGTCCGCTTCCAGGATGAGGATATCCATGCGGTTCTGGCGCAGGTGGACGAGGCGGCCCCAGGGGGCCCGCCCAGAGGCCACCCGGTGGAAGCCCAGGCGGCGGTAGAGGGGCTCCAGCCGGTCCAGGACCCCCGTCATCTGGAAGTGGTCGATGCGCACCACGCCCATGGGGTTCGTGGGGGCGGGCGCGTCGGCCGGGGTGGCGAGGTCGAAGGTGGTCCTGGTCATGCGGGGTCTCCCGGATGAATGACCCTGGATCATAACAGCCAAGGAGAGACTGAGACAATGTCGCCCCGGGACGCTACACTTGCCGTGCCCTTCCCAGGTGGCCCATGAAGCTCGTGAACGAAACCTCCCTGTTCCCCCTTCGCAAGGGGCGGATCACCCGGCAGGCCCACGTGGACCTGCCGGAGGGCACGTACGAGGAGGAATTCGCCCGCCAGGGCTTCTTCGGGCGCACCACCCACCTGTACCGGGCCCACCCCCCCACGGGCTGGACCCGCATCGAGGGCCCCCTGCGCCCCCGCAGCTACGACCTGAACCGCCTCCAGGCCCACCCGGAGGGCCTCCTGGGCAGCCGGGAACCCGCCTTCTCCCCCGTGTGCGTCCTGCGCAACGAGGACGTGGCCATCCACTGGGTGCGCCCCGGGACCATGGACTTCCTGTACCGCAACGCCGACGGGGACGACGTCCACTACGTGCACCGGGGCGGGGGCCGCCTGGAGTGCACCTTCGGGGTCCTCGACTACGCCCAGGGCGACTACCTGGTGATCCCCCGGGGCACCACGTACCGCTTCCTGCCCGGCCCCGGGCCCCAGGAGCACCTGCTGGTGGAGAGCGCCTCGGAGGTCACCATCCCCGACCGCAACCAGCTGGGCCCCCACGCCCTCTTCGACCCCGCCGTCATCGACACGCCCGAGCCCGCCGCCCCCGCGGAACCCGACCGGGAGTGGGCCGTGCACATCAAGCGCCGGGGCGCGATCACGAAGGTCCACTACCCCTTCAACCCCAACGACGCCGTGGGCTGGAAGGGGGACCTCACCGTGTGGCGCATCAACGTCAAGGACATCCGCCCCGTCATCAGCCCCCGGTACCACCTGCCCCCCAGCGCCCACAGCACCTTCCTGGGCCGCAACTTCGTCATCTGCTCCTTCCTGCCCCGGCCCTTCGAGGAGGAGGAGGGCGCGGTGCGCGTGCCCTTCTACCACTCGAACATCGACTACGACGAGGTGCTCTTCTACTCCGACGGCCACTTCTTCAGCCGGGAGGGCATCGGCCCCGGGATGCTCACCTGGCATCCCCAGGGCATCCACCACGGACCCCACCCCAAGGCCATCCCCGCCAGCCGCCAGAAAGACCGCACGGACGAGGTGGCCGTCATGGTGGATACCCTTCATCCCCTGGAGCCCACCTCGGCCGCCGGGTCGGTAGAGAACGATGCCTACTGGGCCTCCTGGAAGTAGGGGAACCGGCCGCCAAGTGTGAGAGAATGGCCCACCCGTTGTGTATGAGCGGGTTGGAGGCATCGTGGAGAACCGCAACATCCTCATCGGACTGGGCACTGGCTTGGTGGCTGGCCTGCTGGGAGGCTTCGGCCTGGGCTATTGGATGGGCACCAACCAGGGCCACTCGCACCCGGCCGCCGCGCCGGCGACTGCCCAGGCCCCCGGCATGCCCCCCGCCGGCGTGCCCCCCGCCGGCGTGCCCCCCCAGGGCATGGGCACGGTCCAGGTGGACGCCTTCGCGCGCATCAGCGCCACCAAGGCCGCCCTGGAGCGCGATCCCAAGAACTTCGAGGCCTGGGTGCAGCTGGGCAACGACTACTTCGACACCCACCAGCCCCAGCTCTCGGTGGACGCCTACGCCAAGGCCATCGCCCTGAAGCCCAACCACCCCCAGAT
>DATGXY010000318.1:0-28165 GCA_035298525.1 Holophaga sp.
GGGCGGGTGCCCTCCTGGGGGGCGTCCTGGGCTGGGTGGCGGGCATCGGCGCCCTGGCCATCCCCGGGGTGGGTCCCCTCATCGCCGCGGGGCCCATCATGGCGGCCCTCAGCGGCGCGGCGGTGGGCGGCGCCCTGGGCGGGATCACCGGCGTGCTCGTGGGCCTGGGCATCCCCGAAATCGAAGCCCGGCGCTACGAGGGAAAGATCCGGGAGGGCGACAACGTCCTCGTGGCCGTCCACGTGGAATCCGGCGCCGAGGTGGAAAGGGCCCGGGCCGTCTTCACGGAGGCCCACGCCACGGATATCCATGTCACCAGCGAGGCTTCCGTGTGAATCCATGCCGGTCCGCCGGCTTCGGGGTCCTGATATGCTCTCGGCTGGCGCCCGCCTTGAACCGGTGTCGAGGCGGGCCAGCCGTTTGCGTCCGGAGCAGGATTCCCATGCGGTCCATCGCCCCCCATTCCTTCAAGGCCCCCTGGAGCCGGTCCCTGGTCCTGCTGTCCTGGGGCTCCACGCTGGTGCTGCTGGCCGCCACGGGGGTCCTGTACGCCCACGGGCCCGCCTGGGTCGTGCCCGTCCCCCTCCTGGTGCTGGCCGGCACGGCCCCCTTCACCATCCGGGGCTACGAGGTGGGGCCGGATTCCCTGGTGGTGCGCCGCCTGTTCTGGGACACGATCCTGCCCTTGGCCGGCCTCGTCTCGGCGGAGGCGGATCCCCGGGCCATGAAGGGCAGCCTTCGCACGGCGGGGAACGGCGGCCTCTTCTCCTTCACCGGCTACTACAGCAACCGCGCCCTGGGCGACTACCGGGCCCTGGTGACGGATCCCGCCCGGGCCGTCGTGCTCCGCTTCCCCACGGAGACCCTCGTCGTGTCCCCGGAGGATCCCCAGGCCTTCGTGGCCGCCCTGGGCCGGCCCTGATGCCGGACCCGGCGCTGGAGCCGGTGCCCCTGGACACCTCCCACCGGGCGGAGCTGGAGGCCCTGTGCATGGCCGCCCCGGGGTACGCCTGGACGGTATACGGCCGGGCGCCCCTGCCCGCGGATGCCCTTGAGATCCTGGAATCCCGGCCGCCCGGCCTGGATCCGGGGGCCAAGGCGGTCGTGGGCTTGTACGCGGGAACCCGTCTGGCCGGATGCATCGAGTGGCTGCGGGGCTATCCGGAGGCCGATACGGCCTACATCGGTCTCCTGCTCCTGGCCGAGGATCTGCAGGGCCGGGGCCATGGCCGCGCCGCCCTGGCCTGGCTGGAGGGGGAGGCTCGCCGCCGGGGCTGCGCCCGGCTCCGCCTGGCGGTCATCGAGACCAATGCCCGGGCCCTGGCCTTCTGGTCCCGGGAGGGCTTCCGGGAGGTGCTCCGCAAGACCATCCCCGGGGTGACGGGACCGGCCGTCGTGATGGAGCGGCCCCTGGCGGACCTCTCCTGAGGGCGCGGGCCCCTGGTATCCTGGCCCATCCCTTCCTGGAGTCCCGATGCGCTTTCTCCGGTCCGCCCTCCCCGGCCTCCTGGCCCTGTCGACCCTGTCGGCCCAGGCGCCCGTCCTCTCCTCCCACGAGAAGGCGGCCCGGGAACTCTACGTGGTCTCGGGGGGGCGCGAGAACGCCATGGCCGGCGCCGAGACCATGCTGAGCTCCATGGGCACCACCAATCCCCAGCTGGCCGAATACACCGACGTGCTGAGGGCCTGGGTGGACAAGGTCCTGGGCGGCGAGGGCTTCCACAACGAGGTGGCGGCGGTCTTCATGACCTTCTACACGGAGGAGGAGATCAACGGCCTGATCGCCTTCTACAAGACCCCCCTGGGCCGCAAGGTCATCAAGTCCATGCCCGAGGTTGTGAAGGCCGGCGGCGAGATCGGGGCCAAGCGGGCCCAGGCCCACATGGAGGAACTGAAGACCATGATCCTGGAGGCCATGAAGACCCGCCACCCGGAAATGTTCAAGGAGGAAAAAAAATAGGGGCGAGGGGTCCGGCCGAAGGTAGACTCCAGGCCTTGGAGGCCCCATGTCCACCTTCCGCCACGCCCGCTCCCTGGCCGCCAGTCCGGAGGAGGTCTTCGCAGCCCTCCAGGATCCGGAGCGCCTGGCGCGGTGGTGGGGCCCCGCCGGCTTCACCAACACCTTCGAGACCTTTGAATTCCGGCCCGGCGGGGCCTGGGTCTTCACCATGCACGGCCCCGACGGCACCGCCTACCCCAACCAGGCGGAGTTCCTGGAGATCGAGCCCCCCTCCCGGCTCCGGCTGCGCCACGTGAACCTGCCCCACTTCATCCTGGAACTGGTGCTGGTGCCGGAGGGGGCGGGGACCCGCCTCACCTGGACGGGGATCTTCGAGAACCATGAATTCGCCGAGGGGGCCCGGACCTTCCTGGAAACGGCCAACGAGCAGAACCTGGACCGCCTGGAGGCGGAACTGCCGGGGCGGGACCGCTGAACGGCCCCGCCCCGGCGGCTCAGTCGACCTTCAGTTCCAGGCTTTCCGAGTGGCTGTTGAACTCCGGTGCGTACATGCACTGGATGCTGGCGATACCCGTCTGGTAGGTGCCGCGCAGCTGGACCCGCACCGGGTATTCGAAGACGTAGGTGCCCTTGGGCAGGTAATCGATGAAGAAGTGGCTGGCGGTGTCCCGGGTGCTTTCGTAGTAGGCCAGGCCATCCTGGAACCGGTAGCCGCTCAGGACGTTCACGGGCTCGGTGCCGCTGCCCCGCTGGTCCTTGAGGTGCACGTACTCCATGTCCCGGTCCGTGCGCAGCTCGATGCGGACGACCAGCTCGTCCCCCACCTTCACGGGACCCGCCACGGGCCGGAGGGCCGGGCCGGAGGCGGTGTTCTCCCGCAGGAAGAGGGTCTTGCGGAGCCGCAGGGGGGTGCCTTCATGGGGGGTCACCCTGGCCACATCCTCCAGGTACTGCCAGTGGAGGCTGCCCCAGGCCACCCCGGCATCCCGCTTGCGCAGGGAAACCCGGCCCATGTCGGGCCGGATCTCGCTCCGCACGAAGCGCGCCTCGAAGAACCCGGTGCCCGCCTCCACCTGCTGGGGCTGGACGGGCACGCCGCCCAGGGACACCTCCACGAGGGCGTCGCTGGCCAGCTTGTTGGATCCCCGCATCAGGAGGGCGTACACGGCATCGGCGGTGGCCTTGGTGGTCTTCCAGTCCTGGGTCTGCTTCTGCTTCAGGAGCCAGGCCTGGCAATCCTCAACGGTCTGGCGGTCGTCCGTGATCTCCCCGAAGGCCTCGATCATCACGGCCTGGGTCTCGATGGGCGCCCGGTACCACCACCAGGACCGCTCCTGGTCCCGCCAGAACCGGCCCAGCTCCTCCGTGGCGACGCTGCGCTCCTTGAGGCTGGCGAGGATCGCCTCGGGGGTGGGGTCCTGGGCCCGGGTGGCCCGGAACCGGTGCAGGGCCAGGGCCAGGTGGGCCTGGGACTGGCGGTTGGCCACCTGGAGCCAGGCGGCCCGGGAACGGGCCAGGAAGAAGTCCACGGCCTCCTTATGGGGGGCCGCCACGGGCCGGTCCTTCAGGAAGAAGCTCCGGCCGTAGAGGTATAGAGCGTCCGTGGGGCCGGGCACGTACGCCTTCCGGTCCTTGATGTGCCTGTAGGCGTCCGCCATCCAGGCGTCCAGCGACTCCAGGGCCCGAAGGGCCGGAGCCACGTCCACGGCCACCCCCAGGTTCCGGAGGCGGCCGAAGCCCGTGACCAGGTAGAGGGTGATGTAATCGCTGGCCCGCCCCCCCGGGAACCAGGGCCAACGGCCGTCGCCCAGCTGCAGGTCCTGGAGCTTGGCCAGGGTGCGCGCCAGCTCCTCGTTGAGGCGGTTCTCCTCGAAGAGGAGCCCCACCTGGCGGCGGGCGGCGCCCTCGGCCTGGGCCTGGCGCAGCCAGGGCGTCTCCTCCAGCATCACGCCCTTGAGGTCCTGGTTCTTGTCCAGGGGACTGTCCAGGGCCGGGGTGCCCTTCCACCGTTCGAAGACCTGGCGGATCTTCGGGTCGCTGGCGGCGATGTGGCGGGCGAGGGCGTTGGCGTAGAAGCGGTTGAAGGTCTGTTCACTGCATTCGTAGGGGTATTCCATGAGGTAGGGCAGGGCCATGACCGCGTACCAGGCCGGCTGGGAGACCATCTGCAGGGTCAGGCTTTGGTGGCGCAGGGTGGGGGACCCCGCCGATTCCACCAGCTTGGCGAAGGTGAAGTCCCGCTCCCCGGGGCCCCGCATGGGCAGGGGCAGGCTTTCGGTGACGAGGATCCGCCGGGAGAGCACGGGCAGGAAGCCCTCCTCCCCGTCGCTGAGGGTGGCCGTGGCCCCCACGGCGCGGTACGTCAGGAAGCCGCAGCCATCCGGGACGGTGATGCGCCAGGCGAAGGCGCGGGATCCCCGGGCGGGGAGCTCGAAGGCCTGGTCCGCATCCGCGGGCAGGCCCAGGGCCGCCCCCATGGAGGTGCCCGTGCGGGCGTCGGCCAGTTCCAGGCGCACCCGCCCGGCCTGGGGCTGGGCCGAGGTGTTGCTCACCTTGACGGTGAATTCCACCGTGTCCCCCTCCCGCAGGAAGCGGGGCGGATTGGGTTCCACCATCAGGTCCTTGGCGGTGACGGCCTTGGCGGTGAGGACGCCGCTGCGCAGGGCCGCGTCGTGGGCGAAGCCCAGGAAGCGCCACTCGGTGAGGCCCTCGGGCATGGTGAATTCCATGCGCACGGTCCCGTCGGGGCCCGTGAGCAGGTGGGGCATGAAGAAGGCCGTCTCGGAGAGGTTCTTGCGGGCGGCCACCTTGCCCAGGTCGGGGGCCTGGGGTCCGGGCCGGTTCTCCTTGTCACCGGCGCTGAAATCCACGACCCCCGCCGTCTGGACCTCCGCCATATCCGCGCTGGCGACCGAGGCGGAGACCTCCACCACGGCGCTTCCATCCGAGCCCCGCCTGGCCTTGGCCGCGGGAGGGGGAGGGGGAGGGGGAGGCACCCCGCCCCCAGGCACCCCCTTCGCGACACCCGGGGCCAGGAACGCGCGGTTCCTGAGGAAGCGGTAGCCCCACAGATCCTGGACGAGGGCGCCGTCCAGGGCGGGGTACGTCCAGTCCACCTCCCGGGAGCGGGGGGGCCAGAAGCCCCGGACCCGCTGGAAGGAGGCGGGGCCGTTCTCGAAGAGGGACTGGATGCGGTGCGATTCCTCCCGGAACCCGCTGAACGCCTGGGGCCAGGCGTGGGCCTGGAAGGCGTCCAGGGACGCGTCGTACAGGGTGGCGGCCATCTCGGCCGCGGCCTTGCCCGCGCCGGGGCCGGAAACGACGGCGGTCCAGGTCTCCTTCCGGCCCGGGGCCAGGCGGGAGGTGAGGTGCTCCCACCTGAGGGTGAGGTGGTGGTCGGTCCAGGGCACCTCCACGAGGCGTTCCTGGATGTGGGCGCGGTTCTCCCGCACGAAGGTGGTGCGCAGGAGGAAGCCCCCCCGCAGCTCCTCGCCCACGGGGTGCTCGACGAGGGTCTGGGTGGTGCCGGGGGTGGTCCAGAAGCGCCTGAGCACCTTGCCCCGGCTTTCCAGCTCCACCAGGGCCCGGCCCTGATCGTAGCCCGTGCCCCACAGGGCCCGGAAGGTCTCCCCCGGCTCCACCCGCCAGGTGGGGGCGGCCAGGTGGGCAGGAACGCGCGTGGGGTAGCGGGTGGCACCGGGATCCAGCACCTGGAAGGTAAACCGGGCGGTGACGGCCTTTCCGAAGGGGTCCCGGGTTTCCAGGAAGGCCCGGTAGGCGCCGGCCTTGAGCTGCACGGGCACCTGGAGGGTGCCGTCGGGGCTGGTGCGGAAGGGCAGGTTGGCGACGGCTTCTCCGGGCTCCCAGGCTTCGGGCCGGGAAAGGTCCAGGGCCCTGCCGCCGGATCGTTCCCCCCAGGGCAGGGCCACGCCGCCCGGCCCCGGCCGGGGAACCCGGTCGGGGACCTGGAGGGCGTGAATGGCGAGGGACCCTTCGGCGGGACGGCCCTCCCCGTCATGGGTGGCGGTGCGCAGGTTCAGGACCACGGGCCGTTCGGTGGTGAGCCATTCCGCGGCCCCGAGGGTGGCCGCCAGGGCCGTGGGGGCGCACGTGAGGATCCGCTGGTCGGAGCGGGTCTCGCCCGTGATGTCCGTGACATCCGCGTGGACCCGGTAGGCGAAGACGGGCTCGTCCTTCAGGGACACGGCCGGATCGGGCTTCGCGAGGAAGCGGATGCGGAAGGTGCCGTCGGCCCCGGTGAGGGCGACCCCGTGGGCGATGGCCTGGGGGCTGGAGGCCCGGCCCCACCAGCACCAGGCCGGGAACTGAGCCTCCCGCTCCACCCTCCAGGCCACCTTGGCCCCGCCGATGGCGGCCCCGGTGTAGGCGGTGGCCCGCCCGGGCACCTCCACCTCACCGCCCAGGCGGGCGGCTTCCGCGGGGGCGGCCAGCCCCACCTGGAACTTGGGCCGCTTGTACTCCTCCACCTGGAGGGCCTGGAAGCCCCGGGGCTCCTGGGCCACCAGGGACATGCGCCCCGGCGCCCGGTCCCGGGGTGCCGTGAAGGTGCCGCTGAAGGACCCGAACCCGTTGGTGACGAAGCTCCGGCTTTCGATCTCCTTCCCGTTGGGGTCCTGGAAGGTGACGGTGACGGTGCGCCCGGGCAGGGCCCGGTATTCGGAGGCCTCGGGGTCGGTGCGGATGCAGATGCCCTTGAAGGCCACGGTCTGGCCGGGCCGGTAGAGGGCCCGGTCCGTGAAGAACACGGTGGTTTCCCGGGCCCGCACCGGGGTCCGGGGGCTCCGCGCCTGGGCGTAGTGTTCCGTGCACAGGGTCTGGCCTTGGTGGCTGGCCACCAGGAAGAGGGCCTCGTAGGTGGGGTCCGCGGCCGGGAAGCGGAAGAGCCCGTCCCGGTCCGTGGTGGCGGTCCTGGCCAGGGCCAGGTTCCCCTGGTTCTGGGCCTTCCAGGCCTCCACCCGGGCCCCGGCGACCGGTTCGCCCGTAACGGCGTGCAGCACCAGGCCTTCGCTGCCGCCCTCGGGCCGCCCGTTGCGGATCACCAGGGCCAGGTCGCTCACCCACACGGGTGCCACGCTGACCTCGTTCTCCTTGGCGCCGAAGGACGGGTCCGGGCTGGCCACGATGAAGTAGAAGCCGGGGGCCAGGCCCTTGGGGGCCGGGAGGCGCTCGGTGCGCAGGCGGAAATCGGGGGTGGGGGGCAGGGCGGCCTGCCAGGTGAGGGCGGGTGACCCCTTCAGGAGGGCCTCGTCCTGGGAGGGATCGTAGTGGGCGGACCAGCGCCGGGTGCGCATCCAGGCCCCGAAGTCCACGGGGATGGCCCGGAAGTGGATGCGGGACAGGTTGCGGTAGGCCACCTCCAGCACCGCCAGGCCCCCGTTCCAGACCCGGTCCGTGGAAAGCCGGGCCTCCTTGCCCTCGATCCGGGCGATCAGGTTGAAGCACTCGGCCCCTCCCGCCGAGGCGGGAAAGGCCTTCAGCCCCCGCTGGGCCTGGGCGCGGGCCTCCACCAGGGCCCCCTCCTCCTGGAGCCGGTCCCCCAGGGCCGCCAGGGCCCGGGCCGAGACCTCGTGGGCGCTCCAGTGGTGGGCGAAGCGGGCCAGGGCCTCCTTGTAGGCGGCCTCCTTGCCGTCCCCCGCGGCGCGGTCATGGACGAATTTCAGGCGCAGCAGGTCCGCGTCGGCGAAGGCGGAGGGATCCGCGTCCTTGGCGTGGAAGGCCAGCAGCTCCTGGAAGAGCCTCAGGGCCTTGAGGGTGGGGGAGGCCGTGTCCCGGGGCATGGGCCGCCAGGCCAGGAAGACCTCGGCGGGCGCCATCGCGGGGCCTTCGGCCTGCAGATCGAAGGCGTCCTCGGCCCTTGAACCGGCCTGTTCCCCGGTCATGTAGAAGGCCAGGGCGTCGTGGGCCAGGATATCGAAGAGGGTGGGGCGGTAGGCGGCGGGGACGGTGCCCTTCTCCAGGACGGCCGCGAAGGCGGAGACGGGGGTGGCCTTCAGGAAGGCCCTGGCCTCCAGGGCCGCGGTGAAGTGGCGGTCGATCTCCTCCAGGATCCGGGGCAGGTCCCAGGTGGTGAGGTCGCCGCCGGAGCCCTGGGCCAGCTGGGTGCGCTGCATGAAGCGCCACCGGTTGCGCTGGAAGTACTGCCAGTACCACTGGGCCTGGATGGCCTCCAGGACCGGCTTCATCTCCCGCGGCGCCCGGGCCAGCTCCGCCTCCATGCGGGTGATGCGCTCCTCGGGCTTGTTGCCCTGGATGGTGCCCTCCAGGGCGATGCGCAGGGCGATGGCCTTCACGGCCTCGCCGTGGGCCCGCTCCGCCAGGGCCCCCTTGAGGATGGGCTCCAGCTCCTTCACCGCCGTGGCCGGCAGGCCCTGGCCGATGGCCGCGTCCACCTTGGCCCACTGCGCGCCGCGGTCGCCGGCGAGGGCCAGGACGGTGGTGAATCCAGCGAAGAGCAGCTTGCGGAACATGGGTCGTCCTTTGGGGATCTGCGCAATACGCGGGGGGGAATGCCGGAAGTTGCCAACAGTATGGCAGCGGTCGAGGCCCCCGGATCCTCGGGCCGGTCAGGACAACCCGTTCCGGCGCCGGAGTTCCTCGATGAGGCGGTCCTTCTCCCTAAGTGCCTGCTCCTTCTCCCGGAGTGTCTGCTCCTTCTCCTCGATGACCTTCTCCTGGTCCTCGATGACCCGCTCCTTGCCCCGGATGACCTTGCATTGGTCCGCGATGAGCTTGCGGTCGTCGGCCAGGGTGCGGGCATGTTCCTGGAAGGCCCGCACGATATCGTCCTCCAGGTCCATGCGCTCGTGGATGTCCTGGTCCCCGTTGGCCCTTTCCAGCCGGCGCAGGACCTCCCGGTAGCGTTCCGGGAAGTTCTCCACCAGGATGTCCAGCAGGTGGGAATCCGCCGAACGCTTCTGGCCCTGGTCGAAGACCGCCAGGAGCTTCTCGAGTTCGGTGCGGCGGCGGTTCTTGAGGCGATTGATCTGGACGACGATGGAATCGTGGGTCAGGGCCTCCACGAAAGGATCCGAAACCCGCACCTCCTCCCCGGTGGCCGCGTCCTCGTAGCGGCGGTTGATGCGGAGCACCGGCACGTCCACGTTCTCCAGGCCCCTGCCCAGGAAGTAGATCGTCACGAGGGGAAGGGGACGAACCGTGCCCTCCGGATCCTCCCAGGCGTTCTCCCGGTTGCAGTAGTTGGATCCCAGGTAGCGCCGGAAACGCATGATGTCGTGGGTGTCGTGGGCCTTCTGGATCTCGATGAGGACCAGCTTGCGGCTCCCGTCCTCCATGCGCACCCTGGCGGCGAAATCCACGCGGAGCACCAGGAAGCTGCTTCCGCGGGGATCCGTGACGGGGTGGTGCAGTTCCGTGGGCCGGAACTCCAGTTCGAGCACCTCCCGCCCCAGGAGGGCGGAGAGGAGGAGCCGGGCCACCTTCTCGTCATCCAGGAGGTACTTGAAGACCACGTCATAGATGGGGTTGGCGATGCGCACGGCGGCGGGGCTCCGGCCCCAGGCTACCTGGGACTCCCCGCCGGGAACCATGGAAGGGTTCATGGCTGGGCCCGCCCTTATTGAATGGGGCGCTTATCGGGGCAGCCGCCCCAGGAGCCCCAGGATCCCCCGGTGGATGCGGTGGGGCAGGCCCGTGCCGGGCATGAACATCAGGGGGCAATAGCCGGCGATGGGTTCGATGCCCGCCTCCCGGCAGGCCTTGAGGACGCCCGGATCGGCGACGCCCTTGCCCGGGTGATCGTGGATCCATACCTTGCGGAGGCCGGCTTCCGCCGCCTGGCGGACCACCTCCCGCTGTTCCGCGGGGGGCACCAGGACGATGGCCGCCCCCACGCCGCCGGGGATGGCCGCCAGGGTGCGGTGGCAGGGCCTGTCGCCCACGCGGTCGGCCCGGGGGTTCACCGGCACGGCCTCGAAGCCCCGGGCCGCCAGGGCTTCGAGCACCTGGCGGCCGAATTTCCGGGGATCCCGGGAGGCCCCCACCACGGCGATCCGCCGCTCCGAATAGAAGTCACGCACCGTTTCGCGGGTCAGGGGAAGCATGGGGTCCTGCCTTTCCTGGGCCCGAACAGTATGGAACCGGGGACCCCCTCCGTCACCCCAGGGCTTCCTGGCCTGATCGGCGAGGGAGCCCTCCGGTTCGATCGGCCCGGGGGCCGGGATCAGGGCTTGCAGGTCTTGCAGGGCCGGAAGCCGGCCTTCTCGGCTTCCGCCTTGGTGGCGAAGACCATCTTGTGGTCGGCCTTCAATTTGGAACCCTGCTTGCAATCGGCCTTGTGGAAGATCTTGGAGTCGGTGTTGCCGACGAACCCACCGGCGGCCGGCGCCGCGGCCGGTTTGGCCTCGGGCTTGGGGGACGCGGCAGGCGCGGGAGGGGCGGGCTTCTTGGTCGTGGGGGCGGGAGCCTGGGCGAAGGCCAGGGTTCCGGCGAGCATCACGAGGGTGAGGAGGTGCTTCATGGTTGAACTCCTTTTAGGGGGCTGTGCGCGCCAAGGATAAGCGCATGCCGAAATGATTCAAGATGTTACTTCGATCCGGATTCCGGGCCTTCCGTCAATCGCCGTCCCGGGCCTGACCCCTTCCGGCGGGGCGACCCACCCAGGCGTAGAAGCTGGGCAGGGCCAGCAGGGTGAAGAGGGTGCTGGTGACGAGGCCGCCCACCATGGCGATGGCCAGGGGGCGCTCCAGTTCGGAGCCGCCGAACCCGAAGAGCATGGGCATGAGGCCCAGGATGGCGGCCCCGGCGGTCATGAGCTTGGGACGCACGCGGCCCAGGCTGGCCTCCCGCAGGGCCGCCTCGAAGGGCATGCCGGCGGCCATGAGGGCCTTGGCCTGGGTGATGAGCACCAGGCTGTTCTGCACCGCCACCCCGAAGAGCCCGATCATGCCCACGATGGAGCTGATGTTCCAGGTCTCCCCCGCCAGCCACAGGGCCAGGAGGGCGCCGGCGAAGGCGTCCGGCAGGGTGGCCACGACCACCAGCACCTCCCGCCAGGCCTTGAGGGCCAGGTACAGGAGCCCGGCCACGAGGGCCAGGGCCACGGCGATGGCCATGCCCAGGCGGGCCTGGGTCTCCCGGGCCTCCTCGATCTTGCCGCCCAGCTGGAGGAAGGTGCCCTCCGGCAGCTGGATCCCTTCCAAGGCCCGCTCGACGCGCCGGGCGGTGCCCCCCAGGTCCCCCGTGGTGCGGATATCGAGGCCGATGCGGCGCTGGCCCGATTCCCGCCGCACCAGGGTGGGGGTGGCGGTCTCCTGGAAGCGCACCACCTGGCCCAGGGACAAGACCCGGCCGTCCTCCAGGACGAGGGGCGTGTCCTTGAGGGTTTCGGGGCTCACCTGGCCATCGTTGGGGAAACGGACGATGCGCTCGATGCGCTGGGGACCGTCGAAGCGGATCTCCGATTCCAGGCCCTGGAGGGCGGCCTGGAGGGTCCTGCCCACCAGGGGACGGGGCACGTCCAGGCGCCGCACGGCCTCCTCGTCCAGGGCCGCCCGCCACAGGGGCATGGGCTCCGGGGTATCGGGCGTGACGCTGCGCACCCCCTCCACCTTCAGCAGGCGCTCCCGCAGGTGGGGGAGCTGCCTGCGCAGGGCCTCCAGATCCCGGTTGAAGAGCTTCACCTGGATATCGGCGGGGGTCCCGCCGATGCCCTCGGCGATGCGCTCCTGCATGGGGGTGTTCACCTCCACGGGGAAGGGCATGGCCTCGGCGGCCTCCAGCACCTCCCGGCCCACCTGGCTCCCGTCCGCGTCGCCCTTCAGGATCACCATCACCTCGCTGTCGGTGATGGGGCAGGGATCCTCGGTGACCTCGGCGCGGCCGCTGCGGCGATACACCGCCGCCACGCCGGGGATCCTCCGGAGCCGCTCGTCCAACAGGAGATTGGCCCGGTCCACGGCCTCCAGGCTGCTTTCGGAGGGCACCTTGGACAGGAGCATGAAGGCCCGCTCGTCCAGGGGGGGCAGGAAGTTGGTGCCCAAGCGGAAGGCCAGCCAGATGCTGGGAATCGTCAGGCCCAGGGCCAGGATGCGCACCAGGGCGCCGTGGCGGAGGGCCCAGTCGAGGCCCGGCCGGTACACGCGCTTGATGGCGCCCACGAGGCGGGGTTCCGCCAGGGCGGCCCCCGGCGGCAGGAAGCGGTCCACGAGGGCCGGCACCAGGGTGAAGGTGAAGACGAGGCTCAAGGTCATGGCCGAGGCCACGGCCAGGGCCAGGGGGGCGTACAGCTTGCCCGCGATGCCGCCCATGGACAGGAGGGGGATGAAGACGGCCAGGATGACGAGGACGGCGATGAGGATGGGGGAGGCCACCTCGGCCGCCGCCCGGGTGAGGGCCGCCCGGCGGGATTCCAGGGCGTCCCCGTGCTCGTGCAGGCGGTGGGCCAGGTTCTCCACCATGATGACGGCGGCATCCACCAGCAGGCCCACGGCGATGGCCAGGCCGCCCAGGGTCATGGCGTTGAGGCCCAGGCCCCAGAGGCGCAGCGGGATGGCCGCGCCGAAGGTGGCCAGGGGCAGCACGGCCAGCACCAGGGCGGCGCACCGCAGGTTGCCCAGCAGCACGACGAGCACCAGGGCCACGAAGAGCCCCCCCACGCCCAGGGCGAGCGTCACCCCGTCCAGGGCGTGGGTGACCAGGTCGCCCTGGTCGTAGATGGTCTCCAGCTTCATGCCCGGGGGCAGGCCCTTGCGCAGTTCCTTCACGGCCTCCCGCACCCCCCGGGCCACCTCCAGGGTGGAGGCGGTGGGCTGCTTGACGATGCGCAGGCTCACATCCTCGTGGGCGTCGTGGCGCGCGAGGCCCCGCCGGAAGGCCGGGGCCTCCCGGATCTCCGCCACCTCGCCCAGGGTCACGGTTCCCTTGGCCGTCTGGACCGGCAGGCGCCGCACCTCGTCGGGGCCGGCGGCCAGGCTGCCCACGGTCATGTACCAGCCCTTGTCCTGGATCTCCAGGATGCCGGCGGCCAGATCCTGGTGGCTCTGCTCCAGGGCGGCCATCACCTTGTCCAGGCTCACGCCCAGGCTGCGCACCCGCTCGGGGACGAGCACGATCTGCAGGGAGCGCTCCTGGCCCCCCAGCCGTTCCACCCGGGCCACGCCCGGCACGGCCTGGAGGCGGGGCGCCAGCACCTGGTCGGTGTGGTCCCGCAGGCGCATGGGATCGATGCTTTCGCCCTCCAGCACGATCTCCATGAGTTCCTGGAGGCGGCCGGAGGCGCTGCTCATGAGGGGCGGCCGGGTGCCCGTGGGGAAGCTCCCGGTGACGGTGGAGAGGCGCTCGGCCACCAACTGGCGGGCCCGCCAGGGGTCCGTGTCCCCCTCGAAGGTCACCACCGTCTGCACCAGTTCGGGGAGGACGGTGGTGGCGACCCGCTTGACGCCCGGCATGCCGCCCAGGGCCTGCTCCGTGGGCTGGGCCACCGACCGTTCCAGTTCGGGGGCGGGCCGCCCGGGGCTCTGGATGAGCACGCTCAGGATGGGCAGGGCCATGTCCGGGAAGAGATCCCGCTTGAGCTGGGCGAAGGTGGCGAGGCCCGCCACCCCCCAGGCCAGGCTCAGGGCGAAGACCCAGCCCCGGCGGGGCAGGAGCCCATCGAACCAGCGGCGGATGGCCGTGCGGCGTTCGGGGGCGTGGAGGTGGGGTTCAGTGGCCATGACCTTCCCCCTCCTCCGGACCGGAGCGCTTCTGGCGGTAGGCCTTCACGAGGTACGCCCCCTCGGCCACCACCGTTTCGCCGGGCCGCAGCCCTTCCAGGACCAGCACCTCGTCCCGGAGCTCCACCCCCCGCTTCACGGGGCGGAAGGCGGCCTGGCCCTTCTCCACCACGAAGACCCCCCATTGGCCGTCCATCTGCTGGAGGGCCGCTTGGGGCAGGTAGATCCCCTTTTCCGTGGGCACCTTCACCTCCACGGGGGTGCCGGGGATGGGCAGGGGGCCCCCGGCGAAGCGGAGGCGGAAGCCCAGGCGGCGGGTATCCACCGTCAGGGCCGTGGGGGTCCCTTCCAGGCGGGCCCTCCAGGTCCTGCCGCCCCCATGGCGCACCTCCGTCTCGGAACCCGGTTCCCAGCCCACCGGCCCCGGCTGGGGCACCTCCACCTTCACGATGGAGGCCTGGGCCGCCTGGAAGGTGCCCAGCTCCTGGCCGGCCTCGACCCCCTGGCCCCGCTGGACCTTCCAGGCCACGAGGGACCCGCTGGCCGGGGCCTTCACCGTGAAGGTGGCCCCCGCCTCCCCGGGCTTGAGGCCCACGGCCTCCAGCCCCAGGCGGGCCGCCTCCTCCGCGGCCTGGGCCGTCTCCAGGTCGCTGCGGACGCCTTCCAGGTCCCTGCGGGCGCCCGCCCCCGCCTGGTACAGCCGCTCCTCCCGCGCCCATTCGGACTGGGCGCGGGTGAGGCGGGACCGGGCGGCGATCCATTCGGCCTTGAGGCGGGCCAGCTCCGGGCTCTGGACGAGGGCCAGGGTGGCCCCCGGGCCCCGGCCCTGGCCGGGGATGGCCACGAGCTGGCTGACGATGCCCTTCACCGGGCTGCTGAGCACGGCCTGGGCCGCCTCGTCGCCCTGGGCCTCCCCGGGGACCCAGCGGGTCTCCACCCGGGGCTGGGGCACCTGGAGCAGCTGGATGCCCCGCATCTCCCGCACGGGGATGGGGGCGTCCCCGGCCCCTTCCCCAGGGTCGTGGCTTGCCTTGTCCGCGGCGGGCTTGCGGGAGCAGCCGGCACCCGCGGCCAGGAGGAGGGCCGAGGAAAGCGCGATGGCCAGGCGGTTCATGGGTTCACCTCGGGAAGCAGGGCCTGCAGTTCGGCGGCCAGGAGATGGCGGGTGTGGATGTGGCGGAGGGCGGCCATCTGGGATTCCAGGAGCTGGCGGCGGATGGGCAGCGCGTCCGAGGGCCGTTCCCGGCCCTCCTGGAGGCGGAGGCCCACGGCTTCCAGGGCCTTGGCGAAGTCCGGCGCCGCCGTGGGCGCCGGGGCCCGCCGGAGGCGGTTGGCGGCGGATTGGGCCCGGGCGTCCAGTTCTGCCAGGGCCTGGCGGGCCTCGCCCTGCACCGCCCGGATCTGGGCCTGGGTGGCGGAGCGCACGGCGTTGGTTTCGCCGGAGCGGGGAAGGCGCACGGCCACGCCCAGCCGGGCCACCTTGTCCTCCCCCTCCCGGGCGTAGCTTCCCCGCAGGCTCCAGCGGCTCAGGGCCTGGGCCTCCTTCAGGCGCAGGCCCTGGGTCTCCAGGTCCGCCTGGGCCAGGAGGGCCTGGCGGAGCGGGCTCGCCTCCAGGCGGCGTTCCAGGCCGGCGGCGGGGATCTCCGGCACGGGGCCCGGGTCCGCCAGGGGCTGGGGCGCCGGGGGAAGCTCCGCCCGGGCCGCCAGGGCCCCCCAGGCCCGGGCCTCCTGGATCCGGGCCTCGTCCAGCTCCTGCTGGACCTTGAGGCGCTCCCCCTCCACCAGGGCCACCTGGAAGGCGGGATCGGCCCCAGCGTCCAGGCGGGCCCTGGCGGCGGCCAGCCAGCGGTCCACGGTGACCAGGTCGGCCTCCCGGAGAGTCACCAGCTTCACCGCGAGCCAGGCCTCCAGGTAGGCGCTCCGGAGCTGGAACTGACCCTCCCTGCGGGCCGCTTCCACCAGGAGGGGATGGGCCCGGCCGAGGCTGGCCTCCAGGGCGGCGCGGGTGGCGGGGGCCAGGAAGAGGGGCAGGTCCACCTCCAGGCCCTGGTCCGTGCGGGTGCCCAGTTCAGGGGTGCGGCGGGGGCCGGCGAGAAGGGCCACGCTGGGGCCTTCCCGCAGGAATCCCTGGCTTTCCCGCGCCTGGAGGCCCCGCTCCGCCAGGAGGGCCTCCGCCCGCCAGCGGCCGGGGGCGGGCCGGGCCTTGGCCAGGATGTCTGGATAGGTGAGGGGCACCTGGGCAGCCGCCTGCGTGACCAGCAGGCAGGCCAGGGCCCCGAAGAAGGGGGTACGCATGGAATCCTCGAAGGAGGGGGCGGATCGGCCTCGCCGATCCACCCGGGGGATCGCTGGGGCGGATCCGGCGCTGCGCGCGGGACCTCGCCGGCCTGGAGATGTTCAGGCGATGCGGATCCGGGGCGGTTCCTTTTCGGGTTCCACGGGAAGGGTGGCCAGGGAGGCCGGGCGTTCCGCCTCGAAGCGGGGGCGGGGCAGGGGGTCCGCGGGGGGCGGCGCCGGGGCCGCCGGGATGGGGGCCGTGGCGCAGCCATCGTTGCAGAGGATGTGGCAGACCTGGGTCTCCTCCAGCGGCCGCTCGTCACAGGGATGGAAGGCCGTGGCGCCCACGTAGACGACCACCAGGAACAGGAAGGCCAGGGCGATCCAGCGCCGGGCCGCCAGGAAGGGCGGTCGGGGCGGGCGGGAGGCGGGTTCCAGGGGGCGCATGGGGTCCAATTACACGAACCAGTGTAACGATCGTGTATGTATTTGCAATGGAATCCCTTGGTTGCGGTGAGGAAAGGCTCAGGCGAAGACCCGGTCCCGGGCCGCTTCGGAGATGGCCACCACCGCGGGGTGCCTCAGCCGCCGGTCCAGGGTGATGGCGTAGGCCCGCTCCCGCACCCGCCGGGCAACGCCCAGGCGCTTCACCTGGTACTGACGCTCCACCTCCGATGCCAGGGGCGCGGGGGCGGCGAAGAACCCCAGCCCCTTCTGGCCGAAGCACTTGAGCAGGGCGCTGTCGTCGAATTCCCCCACGATGCGGGGGCGGACCCCCTCCAGCTCGAACCACTGGTCCAGCCCCCGGCGCAGGGCGGCGCCTTCGGGGGGGAGCAGGAAGGGCGCCCCCTCCAGGCAGCGGGGGAAGGCCCCGGGATGGGCCTTGCGCAGGGCGGCCGCGCCGAAGATCTCCACCCCGCATTCCCCCAGCAGGTGGCTGAAGGCCTTCACCGCGCTGCCCGGGGGCAGGGGCAGGTCCGAAAGCACCAGGTCCAGGTCGTGGAGGGTGAGCTGGGCCAGGAGCCGCTCCGTGCGGTCCTCCCGGCACACGAGGCGGATGGCCTCGGGCAGGTGCAGGGCCGGTTCCAGCAGCTCGCGCACCATCAGCTTGGGCAGGGCGTCCGAGATGCCCACGGCCAGCACGGGCCGGCTTCCGTCGCTGATGCCCGCCAGGGATTCCCGCATTTCCTGGCCCAGCCCGAAGATGCTCTCCGCGTAGCGGAAGGCGGTGCGCCCGGCCTCCGTCATGGCCAGGCCCCGGCCCTGCTTCTCGAAGAGCCGCACCCCAAGTGCCGCTTCCAGGCTGCGGATCTGGGCGCTGAGGGTGGGCTGGGCCAGGCGCAGGCGCTCCGCGGCGCGGGTCACGCCGCCCTCCCGGACCGTGGTCCAGAAATAGAACAGGTGGTGGTAGTTCAGCCATTCCATCGGAGCCCCCACAAGGATTCATATTATCTATGCGTTCAGGAAATTTATCTATTAGATCTATTTGATTCGGGATCCGAGACTGGGGGTCCGGAGGTCCCCATGAACATCCAGATCCGCGGCATCGGCATCCCCCCCACGGAGGCGCTGGAAGCCCACATCGAGCGCCGCCTGGCCTTCTCCCTGTCCCGCTTCTCCGCGTACCTGGAGCGCGTGGTGGTCCGCTTTTCCGATCTGAACGGACCCCGGGGAGGCCAGGACAAGCTCTGCCAGGTGAACTTCACCCTGCGGGGGCTCCCCCCCGAGGTGGTGGAGGCCCGGGATGCGGATCTGTACTACGCCGTCGACCAGGCGGCAGAAAAAGCTGGCCGCCGTGCGGCCCGGATGCTCGAGCGGACCCGAAACTAGGAGGAAACCATGAACCGCTTCAAGACCTTCCTGCTGCTCGGCCTCGTCACCAGCCTCCTGGTGACCCTGGGCGCCTTCCTGGGCAAGGGCTGGCTCATCGGCTGCACCATCGCGGCCTTCGGCCTGAACCTGGGCGCCTACTTCTGGAGCGACCGCCTCGTCCTGCGCATGCAGGGCGCCGAGGAACTCCCCGAAAGGGAGGCCCCCACCCTCCACGCGGATGTGGCCGAACTTGCGGCCCGGGCCGGCATCCCCAAGCCCCGGGTCTTCATCGTCCGGGACGAGGCCCCCAACGCCTTCGCCACGGGCCGCAACCCCGAGCACGGGGTGGTGGCCTTCACCGAGGGCATCCTGCGGACCATGCCCCGCCGGGAGCTGAGGGGCGTCATCGCCCACGAACTGGCCCACATCGGCAACCGGGACATCCTGGTGGCCACCGTGGCCGCGGGCCTCGCGGGCGCCGTCAGCCTCCTGGGCAACGTGCTCCAGTGGGGGGCCCTGCTGGGCGGGGGTTCCCAGAGCGACGAGGAGGGCGGCAGCCCCCTGGGGGGCCTGCTCTTCGCGGTGGTGGCCCCCATCGGCGCCTCCCTCATCCAGTTCGCCATCTCCCGCTCCCGGGAGTACATGGCCGACGCCGGCGCCGCGCGGGTGACGGGGGATCCCGAGGGCCTGGCCCTGGCCCTGGAGCGCCTGGGCCGCCTCAACCAGGTCATCGAGCCCGGACCCACCGCCGAGCCCGCCACCGCCAGCCTCATGATCGCCAGCCCCTTCTCGGGCGGCGGACTCCTGAGCTGGTTCAGCACCCATCCCCCCATCGAGGACCGGGTGGCCCGGCTGCGCGACTTCGCGCGCCGCCCCGGCCTCGCGGCCTGAGGAACCCCTGAATGGAAAGCATCGGCACCCCCTGGATGTGGGCAGGCTTCATCGGCTTCGTCCTGCTCATGCTGGCCCTGGACCTGGGCGTCTTCCACCGGAAGGCCCACAAGGTGGGCGTCAAGGAGGCTGGGATCTGGAGCCTCGTATGGATCGGCTGCGCCCTGGCCTTCAACGCCCTCCTCTGGCAGGCCTACGGCCCCCAGCGGGGCATGGAGTTCCTCACGGGCTACCTCATCGAGAAGGCCCTGAGCGTGGACAACATCTTCGTGATCGTCCTCATCTTCGGGGCCTTCTCGGTGCCCGAGGCCTACCACCACCGGGTGCTCTTCTGGGGCATCCTGGGCGCCCTGGCCATGCGGGCCGTCTTCGTGGGCCTGGGGGCGGCGCTCATCGCCAGCTTCCACTGGGTGCTCTATGTGTTCGGAGCCTTCCTCGTGCTCACCGGCGCCAGGATGCTCCTGCACCGCGACCAGGGCTTCGACCCCCGGAGCAATCCCCTCTTCCGGGCCTTCCAGCGCCTGGTCCCCGCCGTGGACACCTACGAGGGGCCCGCGTTCACGGTGGTGAAGAACGGCCGGCGCTTCGCCACCCCCCTGCTGCTGGTGCTGGTGGCCGTGGAACTCACGGACCTGGTCTTCGCGGTGGATTCGGTGCCGGCCATCTTCGCGGTCACGAAGGATCCCTTCATCGTCTTCACCTCCAACATCTTCGCCATCCTGGGTCTGCGCAGCCTCTACTTCCTCCTGGCCGGGGTCATCGGGCGCTTCCACCTGCTCAAGGTGGGCCTCAGCCTCGTCCTGGTCTTCGTGGGCCTCAAGATGCTCCTGGTGGAGTTCGTCAAGGTGCCCGTGGCCTGGAGCCTGGGGGTCATCGGCCTCCTGGTGGGCGGGGCCGTGGCGGCCTCCCTCCTCTGGCCCCGCAAGGACCCCGCGCCGGGCCTTTCCTGAACCTCCCCACCCCGACCGCCGAACCGGTCCCCCCTCAAGGAGTCCCCATGCCCGTCAAGCCCACCACCCCCGAGGAAACCTTCTTCGCCCAGCAGGAACTGGAGCGCCGCCGCCAGCTGGCCCTGGAGCGGGAGGAGCGGCTCCTGGCCGCCGAGCGCCAGACCCTCAAGGAAAAGCACTGGATGCGCTGCCCCAAGTGCGGCATGGAACTGCTGGAGATCGAGCACGCCGGCCACAAGGTGGACCAGTGCAGCGCCTGCCGCGGTCTCTGGCTAGACGCCGGGGAGCTGGAATCCCTCACCCGCCAGGATTCGGGCGGGTTCCTGGACGGCCTGAAGCGGACCTTCTGGCTCTGAGCCCCTCTACTTCCGGGACCGCATGACGCAGGCGCAGTCGCCGTGCAGGAGTGCGCCGGCATCCGTGAGCACCGGCAGGTCCGCCTGGTCCCAGGCGAGCATGCCCCCGTTGAGCAGGGCGAGCCGGTCGAACCCCGCCGACCGCAGCAGGGCCGCGGCGCCCCGGAGGTACACCCCCGAGGAATCGGCCAGGACGAGGAGGCGGCCCCGGGGCAGTTCTTCCACCCGCCCGGGCAACGCGCGGTGGGGCAGGTGGATCCGCTCCGGCACGGCGAAGGCCTTCATGGCCGCCAGCTCCTCGCTGCGCAGGTCCACCAGGAGGGCGCCCTCCTGGAGGAGGGCCAGAGCCTCCCCGGGGGCCAGGAACCACAGGCCCGAGATCACCATGCCCGGCCCGGAGGGGGGGCGATCGGGGATGGGGGAGGCTCCTGGATGTGACATGCCTAGGCCTGGAGGTGGGCGGCGACCTCGCGGCTGACCCGGTCGATCACGCTTTCATCGATGACGGTGACCCCCTTCTGCACCCCGAACTGGGTGAGGTCCAGGGGGCGGCAGGGCAGGCCCAGGCGTTCGAAGGCCCTGCGGCCACAGGCGGTGGGGCAGCCGTCGATGACCACGTTGGCCTCGGCGGCGGCTGCGGTCTTGAGGAAGCCCTCCCGCTCCGCGCCCACCCCCGCGAGGCAGGTCATCTTCCCCTCCCCCAGCAGGGAGAGCCTGCGGGCCACCTGATCGGCCAGGAGACCGGTATTGGCCGCGCCCGAGCATGCGTAGAGGAGCTTCTTGGGACCGGAAAGGCAACCGCAGGACATGGGGAACTCCACACAAGGTTGGGTTGGGGAAAGAGATCAGGCAAGGGCCCGGGCCTGCCAGGCCAGGACCAGCACCCATAGCGCGCAGGCCATAAGAAGGAGCCCCATCGCCCGGGGGAGCCATCGCCCCAGGGCCCGGGAGAACCGGCTTTCCGCGTAGCGGCCGGCCCATCCGCTGGAGGCCCCCGCCAGGAAGAGCAGGACCCCGTGGCCCAGGGCATAGGTGAAGAGCAGCACGCCCCCCCAGAGCACCCGCTTCTGGAGGGCCACCAGGGTGAGCACCGCCGCCAGGGCGGGGGTGGCGCAGGGGGCGGAGAGGGTGCCCGTCAGGGCCCCCAGGACGAAAGCCCCGGCCAGGCCCGCCCCCTGGAAGCGGGCCAGGAACCCGTGGGAGGGCCTGGGCAGGGCGAAGGCGCCCAGGAGGTGCAGGGCGATGGCCAGCAGCACCAGGCCCAGGGCGGCCTTCCAGCCCCATCCCACGTCCCCCAGGAGGGTGCCCGTCAGGGCAGCCCCCAGCCCCAGCACGGTGAAGGCCGCGGCCAGGCCCAGCACGAAGACCCCCGAGAGCAGCGCCGGCCGGTGCCGGCCCTCCCGGGTGCCCCCGGCGAAGCCCACCACGAGGGGGGCCGCCACCATCACGCAGGGATTCATGGACGTGAGGAGGCCGCCCAGGAGGACCAGGCCGAGCTGGCCCAGCGCCGGGGCCTGGGCGACCCCGTCGGCGAGCCCCTCGATCCACCCGGTCATTTCAGCCCGGCCTTGGCGAGTCCGGCCAGGAAGTCCTGGCTTTCCCAGAATCCCACGTGACGGGCCACCTCCTTGCCGGAGGGGTCGAAGACCACCTGGGTGGGCATGGCCATGATGCGGTACTCGCGGGCCTCCTTCAGGTGCTCGGTGACGTAGAAGTTGCGCACCTGGGCCCGGGCGCCGAACCGCTGCTGGAGCCCGGCCAGGATGGGCTGCATGCGCCTGCAGGGCACGCAGGTGGGCCCGCCGAACTCAACGACGGTCCAGGTTCCGGCCTTCAGGGCCTGGGCCAGTCCCGCGGGATCCAGGGCGGGGACTCCGGCCTGGGCGCAGAGGAGGGCGGGACAGGCCAGGCCCAGGAGGGCGGGGCGGAGGGTGGCCATGGTCGCCCCGCTATTTCAGGAAGGCCTGGATATCGGCGGCGGCCAGGACCCGGCCCTGGCTCTTGAGTTCGCCGTCCACGGCGAGGGCCGGGGTGCTGAGGATCCCCCGGGCGGCCATGGCGGCGTAGTCGGAGATCTTCACCACCTCGTGATCGCCGCCGGCGGCGGCCTCCCGGGCGTGCTTCAGCAGCATTTCACACTTGGCGCAGCCGGGACCGAACACTTCGATGAGCATGGGGACTCCCTAGAGAATGAGGTTGAAGAGCCAGCCCACGGCCAGGATGCCGCAGGCCACGACGCCCACGAAGGCGGCGATGAGCCGGGGCTTCAGGACCTTGCGCAGGATGAGGGTCTCGGGCAAAGACAGGCCGATGACGGCCATCATGAAGGCCAGGGTGGAGCCCAGGGCGGCGCCCTTGGCCAGGAGGGCCTCCACGATGGGGATCACCCCGGCGGCGTTGCTGTAGAGGGGCACCCCCACCAGCACGGCCAGGGGCACGCTGTACCAGGTGTTGCGGCCCAGGATCCCCGCCATGAAGGCCTGGGGCACGTAGCCGTGGATGAAGGCCCCCACGGCGATGCCGCCCAGGATGTAGGGCCAGACCTTGCCCACGATGTCCTTCACCCCCTGGACGGCCGCGTCGATCCGCTCCGGCAGGGCGGGCCGCTCCTCGCCGCCTTCGCCGGCGGCCGGGGCCTTCAGCACCGCCTGCACCCAGTCCTCCACGTGGGCCTCCATCCTCAGCCGGCCCAGCACCAGGCCGCTGAGGAAGGCGATGGCCACCCCCGTGCCCGCGTAGAGCAGGGCGATCCTCCACCCGAACATGGCGAAGAGCAGGCCCAGGGCCACCTCGTTCACCATGGGCGCCGAGACCAGGAAGCTGAAGGTCACCCCCAGGGGCACCCCCGCCCGCAGGAACCCGATGAAGAGGGGCACCGCGGAGCAGGAGCAGAAGGGCGTCACGATGCCCAGCAGGGCCGCCATCAGGTTCCCCGTCCAGGAGGCCCGCCTCGACAGCAGGTCCCGCACCCGGCCCGGGCTCACGAAGGTCTGCAGGAACGTCACGGCGAAGACCACCAGGGTGAGGAGGAGCAGGACCTTGGGCACGTCATAGAGGAAGAAGCCCACCGCGTCGCCCAGGCGCGAGGCCGGGGAAAGCCCCAGCAACCGGAACGCCACCCATCGGGAGGCCGGGAGGGCCCCCGCATAGAGCAGGGTCCACAGGGCCAGGGCCGGCAGGAGCCAGCCCCCCCCGCGCCAGAACCCCCGCCGCGGGGCGGGGGGCGCCGGGGTCTCGCAGGAACAGCAGGATTCGCTCATGGCATCGGTTTCCGGTGGACGGGGAAGGGGGCTTCAGGCCCGCGCGGCCTTCTGGACTCGGGAGCACACCACGGGGATATCCAGGGCCCGCACCTCCTGGGCCCGACGCAGGTCCGCCTCGGCTTCGGGCAGGCGCCGCGCCTCCTCCACCAGGCCCTGGAGCAGGGACGAATCCGCCTCGGCGGGGGCCACCGACACGTACACCCAGCGCCCCTCGCGCCGCTCCGCCACGAACCCCGCCCGGCGAAGCTCCCGCAGGGCCTCCGAAGCCGAGGACATGGGCACCTCCAGCACCTCGGCCACCTGGCACACGCACAGCTCGCCCGAGGCCAGGAGGGCCAGGGTGCGCAGGCGCAGCGGATGGGACACGGCCTTGAGGCGTTCGACCAGGGTTCGGAGATCAGGGGTCATGGGGGGCTTCCGGGGGACCCGGGGGGGCCCATCCCCAGTATAGGCATTTCGGAAAATTGCGAAATGACGAATTTAGCCCGGTCAACGGGCAGGCGCTCTCACCCCTCCCGGGGCTTGGGGGCCGGTTCCGGCCAGCCGAGGCCCGCGGCGAGGGCGGAGGGGGTGTAGGCCGCGAGCAGCCAGGTCCCTTGGCCTTCCGTCTCGATCCAGGCGGTGGACTCGGCCCCCTTGATCTGCCTGAACGACCCCCAGGTGATGGAAGCGAAGAAGACCCCGAGGGTGAACGGCATCGTGAAGCCTTCGCCGAACAGGCCCTGGAGGGTGCCGACCACCCCCACCCGCTTCCCCTTGATGCCGAACGGGAGCATGGGGAGCCGCCCAGGTGAACATCATGTGGGATCCTTCCGTGCCGGGCTGCGGGTCGTTTCAGCGTCCGGGGCTCCCGCTCACTCCTGGATTTCGGCGACCAGCTTGCCGCCCAGGTAGAGCTTGGCGGGCAGCTGGACCTTGCCGGAGAGGATGTACCTCACCTCGATGTAGGCGCCCGGCGCGATCTGGTGCAGGAGCGCCTCCGATTCCACCCCCGAATTGAGTTCGCAAAGGGGGACCGTCTGGAGGCCGCTCTTCCCCACCAGGGCCAGATCCTGGGGCGCGAAGGAGGCGAAGGCCTTCCCCGGGTTCCGGAGGCGCAGGGTGATATTGGCCCGGCCGGGGAGGCGGGGCGTGGTGCCCATGATCTGGTTGCGGGTGAGGTCCTGGATGACGATGTCCAGGCCGTTGACGGAGAAGGTCTCGGCGGCGATGGCCACGAATTTCGTGATGGGAACCTCCTGGGCCGAGGCGGGGGCCGCCAGGAGGGGCATGAGGGTCAAGACGGCGGGGACCAGGAGCTTGCGCATGGGTGTCCTTCCTTCCGGAGTTGGCGGGGAGCCCCTGATCATCCCATCGGGGCCGGGTTTTTGCCATCGGCGATCACCGCCCGAACCCCATCAATGGGAGGCGATGTACCAGGCGTTGTGGACCCTGGCCGCCGCCCGCCGCTCCGGGTCCCCCATGGACACGGGGAAGAACATACCCGGGCCAGGGGCGAAGGCCACGGCAGGGCCGTGGGCCGCCCACCAGTCCCGGTACAGCTTCATCACCCGGGCTCGGGCCGCGGGATCCGCTGCCCATTGGGCGGCGGTGGGAGCCTCGTACTCGAGGGGCACCGTCGCCTTGAGCTGGTCGAACACCAGCTCCGACGTCGTATCCCCCTCCCGCCCCACCGGGGCGAGGCAGTCGAGGAGCGAAATGAATACCGGAATATCGCTCGCCCTGTTCAAGGCGAACAGGGTTTCCAGGTGCCTGGACCGGGTAAGGCGGTTCAGGGAATGGCTGTATCTGAACCAGTGGCGATCCTTGGGGACTTTGATGTCACAGGGGCCGCCGCCCAGGAGCGGGGTGAGGGCCAAGGCCAGGAACGCGGCTCCCCGCGATCCGGCAATTGTGCCGAACAGCGCGGTCAGCACCGGCAGGCCGCGGCCGGTGGTGGAGGTTCGGGAAGGTGCGGGTGAGGGGGGCATGGCACTCCATGATGGCGGAGTTCCCGGTAGGGGATGGAACGGCGGCTACTCCCTGGCGCCCGCGGCGGTGAGGATGCCGATGAGTGCGGCGTCCTTTGCTTTCCTCGCCCTCCGGAGGGGCGATCCGTATCCGCTTCCGGACCTGTTCGGGTCCGCCCCGCTCCGGATCAGGGCCCGGACGATGGCGGCGCCATGGGGGCCTGGGCCCCACAGCGCACCGTTCATGGCGGTGTCCAGGGGCAGGAGATCGGACTCCGGCCACACCTCGGAATGATTTCCCGCATTGGGATCCGCGCCGGCGGCGAGAAGCATGGCGACGAGCTCCAGGTTTCCCGCCCCGCAGGCTTCCACCAGGGGGCAGGCACCCCGGGAGGATGGCCTCCTCACGTCGACGCCCAGCTTGATGAGGGTTCTGGCCAACTCGATATCGGCTGGGGAGGCCGCTTCGGCCAGCAGGTCCGGGCCCAGAAGGTCGATGACGTCCTTCCCCAGAAACCCTTCCAGGTCGGGCAGGCGTTCCTTGAGGCCCTGGGCCTCCAGAATCCGGCAGAGCTTTTCCACCAAGGCATCCCATTCGGGATCCTGGACTTCCTTGAAATCCCGCTCCCCGGAAGCCGTGTCGAGAAGGATGCGGAGGCCGCATCCATCGACCACAGGAAGGCGAGCCCGTCCTGTCGAATCGCCTTGGCGCATCGCCAGGATCCGGCTGGTGAGCCTGTCGCAGAGACCCTTGATGCCCATCGGATCCTGGCTGCCAAGTACCATATGGCAGTCCACCATCCTTACCAGGGAAAGAGCCCGCGAGGTCGAGGGAGGATCCGCCGGGTCGCACAGCACGGCCAGTTGGCGGAGCCAGCCAACCAGGAATGGCGCACGGTATCTCAGGTCGATCGCGCCATCCACGGATGAGGTCCAGATGGTCAGGGATTCCTCCCTGACTGAAAGGGCTGGGGCGTGATAAATGCGAATGGAGGTCGAGGCCCGCCCAGGCACTGGCAGATCGGCCAGCCCCAGGCCCCGTTTGATGGATGCCTCGAGTGGCGCCCATCGTCCCTCCCTCGCATCCATGGATGCGGGGGCGGGGGGGGCCCCCGGAAGGGGCTGAAGGGGGAGGAAAAGGGCGAGGAGGGCGGTTTGGAGGAACTTCATGGATGTCCGCCTGGAACGTGAAGCAGAGGGAAATCCGACCCGGTTGACCAGCCGGGCCGGACGAGGCGGGAAGAACGGAGGGGATTTGGCCAACGGAGATGGAATGAGGATCCCCGGGAAGGGCCCCTCCCTACAACCCTGTTCTTGGCTCTTTCCGGGGATTCCCGGCTGAGCCGCCGGAGCTTTCGGGTGGCGGCACATTCGTGAGCGTCTGGGTGGGAAATCGATCACATCATGCCGCTGGCCAAGGGGGGGACCGACGAACTCACCCATTCCTGGGGGAGATCCACGGGAATCTGGAAACCCTCTCGGAGGAGACCCGCCAGATGGTGTCTGCCGTGGCCGAGGAGAACGCGGCCGGGGCGCGGGCTTCCCGCCTCGTGGACCAGGGCGCCCCGGATGCGGCCACCACCACCGGGGTGGCCCGCACCGCCGCCGAACTGGCCCGCATCGGGGAGCGCATCGGGGGCATGGTCCACCGCTTCAGGCTCTGAGCGGCCCCCTCCCGGCCCTGGGCGGTGCCCTTCAGGCCAGGAAGGGCGCCAGCCCTTCCCGCAGGGACGGCCAGCGCAGGTGCAGCCCGAGTTCCTGGCGGGTGGCGGCACCGGACACGCGCCGGTCCGGACCGCTGGGTTGGGCCCCGGGGTTGACCGGGGCGGGGATGCCTAGGCGTTCTGACAGCCATTGGATCAGCTCCCGGCGGCGCAGGGGCTCGGCGTCGGTGGCGTGGTAGACGGCGCCGTCCCGGCCCCGGTCCAGGACCGCCAGGAGCGCCGTCACGGCGTCGTCCCGGTGGCAGCTGTTGAGCCAGGCGCCGTCGCCGGGGCCCAGGGCCAGGGCACCGGAACGGACCCGGTCGAGCATCCAGGTCCGGCCGGGACCGTAAAGCCCCGACAACCGGAGGACCCGGGCCGGGATCCCGTTCCGGGCGGCCTCCAGGTACAGGGCCTCGGCGGCGGCGAGCACCTCCGCCGTGGGGGTGGCGGGCGCGACCGGGCTCCCCTCGTCCACCCAGGCCCCGTCCCGCTGGCCGAAGACCCCGGTGGAACTGGCCTGGACCACCGCCCGCAGGCGCCGGCCCCGGGCCGCGGCCAGCAGGTTGGCGCCGGTCTGGACGTAGGTGCGGGTGTAGGCTTCCCGGCTGTCCTCCCGGGCCGACTGCAAGGCCAGGATGGCGTCCAGGTCCTCCGGCAGGGCCGCCAGGGCTTCCGGGCCGGCCAGGTCCAGGGCCAGGGGCTCGGCGCCCAGGGCGCGCAGGGCCTGGGCCCGGCCGGGATCCCGGCGCACCCCGGTGACCCTGTCGCCCCGGGCCACCAGGGCCTCGGCCACCGCCCCGCCCAGCCAGCCGCAGCCCACGATCAGAACATGCATGGCCACCTCGCTGGGGCCAGGATAGCGAGCATCCCGGGTGGAGCGGCCCGGGTCACTTCAGGGGCTTGGAAGGCTCCAGCTTGGGCAGGGCCTCCTCGAAGGCGGCGACGGTGGACACGGCCAGGTGGGGGTGTCCCACCAGGAAGCCCATGCTGATGGAGCCGGCGACGAAGTAGGTTTCACCCTCCTCCACTTCCAGCGTGGTGTTATCGGCGGCCTCCGAGTGGACCTTGTAGGTGTGCTTGCCAGGCTGGGCGGCGATGACGAAGTAGTTGCCGCTGCGCAGCTTGCCCAGCTCCGCTTCGCCCTCGCGGACGATGAAGCCGATGGCCCCGCCCACGAACTTGCTGGGCCGGAAGAAGACGATCTTGCCCTTGCCGGGCACCGGGGCGCCCAGGATTTCCATGACCTTCTGGCTGTAGGCGGGCGCAGCGGCCTTAGGGGTGGTGGGGGCCGGGGCGGGCGCGGCATCC